>CBIFWW010000101.1:0-12070 GCA_966186435.1 uncultured Enterobacteriaceae bacterium
GCTTATTATTTAATTCAGGATATTACCGCACAATAAACAAGGGCACCTTGACGTGCCCTTATCGTTATTGTTGCGCAGCTGTATTATTTTCAAGCAATGGGTTTATGGTTACCCGGTAATGTACGGTGGAATATATTAATCATTTTGTCGCTTAGCGGAGTGAGCAACGCCCAAGGTAACCCTACCAATACCACGGACAAGGAGCCGACAAATACATCAGTAAACCAGTGGGCGCCGATCATGATTCGTGGCAAAGAGAACACCACAAATATCACCAAAGCACAGAGGAATGTGCGGCTGCCAAAATAGCGCAGCATAAAGCCACAGAAAATGAGCAGCATCATCCCATGATCGCCAGGGAAACTATCTCCGGAGGCATCTTTGGTGGGGAAATCCAGCAATTCGCTGACCCGATGAATATCGCTAAATGTCAGCGTGGGGCTGGGGCGAACCACCGGCAAATTCTTGCCAACCTGGCTCAGAATCACCGCCCAAATTAGCATCACCACGCCGATAATAACAATGCGGCGGCGCGCAACCGGGGTGCCTTTCAGCCACCAATAAACCATCAGCAGGCCCATACAAATCAAAGAGCAGGCGTCGAAAGCGCGGTTATTGGTAACCGCCACGATCCACAGGAAGGTGTGGCTTTTAACCAGTTCTGCGTTGAACAGATGAAACAGTCCGGAGTCAATCTGGAACCAATAGCCGTGATTCGCCGGAAGGTACCAGGAGCAAAACAGGGCAATGCCAAGAGCATTTAACAAGAGTATTAATGGGATGCGCGATGTCTTCATAACAGTGTTTATTGAAAATGCAGGGGCGAAACGTTATCCCGCTGAAGTTAAACGAAGCTTCAACAAAGCGGATTGAAGCGGGTTCCAGTCCATGTCGGACCCATTAATGATTTCTATCCGGCTATCCGGTGGGGCGTAGTTCTGCGTCTCAATATGGAAGTCCTCTCCTTGTTTATTTATCCTGACCAGGCCTTCCTGAATACGCAGGACACCCTTAACGCGTGTGGCTGGGTTGAGCCGCGCCCACTCCAGTAACCCGATGGTGTCGAAAATGGTTTCGCTGTCGAAGATCCAACCGCAGGCATAGTAGCCCTGGCCGCTATTCAGGCTGCGGCGCCAGCGCTGATGCTCCGGCAGGCTTAGTGCGCCCAGCCCGCGTTGGGTTCCATGCTGATGGCTATGGTTGGCACCGCCCGGTAGCTCTCGCACATTCTGGCGCGGTAAATCCAGCAGCGCCGGATCAATCTGCCCCTGCTGAGTGGCCACAAGCAGGCGCTCGCCGAGATGCTCACTCTGCCAGGCTAGCAGTGCGGCTTCGCTGGTGCTATCGGCTTTGTCGCTTTTATTGGCGACGATGATGTCTGCCGCTGCCAGCTGGTCGCGGAAGTTTTCATCTTCAACGGTGCGGGCATTGGTTAACTCACGGGGATCCAGCAGGCACAGGGAGGCGTGCAAATCAATCCACGGCTCGTAAACGCTGGCAGTGAGCATCGATAAAATCTGTTTGGGGTGGCCCAGCCCGGTAGGCTCGATCAATAAACGGTCTGGCTTGACCTGGCTCAACAGGGTATTCAACCCTACCTGCATCGGCAGCCCGTTAACGCAGCACATACAGCCACCGGGGATCTCTTTTAATACTGCGCCGTGGTTAGCCAGCAGCGCACCATCAATGCCAATCTCACCGAATTCATTAACCAACACCGCCCATTTTTCATGTTCGGGTTTGGCTGCTAATAAATGCAGGATAGTGGTGGTTTTACCGCTACCCAGAAAGCCGGTAATCAAATTCGTTTTGGTCACAACTTCTCCAGGAAACGTTTATCAGGCCCCAACCGGGGCCAGGCAGTCGTTTATCCTGAAGAAGAATAACCAAAAAGAGAGGTTGCCGGCAGCTCTTTCTAAATAAAATCATATTTATTGAGATTTACTACAGCGCCGAGTGTGCCATGGGTGCGCAGGTTCAGAACCTGGTCAGTCATTAATGCCTGGTGGGCGCGGTAGAATGCACCAAAACCTAAGTGAACAATCCGCGAGGCCAGATTGCGGCGGTCATAGCCCGGTTGCTTAATAGGAGAAGCAAGTGGGGCATTTGCGATAGTTAACATTGTGTATCCTGCTAACGATTGATTAACACGATTAATGTAAAGTTATATGACAACAATAAGAATTGGTGTGCCTTTTTTAACAAGGGAGTGTGAGATCGATCAACCTATAAGGCCCGCAGCGTTGACGAAAAATGCCATGCCTGTATGGTAGTCGCCATAGAAGCAAAATTGGTATAACAACTCAGCGAGGAATTGGCGATGGAACAAACCTGGCGTTGGTACGGCCCGAATGACCCGGTATCTCTTGATGATGTACGTCAGGCAGGGGCCACTGGCGTGGTAACCGCATTACACCACATTCCTAATGGCGTCGTTTGGCCGATTGAAGAAATCAAAGCGCGCCAGGCGCTGCTGGCAGAAAAAGGCCTGACCTGGTCTGTGGTTGAAAGCATCCCGGTACACGAAGAGATCAAAACCCGCACCGGTGACGTTGAGCAGCATATTGCTAATTACCAGCAAAGCATTCGTAATCTGGGTGCCTGTGGCATTGATACCGTCTGCTACAACTTTATGCCAATTTTGGACTGGACTCGTACCGATTTAGAATATGAACTGCCGGATGGCTCTCGCGCGCTGCGTTTTGATCAGATCGCGTTTGCTGCCTTTGAGATGCACATCCTGAAGCGCCAGGGCGCTGAAGCGGACTATACCGCTGACGAGCAGGCTCAAGCCAAAGCTTACTTTGATGCCATGAGCGAAGCCGACATCAACAAGCTGACCCGCAACATCATTGCTGGTCTGCCGGGTGCGGAAGAGGGCTACACCCTGGAGCAGTTCCACCTGCGCCTGAATGAATACGCCAACATCAGTAAAGAAGCCCTGCGTAACAATATGGCTCACTTCCTGCGCGCCATTGTACCGGTGGCAGAAGAAGCCGGTGTGCGCCTGGCAGTACATCCGGACGATCCACCGCGCCCAATCCTTGGCCTGCCGCGTATCGTTTCTACCATTGAAGATATGCAGTGGCTAAAAGAAACCGTGGACAGCATCTACAATGGTTTCACTATGTGCACCGGCTCTTACGGCGTGCGTGCCGATAACGATCTGGTGAAAATGATTGAAACCTTCGGGGATCGCATACACTTCACCCATCTGCGGGCTACCTGCCGCGAAGATAACCCGAAAACCTTCCATGAAGGCGACCACCTCAATGGTGATGTCAACATGGTTGCGGTGGTGAAGGCTATCCTGACCGAAGAATCACGCCGCATGAAGGCGGGTGACCTGCGCGCTATCCCGATGCGCCCGGATCACGGCCACCAGATGCTGGACGATCTGAAGAAGAAAACTAACCCGGGTTACTCCGCCATTGGCCGCCTGCGCGGTTTAGCTGAAGTACGCGGTGTAGAACTGGCACTCAAGCAAATCCAGTTCCCTGAATTGCTGAAGTAACGCTTAGTAATACCCCCTGAGAATGACCAAGCCACCGGCTGAGCAGGTGGCTTTCAATCGATGCCTAACGGGATGACTTAGGGGGCCAGTACTTTTTGCTGCCGTTGCTGGGCCTGATAAAAGCGCAGCACCAGTACGAAGGCCATCAGCACACTAATCGCCGCGCACAGGTAGACACTGCCAACGGACAACGCCCCCATCAGCCAGCCTGCCAACGGGCCTGCCACGCCTAGGCCGAGATCGAGAAACGCCGAGAAGGTGCCAATCGCTGTCCCCTGGTTCTGCTCATCCACCTGTTTCACAGCCTCCACACCCAGGGCCGGGAACACCAGAGAGAAGCCACAGCCCGCCAGCAATGCACCGGCCGCCGCCAGCCAGGCCCAGGGGGCGATCCAAATCACCAGCAACCCGGTAGCCTCAATCAGCAGGCACACCAGCGCCACCGATGTACCGCCGTGGCGGGCGATAGCATTGCTTAACACCAGACGCACCCCAATAAACCCAATGCTAAATAGGGACAGAGTAAAGGCCGCACCTTGCCAGCCGCGTTCGCTAAAGTAGAGGGTAATAAAGGTGGCGATCACCCCAAAACCAATGGTGCCCAACGCCAGCCCGGTGCCGTATCGCCAGATTTGGTTCACCACTTGGTAGAACGGCGCCCGTGGCCCGGTGGCGACAGCTACGGCTTCGCGGGTTAAGGCATACCACAAACCCAGTGCAGAAATAGCAATAATCACCCAGGCAAAACCGGCAATACCAAACAGCTGATTCAACCATACCCCCAGCGGTGCACCAATCGCCATCGCCATATAGGTTGCTACCCCGTTCCAGGAGATCACCCGCCCGGTCTGGGTAGAGCCGACAACTTTAATCCCCCACAAGATAGAGCCGGTGGCGGTAAAGCTTTCGCCCACCCCGAGGACGACTCGCCCGATGGTCAGCAGGCTGATAGCCAGTACCGGCCAGGTCAGCAGCCAGGCAGCGAACAGCGTCAATATCCCGCTGATAGCGCAGCAGATGATACCCAATGCCACCACTTTTTTAGGGCCACAGACATCGGTCAGCCTGCCGGCGTGGGGGCGTGATATTAATGTGGCAATGTATTGAATACTGATTACTGCGCCGGCTAATAAAGCGCTATAGCCCAGATCATAGTGGACAAAGCTCGGTAACACTGCCAGCGGCAGGCCGATAGAGAGGTAACAGATACAAGTAAAGATAACGTGGGATATTATTCGTAGATTAAGTTGCGCCGAGGTCAAAGAGGCAGTCATACAACATGTCATCCATGTTTAAAGTGGTATGACAAATTATAGCGATATCACCTGTCGTGTGTCAGGGGGGAAGACTTAAGAATGGGGCTTATGTTGAATTTTTGCCGGGTGAAATATTGGGTGAAGCAGGAAAGAGCACTCCCCCACGAACGGGGGAGTGAGGGGACTCAATCAGCGCGGCCCATAAAGCGGCGTTCAGCGATGTGAATACGCACACGTTCACCGGCGGTGATGTATTCCGGAACCTGGATAACCAGGCCAGTATTCAGGGTGGCGGGTTTGGTACGGGAGCTGGCGGATGCACCTTTAATGCCCGGTGCCGTTTCGACAATTTCCAGATCCACCGTCTGCGGCAATTCTAATGCCAGCAGTTGGCCATCCCAGGTCAGCACCTGCATATCTGGCATCCCGCCTTCGGGAATGAATTGCAGCTCTTCTTCAATTTGGTCTTTGGTGAAGATATACGGGGTGTAATCTTCTTTATCCATAAACACATACTCGTTGCCATCGATATAAGAGAAATCGACCTGGCGGCGGCTCAGGGTGATGGTGTCGACCATATCGTCACCTTTAAAACGCTCTTCAACTTTTTGCCCGGTGCGGACATCAGAGAAACGCATTTTATAAAGGGTGGCGGCGCCACGGGCGCTTGGTGCCTGGATGTCGATATCCTTAACCAACAGCAGTTTGCCGTTGTAGTTGATAGCCATACCACGTTTGATTTCGTTAGCTCTTGCCATGAGTAAATCCTGTGTCTGAATAGGTGTCAAATTATCGCGCCAAACTACCCGCGTGTAGCGGATCAGGCAAGTGGAATTAGTAGTAAATCAATTCCACATGGCGATAGGCTGCGCGAAATGTTAGAGTCCGCTAATTGTCAGCCCACCGGAGAATCACTGATGGACTGCCGTCCTGATTGTGGCGCTTGTTGCACCGCACCCTCTATTTCCAGCCCGATACCGGGGATGCCTGATGGCAAACCGGCTAACACACCCTGTATTCAGCTTGATGCCAACATGCGCTGCCAGATTTTTGGCTCCCCGCTACGGCCCAAGGTATGCGCGGGGTTAAAGCCCTCCCGCGAGATGTGTGGCAGCCACCGCCAGCAGGCGATGGATTATTTAATCCATCTGGAAGCCCTGACCGCTCCTTAAATATCCTGGATACGCCACAGGCAATACATAGTGACAATAATCATGGCGATGGCTATCCAGAACACCGAATGGTAGTTCCATACTTCTGCCACCACCCCAGCCAGCGAACCGGCGATAATCCAGCCCACGCGAGTGGTGTTGGAATAAAGCGTGGTGGCTGCCCCCGCCTGGCCCGGCATCAAATCCTGGAAGTACAGCATCCCAATCCCTGCCAGAATCCCAATATAGATAGCATTCACCAGCTGCATCACCAGCAGCATATAAGGGTTATGCACTGTCAGCATCCCGGTATAGAACAGCAGCCCGGCCACAATCGACACCCGCATTAGGAACCGTTTACCAAAACGGCGGGCGTAATAACCAGCAATCAGCATGGTAGGGATTTCAAGGCCAGCAGCGGTACCCATCATCACGCCCGCTAATTTCTCCGGCAGGTGCAATTCATTGATCACATACAGCGGCATATTAATGATGTACAGGCTATTGCAGCCCCACATCAACGTACAGGCCACAAACAGCAGCAGGGCATCCCGACGATTAGTAGCAGGTGCCTGTAATGGCGTGGCTCCCGGTACCGCAGCTTGCTTCGGCATTGACGGTAAGAAGAAGTGCACCATAATCCCGCACAGCACAAAGGCGACGGCGGCGCAGATATACATCGCTGTAAAGCCGAGGCCCATCGCCAACGCATAAGCCAGTGGTGGCCCGATAACCCAGGCAAGGGAAACCTGCGCCCGCAAGATTGAGCTAAACATGACCGCCTCGCGGCCGGTGCTGTCGGCATGCTCCCGGGCGAGGGCAAACATCTGCGGGTTAGACGTGGAACCAAAGCTGGTGAGCAACACCCCGACTAACAACAACACATAGTAGTTACGATTCCAGGCAAACAGTAGGCAGCCCAGCACACCCAGGGCGCAGCACAAAATAATCAGTGCCTTGCGATCGCCTTTTTTATCGGAGCGGCTGGCAAGGAACTGGCTTACCAATATGCCGATGATGGCGCTACCGGTAAAAAAGAACCCCACCATGGCAGGGCGTACATGAATCACGTCCGTTAGAAACAGGCTCAGGGTGGGGGTTTGCAGCGCCCCGGCAATCCCGGTCAGGAAAGCCACAATAAGGAAAGAAGACGAAGTCAGGTCGAGTTTTTTCGGGCCACTGACGGCAGATTCAGTTTGCATGGGAACCAATGAAGTAGCGATAGTGGCCGGGATTTTACCCAGCAATGGGGAAAAAAACATCGATTGGGTCAATAACCAGCACGAATACCGAAACGCTATTCCACAATTCTTATCAGGATTTGCTGAAATTCAGCTGAAGCACACGCTTAAGTCCTTTTTTACATCAGTAAAAGCGCAGCGTCTGATGATAAAGTGTGCGTAAGTTCTAATTTTTATACAATAACCTGCAGGGTCACTTGCTAGTTATTTAGCTTGCATCCAAAATCATTGAAACGTTTCAGCGTTGTTTAATGGGTTTCAGGGAGTGGGATAACGTTTTTTTTCTCACACAAGCTGAAACGATTCAATTCAGCAGGGGAGGAGAGGTATGTTCCAGTTATCCGTAGAGAATATTCATCCCGCCGCCAGCGCGGCGGGAAAGGAAGAAGCAATCCGCCAGGTGGCTGCGGCATTAGTGGCAGCCGGTAATGTTGCCCCTGGTTATGTGGATGGCATGCTGGCCCGCGAGCAGCAAACTTCCACCTATTTGGGCAACGGCATTGCTATTCCCCATGGCACCACTGATACCCGCGATCAGGTATTAAACACTGGCGTTCAGGTCTTTCAGTTCCCCCAGGGTATTGTCTGGGGTGAAGGGCAGACCGCCTATGTCGCCATTGGTATTGCTGCCAGCTCTGACGAGCACCTTGGCCTGTTGCGCCAGCTGACCCACGTGTTAAGTGATGACAGCGTAGCTGAGCAGCTGAAATCAGCTGATAGTGCTGAAGCCCTGCGCGCCCTGTTAATGGGTGAAAAAAGCCAGCAAGGGCTGATTTTTGATAACAGCACCTTGTCCCTGAATGTTGCGGCCAGCGATATAGTTACCCTCCAGGCGATCAACGCCGGGCGCTTAAAAGAAGCCGGCGCGGTAAACACCCAATTTGTGGCGAACACTGTTGCTAACAGACCGCTGTACCTGGGCCAGGGCATCTGGTTGAACGACAGCCCGGAAGGCAACCTGCGCAGCGCCATTGCTATCAGCCGTCCCGCAACCGTCTTTAGCACCAAACAACAACCGGTATCCTTACTGATTACCGTTGCCGTGGCTGACGACCAACCGCTGCAAATTCTTAACCGCTTGTCTGATTTGTTGGCCAAACAGCAGGCAGGGCAACTGGCACAGGCCGATGCCGTGGCACTGATCGCGCAGTTGACCAGCGAAACCGCCGTGGCAAGTGAACAAGGGCAGAGTGCCGAGTTCGTGGTGCGTAATGAGCATGGCCTGCACGCGCGTCCAGGTACCGTGTTAGTGAACACCATCAAACAGTTTAAAAGTGATATTACCGTGATCAATTTGGATGGAACGGGCAAACCGGCTAATGGCCGCAGCCTGATGAAGGTGGTGGCACTTGGGGTTAAGCAGGGCCACCGCCTGCGTTTCACCGCCCAGGGTGATGATGCTGAACAAGCGCTGAACGCGATTGGTGCAGCCATCAGCGCCGGTTTGGGCGAGGGGGCAGCATGAGCAGACGTGTAGCGACCATTACTCTCAACCCGGCCTATGATTTGGTGGGTTACTGTGCAGAAATCGAGCGCGGCGAAGTTAACCGTGTGCGCACTACCGGCCTGCATGCTGCGGGTAAAGGTATCAACGTCGCCAAAGTCCTCAAAGACTTGGGGATTGATGTCACCGTGGGCGGGTTCTTGGGCAAAGACAACCAGGACGGCTTCCAGCAGCTGTTTAGCGAGCTGGGTATTGCCAACCGGTTCCAGGTAGTTCAGGGCCGTACCCGTATCAATGTCAAGATGACCGAACACGACGGTGCAGTGACTGATCTGAACTTCTCTGGTTTTGAAGTGACGCCGGCAGACTGGGAGCGCTTTGTCGCAGACTCCCTGACCTGGCTTGGTCAGTTCGACATGGTTTGCGTTAGCGGTAGCTTGCCAGCGGGTGTTGCGCCGGAAGCGTTCACTGAGTGGATGACTAAATTACGCAGCCAATGCCCGTGCATTATCTTCGATAGTAGCCGCGAAGCGTTGGAAGCTGGTCTGAAGGCTTCCCCATGGTTGGTTAAACCTAACCGCCGTGAGTTAGAGATCTGGGCAGGGCGTAAGCTGCCAGAAATGAAAGATGTGATTGATGCTGCCCACTTACTGCGCGAGCAAGGTATTGCTCATGTAGTGATTTCCCTCGGGGCAGAGGGCGCGTTGTGGGTTAATGCATCCGGTGAATGGATCGCAAAACCACCTGCCTGCGAAGTGGTCAGTACCGTTGGTGCAGGGGATTCGATGGTTGGGGGGTTGATTTATGGCCTGCTGATGCGTGAATCCAGTGAACATACTTTACGGCTCGCCACCGCCGTTGCCGCCTTAGCCGTCAGCCAAAGTAACGTTGGCGTCAGCGACAGAACGCAACTGGCTGCCATGATGGCGCGAGTTGACCTCAAACCCTTCAATTAACAGCAGGAGAGGATGCATGAAAACGCTGCTGATCGTAGAACAGGGCCTGGGGCAGGCCCGGGCATACCTCGCAAAGTCGTTGTTAACCACAGCGGCTCGCGAACAAAAGATTGAGCTGGTAGAAAACCCGGCGCTGGCTGAATTGGCGCTGGTCGTAGGAAACAGCATCCCCGCAGATGCCGCCCTGGAGGGCAAAAAGGTTTATCTGGCTGATATCGACACCGCGGTTCAGCATCCGGCCCAGGTTCTGGCCGATGCCGCGCAACAGGCCCAGCCTTATGTTGCCCCGGTAGTGAACCTGCCAGCGGGTACAGGCCCGAAACGCATTGTGGCGGTAACGGCCTGCCCAACTGGGGTAGCTCACACCTTTATGGCGGCAGAAGCCATTGAAACCGAAGCCAAAAAACGCGGCTGGTGGGTGAAGGTGGAAACCCGGGGTTCCGTAGGTGCGGGCAATGCCATCACACCAGAAGAGATTGCTGAAGCAGATCTAGTGGTAGTAGCCGCAGATATCGAAGTGGATCTGGCGAAGTTTGCCGGTAAACCGATGTACCGCACTTCAACCGGCCTGGCGTTGAAGAAGACCGCTCAGGAGCTGGATAAAGCGGTGGAGCAGGCGGCACCTTATCAGCCGTCTACCCAGAGCAAAACCGCGTCAACGGAAGGGAAGAAAGAGGGCGGGGGTGCTTATCGTCACCTGCTGACCGGGGTTTCTTACATGCTGCCGATGGTGGTAGCCGGTGGCCTGTGTATCGCACTCTCCTTTGCCTTCGGTATTAAAGCCTTTGAACAGCCTGACACCCTGGCTGCGGCCCTGATGAAAATCGGTGGCGGCTCGGCCTTTGCCCTGATGGTGCCGGTGTTGGCCGGTTATATCGCTTTCTCAATTGCTGACCGCCCGGGTTTAACCCCTGGTCTGATTGGCGGGATGCTGGCAGTGAGTACCGGCTCTGGCTTTATTGGCGGGATCATTGCGGGCTTCCTGGCAGGTTACGTTGCCAAAGCCATCAGCGGCAAACTGAAGCTGCCGCCAAGTATGGAAGCCCTGAAACCGATCCTTATCATCCCGCTGATTTCCAGCCTGGTGGTGGGCCTGGGGATGATCTACCTGATCGGCACCCCGGTGGCTAAGATCTTGGCAGGCTTGACCCACTGGCTGCAAACCATGGGTACCGCTAACGCCATCCTGCTGGGGGCTATCCTCGGTGGCATGATGTGTACCGACATGGGCGGCCCGGTAAACAAAGCGGCTTATGCCTTTGGGGTCGGGCTATTGAGTACCCAAACCTATGCGCCAATGGCTGCCATCATGGCTGCCGGTATGGTGCCACCGCTGGCTCTGGGCCTGGCAACCTTGATTGCACGCCGCAAGTTCGACAAGGCGCAGCAGGAAGGGGGCAAAGCGGCGCTGGTGCTTGGCCTGTGCTTTATTACCGAAGGGGCAATTCCGTTCGCCGCCCGCGATCCGCTGCGGGTACTACCGTGCTGTATCGTCGGTGGGGCGTTGACCGGGGCTATTTCCATGGCGATTGGCGCCAAGCTGATGGCACCGCACGGCGGTCTATTTGTTCTGCTGATCCCAGGGGCGATTACCCCGGTACTGGATTACCTGCTGGCTATCATCGCCGGTACACTGGTGGCTGGGGTGGGTTACGCCATCCTTAAGCGCCCTGAGCAAGAGCTGGCTGTGAAAACCGCCTAAACCACGCTTATCAATCAAAGGCCGGATATTCCGGCCTTTTTTACGTCGGTATTCACTCTGGATGGGGATGTATTGATGGCATTGCGGATTAGGGTTTATGCCGAAGAACGTTCTGACCACGCATCGCTATATTGAATATTCCCATCAACATACTTCCATGTAATTTTGTCGTACATCATCGAAACGGATTCCATATGGTTTAATTGCGAGTTGCCCGATAATTTTGTATTGGGTACGCCAGGATTAACACCAGTCACTTTCACGCCTTCCATAGTGATCATAAAATAACAGACCTCTTGCCCGGCATCATTAATATGGTAGAAGCGGATTTCCGCACTTTTGAGGGTTTGCCCGGTAGCTACAGCCTTATAAAGGTAAGGGCTGGAGCTATCAAACTCCTTTTCAAACATGACGGGGGAGTGAGAGCGCGTCCCTGTTATTTTGCCATTGGCACTATCAACCGGAATATTAAGCCCATGGCTAAAACCAATAAGTTCGATGCTGTTTTCACGATCTTTTACATCTACCGACCCTTTGATATCAGCGCCACCGTCATCTTTAAGCCATAGGTAGGGAGGGATTGGCATTTACTGACTCCTTAGTTTGTTGAACGTCCAAATTGTAATTTTATAAACTATCATCGCAAGTAATAGTTCGATAATTAAAGAAACATAAAAGTAAGTATCAAACATTGTTTCGCAATTTACATTATTCTCACCATTGAAAAATGCTGTGATTTTTTCAGCAGTCGAATGATTAAGCCAAAACTCAGAGCTTCCTGCTGTTCTGGCTATAGACCAATAAAC
>CBIFWW010000102.1:0-11980 GCA_966186435.1 uncultured Enterobacteriaceae bacterium
ATGGATGCGCATTATAGGGAGTTCTCGACGGCTGACAAGTAGAAATATTAAAAAAGTTTTTAAGTGCTTACTTTCCAGGCAGAATGGTCATATCAGCTCACTAAATAGACAAAAAAGACCTCTTTCGAGGCCTTTTTGCGAGCTAAATCACTTATTGATGAGCAACGATGCGGCCATCCTTTACCACCAGCTGGATAGTTTTCCCTGGAACCAGCTCCTCGGAGAGGAGTTGTTGCGCCAGTGGGTTCTCTATCTGTTGCTGAATGGCACGTTTCAATGGGCGTGCACCGTATACCGGATCGTAGCCATTGGCACTCAGCAATTGCAGCGCCTCTTCCGACATGTTGACTTCATAACCACGTTCTACCAGACGCTGATATAGACGATGCAGCTGGATATTAGCAATAGAAGCAATGTGGCGTTCGCCCAGCGGGTGGAATACCACGACCTCATCTATACGGTTAATGAACTCAGGACGGAAGTTTTGGCTCACAACCGCCAACACCATATCTTTCATATGGCTGTAATCCAGTTCGCCGAAGCGTTCCTGAATCAAATCCGACCCCAGGTTAGAAGTCATGATGACCACGGTATTGCGGAAATCAACGGTTCTCCCCTGCCCGTCGGTCAGGCGGCCATCGTCAAGTACCTGCAACAGAATGTTGAAGACATCCGGGTGGGCCTTCTCAACTTCATCCAGCAGGATCACTGAATAAGGACGACGACGGACGGCTTCTGTCAGATAGCCACCTTCTTCATAACCGACATATCCCGGAGGCGCACCCACTAAGCGAGACACCGAGTGTTTCTCCATAAACTCGGACATATCGATACGCACCATGGCATCGTCGCTATCAAACATAAAGTTTGCCAGCGCTTTACACAGTTCAGTCTTACCGACCCCGGTTGGCCCCAGGAACAGGAAGGAACCAATTGGGCGGTTAGGATCCGATAATCCAGCCCGGCTACGACGAATGGCGTTTGATACTGCTTCCACCGCTTCATCCTGGCCAATCACCCGGGTGTGCAGCTCTTGCTCCATCCGCAGCAGTTTTTCGCGTTCCCCTTCCATCATTCGGGATACCGGGATACCGGTCCAGCGAGCCAGCACTTCGGCAATTTCCGCATCGGTAACCCGGTTACGCAGTAGGCGCATGGTTTTACCTTCCGCCTGGGTAGCCGCTGCCAGCTGTTTCTCCAGGTCGGGGATTTTCCCGTACTGAAGTTCAGACATGCGGGCGAGGTCACCGGCACGACGGGCCTGCTCGATAGCGGTTTTCGCTTGCTCCAGCTCAGCCTTAATAGTCTGGGTGCCGGAAAGTGACGCTTTCTCGGCTTTCCATTCATCTTCCAACTCAGCGTACTGGCGCTCTTTGTCAGACAGCTCGTCTTCCAGCATGGTCAGACGCTTCTGGCTGGCCTCATCGGACTCCTTACGCAGGGCCTGTTGCTCCAGCTTAAGTTGAATGATGCGCCGCTCCAGGCGATCCAGCTCTTCTGGCTTGGAGTCAATCTGCATACGAATGCTAGAAGCTGCTTCATCAATTAGGTCGATGGCTTTATCCGGCAACTGACGGTCCGCAATGTAGCGATGGGACAAGGTTGCTGCCGCCACAATCGCCGGGTCAGTAATCTGTACGTGGTGGTGCAGCTCATAACGCTCTTTCAGACCACGTAAAATCGCGATGGTGTCTTCAACCGATGGCTCAGCCACAAACACCTTCTGGAAACGGCGTTCCAACGCGGCGTCTTTTTCGATGTACTGACGATACTCATCGAGGGTGGTTGCACCCACGCAATGTAGCTCACCTCGGGCCAGGGCAGGTTTCAGCATATTCCCGGCGTCCATTGCACCATCGGCTTTACCGGCCCCCACCATGGTGTGCAGCTCATCGATAAACAGGATGACATTACCTTCCTGTTTAGAGAGATCGTTCAGTACCCCTTTAAGACGCTCTTCGAATTCCCCCCGGTATTTCGCCCCGGCCACCAGTGCGCCCATATCCAGTGCCAGCACCCGGCGGCCTTTCAGCCCCTCGGGTACCTCACCATTAATGATGCGTTGCGCCAGGCCTTCGACGATGGCGGTTTTACCTACGCCAGGCTCCCCGATAAGCACCGGGTTGTTTTTAGTACGACGTTGCAATACCTGAATGGTACGGCGGATCTCTTCATCACGGCCAATAACCGGGTCAAGTTTGCCTTGCTCGGCGCGCTCGGTAAGGTCGACGGTGTATTTTTTCAATGCCTGACGTTGGTCTTCGGCATTTTGGTCGTTCACGCTTTCGCCTCCACGAATTTGTTCAATCGCCTTGTTAACAGAAGCCGTGGTTGCCCCAGCGGCTTTTAACAGATCGGCCAAGGTGCCCCGAGATTCCAGAGCTGCCAGCACAAACAGTTCTGAGGAAATGAAATTGTCACCCTGCTTTTGGGCAAACTTGTCGCAAAGGTTAAGGGTGCGCACCAAATCCTGGGAAGGCTGAACATCCCCACCGGTGCCTTCTACCTGCGGCAAACGGCTTAGTGCCTGCTCGATGGCCGTGCGTAGCTGGCCGACGTTAACGCCAGCGGTAGTCAGTAAAGGTGCAATGGATCCCCCTTCCTGCTTGAGCAAAGCGCTCATCAAGTGAAGAGGTTCGATAAATTGGTTGTCGTGCCCGAGAGCGAGAGATTGGGCATCGGCGAGTGCAAGCTGGAATTTATTAGTAAGACGATCCAGACGCATAACTCCTCCCATAAATGGTCAAAATTGCTACTGGAGATTAAATGAGGTCATCCCTCAAATATTCAAGGTTAATGACCAAAATTATGGACAGGGAATTTATCCGTACTGGATCATCTTGATTCAGAAGGTTATATCAGCCAAATGAAACTTGCCATTCGGCCAGTAGTTCTGTCGCGACGCCAAGAGAAAAAATCGCTCTTTTCGGTGAAAGTGCAACGGTTACCGCCGTATACTTGGGTGATGCCTAAAGCCGCCAGGCGCTGGCGAGCGATTTGGTATAAATCCGCATAAAATTTATCGCCAGCGGAGCAGAATGCCCGGGCAGCCTGGGGATCCTTTTCCATAAAGGCTTCGCGCACTTCCGGGCCAACCTCAAAGGCGTCGGGACCGATGGCCGGCCCGAGCCAGGCCATGATATTTTCCGGCGAATCGTTAAAGTGGGAGACGGTTTGCTCCAGCACCCCGGCACACAGCCCGCGCCAGCCCGCGTGGGCAGCCCCCACTTCAGTGCCGGCCTTACTACAAAACAGCACGGGCAGGCAGTCGGCGGTCATCACGGCACACACCTGGCCAGGCAAATTGGTGTAAGAGGCATCGGCCCGCTTCGAGGCGTACTGCCCACCGGTGAGTGTTAATACATCTATACCGTGGACTTGCTCCAGCCATACCGGGGCGCCAGGCAGGCCGCCATCCTGGTAAAATTGCTGGCGGTTGATGCTGACGTGCTCAGGATTATCACCACAATGGGCACCCAGATTCATTGAATCCCACGGCGCCTCGCTCACGCCGCCAATGCGCGTACTTGAACAGGCACGCACATTATCGGGCAGCGGCCACTGGGGGATAATCACTTTAGTCACAGCCAGCTCACTTGATCCTTGTGGGTTTCGAAGTCTTCTTTTAATACGTTGATCAGCTCTACCATGTCATCAGGAATTGGCGCGTGCCATTCCATTTGAATACCAGAAATCGGATGGTAAAGACGCAACATAGTTGCATGCAACGCCTGGCGGTCAAATTTGCGCAGTACATCGATAAAGTGTTCGCTGGCCCCTTTTGGAGGGCGCGGACGGCCACCGTAAAGCTGGTCGCCAACCAGCGGGTGAGTAATATGTGCCATGTGAACACGAATCTGGTGGGTACGGCCAGTTTCCAGACGCAGACGCAGACGCGTGTGATTACGGAAGTGCTCCATGATCCGATAATGGGTGACCGCTTGCTTACCCATCGGGTGAACCGACATATGGGTTCGCTTAGTTGGGTGACGGCTGATAGGCTCATCCACCAAGCCACCGCCGGTGATATGACCGATCGCTACGGCCTCATATTCACGGGTAATTTCACGTAGTTGCAATGATTCCACCAAGCGAGTTTGGGCTGGAACGGTTTTGGCAACCACCATCAAACCGGTGGTGTCTTTGTCCAGACGGTGGACAATCCCGGCACGAGGAACATCGACAATCGGCGGATAGTAATGCAACAGGGCATTAAGGATAGTGCCATCCGGGTTGCCTGCGCCTGGGTGAACCACCAGATCGCGGGGCTTATTGATCACCAGGATGTCTTCATCTTCATAGACGATGTCCAGCGGGATATCCTGAGGTTCAAAGCGGATTTCTTCTTCGATTTCAGCATCGATAGAGACAGATTCACCGCCCAGCACCTTTTCTTTAGGTTTGTCGCAGCGCTTGCCATTAATTTGCACGCGGCCGTCGAGGATCCAATCTTTTATGCGTGAACGAGAATAATCCGGGAACAATTCGGCCAAAGCTTGATCTAAGCGTTGGCCAAGCTGTGTTTCGGACACGGTTGCGGTAAGTTGTACAAGTTGTGCCATAACTGCTTCTTAGTTAACGTTGGGTTTTACGGCTTTGCCGTTTAATATAGTGTGCTATTGTAGCTGGTCTTAATCGGGAGCTGGGATTTAATGTTCCCGTAAAAACATTCTGAGGAAAGTCAAAACGTCATGACGCGCATGAAATATCTGGTGGCCGCAGCCACGTTGAGCCTGGCTTTGGCTGGCTGCTCCGGCTCCAAGGACGAGGTTCCTGATAATCCGCCTTCTGAAATTTACGCGACTGCCCAGCAAAAGCTGCAGGACGGTAACTGGAAAGCTGCGATAACGCAACTGGAAGCGCTGGATAACCGCTATCCGTTTGGGCCTTACTCACAGCAAGTTCAGCTGGATTTGATTTACGCTTACTATAAAAACGCCGATCTGCCGCTGGCCCAAGCCGCCATTGACCGTTTTATGCGTCTGAATCCGACTCACCCAAATATCGATTACGTCCTTTATATGCGCGGCCTGACCGACATGGCGTTGGATGACTCTGCGTTGCAGGGCTTCTTCGGGGTTGACCGTTCTGACCGCGACCCGCAGCATGCCCGAGATGCCTTCAACGATTTTTCCAAAGTGGTTCGCGGTTATCCGAACAGTGAATACGTGACGGATGCCAACAAGCGCCTGGTATTCCTGAAAGACCGCCTGGCGAAGTACGAGCTGTCTGTCGCGCAGTATTACACTGACCGTGAAGCCTGGGTTGCTGTCGTCAACCGTGTGGAAGGGATGCTGCGTAACTACCCTGACACCCAGGCAACCCGCAATGGGTTGAAACTGATGGAAAACGCCTACCGCCAGATGCAGATGAATGCTCAAGCGGATAAAGTGGCTAAAATCATTGCGGCAAATAGCGATAAAACTTAATCACTTCTGCTACATAAATGTTAACGGCAGCCTTTGCGCTGCCGTTTTTGTATCCGTAATATCGCCCCACGCTAATGCTTACCTTAACCGATAACTTATCAACTATGGCCTCTTAATAAACCAACCTCAAGAGAAATATCCTGCCAGGCGGCCCCTTCTCACAAAAAGAGCGGGTTGACAAAAAGTGACAAAATATCGTGATAAACATCACACAATTTGACATTCCAGGAGGTATGCTGAGATTACCAAGACGGCAATGACAAGAGGTAACATTTATGACAGTGAACATTACCAGCAAGCATATGGAAATTACTCCGGCTATTCGCCAGCATGTCGAAGACCGTCTCACCAAATTGGAAAAGTGGCAAACTCACCTGATTAATCCTCATATCGTTCTGTCTAAAGAACCGCAAGGGTTCGTGGCCGATGCCACTATCAACACCCCGAATGGCCAGCTTATTGCCAGTGCCAAACATGAAGATATGTATGCGGCAATCAACGAACTGATTGTCAAACTTGAGCGTCAGCTGAATAAAGTTCAGCACAAAGGTGAAGCCCGCCGTGCAGCGGAGTCCGTTAAGGACGCTACATTTGCGGAAGAATAATTCGTTAATCCAATACGACATGCAGCGCGCCTACGGGCGCGTTTTTGTTTTATGTTGACAGTGTTAAAAGAGTACAGGTACTTTAATACCCATCTCTAATATGGAAATGACCATGCAACGACTCCCGTTCTTCTTCGCATTCTTTTTTACCTTCCCCTGATTGGGAGGCAATTCGTCATATAGAAAGAATGCGAAGACGAATAAACAGGCCTCCCAAACGGGAGGCCTTTTTTTTTAGATAAAAGAAGGTAGCCAATGAGCCTGGAAAACCCATTACTGGTCCTACGTGAAAAGATCAGCATCCTCGATGCCAAGTTGCTGGCGCTGCTGGCTGAACGCCGCACCTTGGCCGTAGAAGTCGGTAAATCCAAATTAGAAACACACCGCCCGGTGCGGGATATAGACCGCGAACGCGATCTGCTTGAGCGCTTGATAACCTTGGGTAAGCCCCATCATTTGGATGCCCACTACATTACCCGGCTGTTCCAACTAATTATTGAAGATTCAGTGTTGACCCAGCAGACCCTGCTGCAACAGCACCTGAATAAAACCAACCCAGCTTCTGCTCGGGTGGCCTTCCTGGGGCCTAAAGGCTCTTACTCCCATTTGGCTGCACGCCAGTATGCCGCCCGCCATTTCGAGCAATTTATTGAAAGCGGATGCGCCAAGTTCCACGATATCTTTAACCAGGTGGAAACAGGCCAGGCGGATTACGCCGTAGTACCGATTGAAAACACCAGTTCCGGGGCCATCAACGATGTCTATGATCTGCTGCAACACACCAGCCTGAGTATTGTCGGTGAAATGACGGTGCCTATTGATCACTGCGTGCTGGTTTCTGGCACTACCGACCTGGGCACTATCCGTACTGTTTATAGCCACCCGCAGCCATTCCAGCAGTGCAGCCAGTTCCTGAACCGCTATCCGGACTGGAAGATTGAGTACTGCGAAAGCACCTCTGCGGCAATGGAGAAAGTGGCACAGGCCAACTCTCCAACAGTAGCGGCCCTGGGCAGCGAAGCCGGTGGCAGCCTTTACGGGTTACAGGTGCTGGAACGTAATCTGGCGAACCAGACCCAGAACATTACCCGCTTCTTGGTGCTGGCGCGCAAGGCGGTTCAGGTTTCTGATCAGGTGCCGGCAAAAACTACCCTGCTGATGGCGACCGGGCAACAGGCAGGTTCTCTGGTGGAGGCCCTGCTGGTGCTGCGTAATCACAAGCTGATTATGACCAAACTTGAATCCCGGCCAATCAACGGTAATCCATGGGAAGAGATGTTTTATCTGGATATACAGGGGAATCTGCAATCCGAGGCAATGCAGCATGCGCTGAAGGAACTGGGTGAGATCACCCGATCCATGAAGGTGCTGGGCTGCTACCCTGGCGAGAACGTAGTTCCCGTCGAGCCAACCTGATTAACTCGCGAAAAAAGCCAGCAATTTTGCTGGCTTAGTCATATTTAAGGCTCTTATTGGCGGTTGTCGTTTGCCTGGCGTAGTAATGCCCGGCTCTCACTCTGGAAGCGCTGAGCGTAATCACCAAACCAGTGTTCAATCTTACGGAAGCTGTCGACAAACGCGGCCTTGTCCCCCTGCTCAAGCAAGCCAATAGCCTCACCAAACCGTTTGTAATAACGCTTAATCAGCGCCAGATTGTTTTCTGAAGACATAATGATATCCGCATACAGCTGTGGATCCTGAGCAAATAGCCGCCCAACCATCCCCAGCTCCAGCCGGTAAATCGGTGACGAGAGCGCCAGCAATTGTTCAAGCTGAACGTTTTCCTCCGCCAGATGTAACCCATAGGCAAAAGTAGCAAAGTGCCGCAGCGCCTGAATAAAGGCCATGTTCTGGTCATGTTCGACAGCGCTGATGCGGTGCAGTCGCGCACCCCAAACCTGGATCTGCTCAAGCAGCCACTGATAGGCCTCCGGCTGGCGGCCATCGCAATACACCACCACCTGCTTCGCCAGGCTCCCGCTGTCCGGGCCAAACATGGGGTGCAAGCCAAGCACCGGGCCACGGTGAGCAGCCAACATCGCCTGAAGCGGGCCGTTTTTAACCGAGGCGAGATCCACCAAAATACAGTCTTCAGGCAGCGCTGGCAGACGGGTGATAACCTGTTCAGTAATATGAATAGGTACGCTGACAATCACCATCCCGGCATCACTCAGGATGTGCTCAGCCTGCGGCCAGTCCTCTTGTTCCAGGACTTTGACCTGGTAGCCGCTTAGACTGAGCATTTTATGGAACAGGCGGCCCATCTGGCCATTACCCCCAACAATCACTACCGGACGCAGTGAAGGACACAGGGCCTTAAAACCTTTGTCGTTTTCACTGGAATAGGATTCACGCATCACCCGGCGCAGCACGTCTTCAATCAAGTCAGGCGGGACCCCTAAGGATTCCGCTTCGGCGCGGCGGGAAGCCAGCATCGCGCTTTCCCGCTCAGGTACGTATATGGGCAAGCCGTAGCGGCTTTTAACTTCACCGACTTCAGCAACCAGTTCCAGGCGGCGCGCCAGCAGAGCCAGCAGCGCCTTATCAACCTCATCAATTTGATCGCGTAACGCGGTCAACTCGGCAACCATAACTAAACCTCTTAATCCTGACGCGTGTGCAGATGGCTACTTAAATCGTCGTGAATATCACGCAACAGGGCCTCGGTGGTTTCCCAGTTGATACAGGCGTCGGTTACCGACACCCCATATTTCATCTCACTACGGGGCTGCTCGGAAGACTGATTACCTTCGTGAATATTGCTTTCAATCATTAAACCAATGATTGAGCGATTACCATCTTTAATCTGTGCGATAGCCGATTCAGCCACACCCGGCTGACGACGGAAATCTTTATTCGAATTGCCGTGGCTACAGTCGATCATCAAAGAAGGACGCAGACCTGCTTTCTCCATTTCGGCTTCACATTGTGCCACATCCGTCGGACTGAAGTTCGGGGCTTTGCCGCCGCGCAGGATCACATGGCCGTCTGGGTTACCGCGGGTTTGCAGTAGACAAACCTGGCCTGCCTGGTTGATGCCGACAAAACGGTGAGGCATAGCCGCCGCGCGCATCGCATTGATGGCGGTAGCCAGGCTGCCGTCGGTACCGTTTTTAAAGCCCACGGGCATGGAAAGACCAGAAGCCATTTCACGGTGAGTTTGTGATTCCGTGGTGCGGGCGCCAATGGCAGACCAGCTGAATAGATCGCCCAGATACTGCGGGCTGTTGGGATCCAATGCTTCGGTTGCCAGCGGCAGCCCCATGGCAACCAATTCCACTAACAGGTTACGGCCAATTTTCAACCCGGCTTCCACATCAAAAGAGCCATCCATATGAGGATCGTTAATCAGCCCTTTCCAGCCGACGGTAGTCCGTGGCTTTTCAAAATAGACGCGCATTACGAGATACAGGCTATCGCTCACCTGTTCAGATAATGTTTTAAAACGACGAGCGTATTCAATGGCCGCTTCAGGATCGTGGATTGAGCAAGGACCACAAACAACCAGTAAACGGGGATCGCGCCCACTGATGATATCGGAGATGGTCTTGCGGGATTGCTCCACTTGCGCAGATTGGGCCTCTGTAAGCGGGAATTCGGCCTTCAGTTGCTCTGGCGTGATCATGACATGTTCATCGGAAATATGAATATTGTTCAGCGCGTCTTTTTGCATGATGTGATCCTTTAGCTCATTTGCGATTATTAGTACCCCGTGAAAGTGAACCACACCTTATCATAGATAGTAAAGAAATCAATCCATAATACGTAACGTTTTTAGTACACACGCAAAGTAATACAGCCATACTGGGCATTTAAGTGTAATTTATTATTTACAAATAGTAATTTAACGATGGTTCTTCAAGCGTTAAATCCTCTTTTATCTCTTGGGCATGGAATACGATATCGTCGCTTACCAATTGGTGACGGGAAAATGCCTAAATGATAAAATTGTTGAATAATTTAATATTGCCTCGGGGATGCCATGGTTATTACAGGAGGTAACTGGCTAAAGGCTTTTGTTCTCCTGATGCTTTTGCCATTAATGGGGTGGGCATCAGCGTCTTTGAGCCAGGACAATATCAATGCGGTGAGCAATGATGGCAGCGGCATCGTCAGTTATATCCCCAGTCGATCCTTAAAAGGAATTACCCCGGCGGTGCATCTTCACCACCGCACGCTATGCTCCGGTACTTTCTGCGCCGGGCCACTTAACATATACCGGTGCTTATTGATAATCCCGGCCAAGGGCTGGGTGTCCGTTATGACACCGTCTATTTAGGCCTCGAATCACCGGCTCATCAGGAACAATTTGTGCAGCAGTACCAATCTCATCCACTATTAACCATCGCGGAAAATAATTCCCAATGTATTAGCGGCAGTGATTTTCGTTTACAGGTCGTCCCCAACCGGATGAGTTTCTCAGTCAATCTGGACTCTGTTTCCCGCAACGGTGTGCGGATAAATCCAAACGTGCTATTACTAGCCCGGCCGCGGAATGCTTATCATGAATAGCCGTAAGAACACCGTGCGGCAAACCTTTAAACGTACCCTTCGCCGCATCAGCATAGTCAGTGTGACCATCACGATGATCATCGCCTGGATGCTGTTGTCTGCAACCTCATTGATACCTCTGAAGCAGTATGCGCAAACTAACCTCAAACTGTCCGGCACCATGGTGAGCCATAGTCTTGAAGCTGCTGTGGTATTCCATGACAAGCAAGCGGCGAATGAAACCCTGACGGCGTTGGGCAATCAGGGATTGTTTGCTCAGGCTGAAGTCCTGGATCACCGTGGCCAACCTTTCGCCAACTGGGTGCTGGCAAATAATGCTGACCGTACCATAGTGGCCAATACGGTAAGCCGCTGGCTATACCCAAACCCGATTACAGTGGAGATTACCCACAATAATACCCCTATTGGTACCCTACGCCTGACAGGAACTGATGGCATTGTTACCCACTTCGTGTGGATTTCCCTGGCGGTGCTCACGGCTTGTTTGACCCTCGCGGCCTTTATTTCTATGGGGATAACTCACTATTTACACTATGACCTGGTTCGCGCTTTGCAAAATATCACTGAAGTGGTGCATGAAGTACGGGTTAAGCGGGATTTCTCCCGCCGCGTATCCCCGGAAAAAATTGCTGAGTTCCAGCAGTTCTCCTCTGACTTTAACAGCCTATTAGGGGAAATGGAGGAGTGGCAGCATAAGCTCCAGCAGCGCAATGACTACCTGCAAAAAAGCGCCCTACACGACCCACTCACTGGTCTTCCAAACCGCGCTTCCTTCAATAAAGCCTTACAGCAGCTAATGAATAGCGCCAGCCAACGCCAGCAAAGCGCATTACTATTTATGGATGGTGACAACTTTAAAACGATTAATGATACCTGGGGCCATTCCGCCGGGGACCAGGTGTTAATGGAAATTGCCAGCCGGCTGGTGCGGTTTGTCGGCGTGCGCTGTAAGGCCTATCGCCTGGGTGGCGATGAGTTTGCTGTGATACTCACTGGTGTCCAACAGGTGGCTGATATCCACTACGCCATGGCAAAACTGCACGACCTGATGCTGCCCGCAATCCATATCGGCAGTGGAATAGATGTGGCGATGACACTCAGCGTGGGCTATGCCATCCCGGATGAAGGTAGTACTGCGGAAAGTATTCTCGATGTGGCTGACCGCCGCATGTACAGCGAAAAAAGAAAGCGATTAACCACTTAAAGTTAAACCATGACATTTCCACGTTACACCATGCCGGCCCTGGCTTTAAGCGGCTGCCAAAGCGCGCCGGGGAAATTCACGCCCGAGCAGATAGCTGCCATGCAATCTTTAGGGGTAACAAATAAAAAAGGCCTGGCAGATGCCAGGCCTTTTTTCTACGGATGTCGCCTAAGCGAATCTTAGTTAAGACGCTCTTTGATACGAGCAGCCTTACCAGTACGCTCACGCAG
>CBIFWW010000103.1:0-11809 GCA_966186435.1 uncultured Enterobacteriaceae bacterium
AAAATCATTGGTTTCAATCCAGCCCAGATTGCCACGGGCCACAAAGCGATGGCGGGTATACAGGGTACGGATCCAAACGTTTTGCGCCTGGATAACCGCGAAGTCCACATCCGAGCCCCAGGTAGTGTTGGAGACATCCAGCGAGTAACGCTGGGAGTCCCCCCAGGTAGGCATCAGGCCGCCGCGTGAGCGGGTGCGGCTCAGGCTCACCCCCGGGTAGAGCAGCATGGTGGTATTGGTGACATCGGCTTGGGTAAAGTGGCTAAGGCTCCAACGCAGGTTAATCGCCCGCTGCCAGCCGCTGGACATCTCCCAGTAGCGGGAGGCCGCCAGGGTGGACGTATCCGCTTTGGTGTCATTCAGATCGGTACGCTTAAACCCGCCCTGCAACAGGTAATACTGCTCCAGCGGGCTTTTCAATAGCGGCACTTTGTAACTGAAATCCAGGATCTGCTCCGGTGCAGACAGGCTCACGCTGGAGGAAAGGCTATGGCCGTAGGAGTTTACCCACGGTTTGTTCCAGTTGGCTGTCACCCTCGGGCCAACGTCCGTGGAATACCCCACCCCGGTTTCAATGGAGTTTTCAGTACGTGGGGAAACCACCCCGTGGAGCGGCAGAATTTTAGTTTGTCGGGATTTTTCAAACTCCGGGGCCACCACCACCGAGTTAAACCAGCCAGTGGCTGACAGGCGGCGGTTCAGTTCACCCAATTGGGCCGATGTGTAATACTCGCCCTCTTCGAAAGGCACTAGCGCCTGTAAGTATTCATTGCGGATTTGCGAGCCTTCAAAGGTAACATCACCAAAGCGGTAACGTTGGCCGCTATCATAATCTATATCCCAAAATGCCTGACGGCGGGCCAGGGAAACGCCCAACTGGCTTTTTTTGAATTCACTGTCGAAGTAGCCCTTACGCAGGGCAATACTGGTGAGGCTTTTTTTATAGTTATCGTAATCAGCATGATCGAGAACGGTGCCAATCTTTGGGCGTTTGGAGAGGGTGGCGATATAATCGCTATCGTCCCGGGCGCCGCCGCGCAGCACCACATCGGTGCCGCCAATTAATACTGGCTCACCGGCGGCAACATGGGCAACCAGCACCTGTCGCCCACCTTTAGACGGGGGCGGCTTCAGTTCGAATTGAATGCTAGGTTCGTAGTAGCCCAGCGCCTTTAGGCCTTCGCGGATAGCATCGTCCACCCGCGCCTGGAAGCGCCGGTCCGGGCTGACTTCATCACCCTGAATAGTTGAAAGCTGTGCTCTGACGTTTTTCTCTAACTGCCCGGTCAGCCCTTCTAGCTGGAGCCTAACGTTGGCGGCAGTGGCCGCCCCGCTCATCAGGTAAAGGGCAACCAAGGTTGGTATACGGATTCGTGGCACATTTTCTCCTGAAAATCCCTGTTCCTTACCAGGTAAGGAAACATAAGCCATACATGGCGTTACAAAAACCCAACACCTTGGGTTGAAAAATTAGCGCGAGCCTCAATATTTGTTAGTTATAAATTTAGCCGCTAATTTTTATTTTATTGTCTGTAAATAATCGCGCGATGACAACCGCAGCACGGTTGTTCGGACTTTTCTGCATCCCCGGGAGAACCTGCCGTGAAATTATTCGAAAAAACTGATGTTATTACCGCCGCTGAGGCATTACCTGGCCGTAACACACCGATGCCGGTGGCCACTCTGCATGCTGTTAACGACCACTCGATGACCAATATCCCCGATGGTATGGAAGTGGCGCTGTTTGCCATGGGCTGCTTCTGGGGCGTGGAACGTCTGTTCTGGCAACAGCCTGGCGTTTACAGCACCGCCGCAGGTTATACCGCCGGATATACCCTAAACCCAACCTACCGCGAAGTCTGCACCGGCCAGACCGGCCACACGGAAGCCGTGCGGGTGGTGTTCGACCCGAAAGTGATTAGCTACAAGCAGCTGCTCCAGATCTTTTGGGAAAATCACGATCCCGCCCAAGGGATGCGCCAGGGTAATGACCATGGTACCCAATATCGCTCAGGAATTTACCCGTTAACCGAGGCCCAGGATAAAGAAGCCCGCGCCAGCCTGATGAGCTTCCAACAAGCCATGTCCCAGGCCGGTGATAACCGCACCGTTACCACCGAAATAACCGATGCCACCCCGTTCTACTATGCCGAAGATGACCATCAACAATACTTGTTTAAAAATCCACAGGGCTACTGCGCCATTGGCGGCATTGGCGTGTGCCTGCCACCGCAAGCTTAAAGGTTGAACAAAAAACCAATGTTAAACCGCTAAGTAATTGCTTTTGCCTGCATCATTCAGGGCTATCCATTGGCCCTGGATATCTCTTATCCGCTTTTGGGTATATACTAACCGAGCAATTGCATGCCCAGGGATCCAGGGCTTGCGTTTTTTTCCCCTATAACACAACACAATTTTCCTTCCGAGGTCCGGCTATAAAGCTGGATAAACTATGTTAAACAGTATTTTAGTAATACTTCTTCTGATCGCTATTAGTTCCTTTTTCTCTCTCTCTGAGATTTCGCTCGCTGCTTCTCGCAAAATCAAACTCAAGCTGCTCGCCGATGACGGAAACATCAACGCCCAGCGGGTTCTGAAGATGCAGGAAAATCCAGGTACTTTCTTCACTGTGGTGCAAATCGGCCTGAACGCCGTGGCTATCCTCGGCGGTATCGTGGGTGATGCAGCCTTCTCTCCGGCTTTCCATCAAATTTTTGACCGTTTTGTTTCTTCCGAAATGGCCGAGCAATTGAGCTTTATCTGCTCATTTACTCTGGTGACCGGCCTGTTCATTCTGTTTGCCGATTTAACCCCGAAACGCATCGGTATGGTTTCCCCTGAAGCTGTAGCTTTACGAATTATCAACCCGATGCGCTTCTGCCTGTTCGTCTTCCGCCCGCTGGTGTGGTTCTTCAACGGCGCGGCCAACACGATCTTCCGTATCTTTAAGCTGCCAATGGTACGTAAAGATGACATTACCTCCGACGATATCTACGCGGTGGTGGAAGCCGGGGCGCTGGCCGGGGTGCTACGTAAGCAAGAGCATGAGCTGATTGAAAACGTGTTTGAGCTGGAGTCACGGACAGTGCCGTCCTCTATGACCTCCCGTGAAAACGTGGTGTGGTTCAATCTCCATGAAGATGAACAAAGCCTGAAGAATAAAATCGCCGAGCATCCTCACTCCAAGTTCCTGGTGTGTAACGATGATATCGACCATATCGTCGGCTACGTGGACTCTAAAGAGTTGCTGAACCGGGTGCTGGTAAATCAGAGCCTGGCCCTCACCAGCGGGGTGCAATTGCGAACCGCGCTGATTGTGCCGGATACCTTAACCCTTTCAGAGGCGCTGGAAAGCTTTAAAACCGCCGGTGAAGACTTCGCCGTCATCATGAACGAATACGCGTTGGTGGTGGGTATCATCACGCTGAATGATGTGATGACCACGCTGATGGGTGACCTGGTGGGCCAGGGCATGGAAGAGCAAATCGTTGCCCGTGACGAGAACTCTTGGCTGGTTGAAGGCGGTACCCCGATTGATGATGTAATGCGCGTGCTGGATATCGATGAATTCCCGCAGTCCGATAATTACGAAACCATCGGCGGCTTTATGATGTTTATGCTGCGTAAAATCCCCAAACGTACCGACTTCGTGAAGTTCTCTGGCTACAAGTTTGAAGTGGTGGATATCGATAACTTCCGTATCGATCAGCTGCTGGTGACCCGCATTGATGCGATCCGCACCGCCCCGCTGCTGCCTAAATCCCCTGACGATGTCACCGACGCCGCAGAATAATCTGCCGTCAAAAACACCAACGGCCCCAATCGGGGCCGCTTTTTTATCTACCTACTCTGCTTCCGTGCGTTAAGCCATCTCAGTTTGCAGTCGCATAACCTGACGATTGACTTCGGACATCACCGAGAAGTGCTGCTTGTCCTTTATTTTAGGAAGCAAAATCTTCCCTTTATCAAATTCGAACGCACCAACATCCTTGATATACAACCGCCCACGGAACAGGATTTTTACGTACTTGGCCACCTGAAGGGGGTTATATCGTTGGAAAATTTTCATTTTTCTACTCCTACTTAGTCCTACGTCTTTGGTCGGCCACAATAGCCAGACTGAATAAGACGCAAATTATTAATGCGCTAACAATATAGCGAATTTAACGAACAATGCCAGTATGCATAACTTTTTTTACCTTTTTATGACAGTTTTTGAGATGATTCTTTTCGGTTCTTCACATTATCCAGCATAACTATTCTTTCTCTTCCAGATATGTGCGTCATCCCGCAATCTGACACCCTGATTACGGGTGAACCCCGAATTTACGATATATGCTTTGGTGACAGGGCCATCTGGTCTGATCACTTACTGATTAAGGAGTCCGTTATGACACTGCGCATTGCCCTTGCGCTCTCCCTGCTGCTACTGCCTCTGATGGCATCAGCGCATAACCTTAAGATGCATCAGCGGGTTTCCCCGGTCGGCGTTTCCGATAAAGGGGAGTTGATGCTGACTAATGATAATTTTAGCTACAAAAACTGGAACAGCGCGCAGTTACCTGGAAAAGTGCGAGTGGTGCAGCATATTGCCGGGCGTTCTTCTTCTAAGGAGATGAACGCCGGGGTAGTGGAGGCCATTAAAGCGGCCAAATTCCCTCATGACCGTTACCAGACCACCACCATTGTAAATACTGACGATGCCCTCATCGGCACCGGAATGTTTGTACGTAATAGCATTGAGGGAAATAAGAAGCAGTATCCTTGGTCCCAATTTGTGGTGGATAGCAATGGGGTGGTTAAGAAGGCGTGGGATCTGGAAGACGGCGGCTCGGCAATCATCGTGCTCGATAAAGAGGGCAAGATTCAATTCGCTAAAGATGGCGCACTCACCCAGCAGGAAGTGCAGCAGGTGATGAACCTGCTGCATAAGTTACTTAATAAATAGAAACCCGGAAGCCGGGGTTAAGGAAAGCTTCACGAGGGGTGTAATCCAACGTCTTTCCTTGCCAGTCATGGACGTGGGCCCCGGCAGCCACCGCCACAGCATGGCCTGCTGCCGTATCCCAAACGTTGGTCGGCCCAAAGCGTGGATACAATTGGGCCTGGCCTTCTGCCACCAGGCAGAACTTAAGGCTGGAGCCAATGGTGGTAGTTTGGTGCTCGCCTAACTGGGAAAGGTACTCTTCCAGTTCAGCATCTAAATGGGAGCGGCTGATCACCACCAGCGGTGGCCGGGCATCACGCACCTGGATCTGATTACGCACCCCGCACTCTTCCTTCCAAGCTTTACCGTCGGCGGCGCTATACATCACCTTCATCACCGGGGCATACACCACACCCAGAACCGGCTTACCCCCCTCGATCAGGGCGATGTTAACGGTGAACTCCCCATTACGTTTAATAAATTCTTTGGTGCCATCCAGCGGGTCCACCAGCCAATAACGCTGCCAGTGCTGGCGCACATCCCAGCCCGGCGGATCTTCTTCTGACAGCACCGGGATATCCGGCGTTAGCGCTTGTAACCCCTGCACAATCACCTGATGGGCGGCAATATCGGCGGCGGTTACCGGGGAATCGTCAGACTTACTGGTCACATTCAGCGGCTTCTCCCCCTGATAGACCTGCATGATGGCTTCCCCGGCCTCATGGGCCAGTTGGCAAATTTGTTCTAACATCCTTCACCTCGCTTCTTGCATGATGCCTGGTAGGGTTAATGCATTGATCTGATATATGAATTTATATCTTACCGGGCCAGGTTGCGCCAATAATTGCGCTGAAATCAACGGCAATCACAATGATTGAAGTTTAGACCGCTAACGGCTTGCAGGCAGCCATCACGTCGGGCAAATTAAGTTCAATCCAGTCTGCCTGTGCCGCCACCCGTGCGCAACTGGCCACAGCCATCACTGTAACCAATGGCAAACCGGTGAGCTATCAGAACCTGGGCGAGGCCGAATTCACAGCCTTGCTAATCCGGGTAGGCCTGCCGGAAGGGTTGGCTGAGGTGCTGGCTAATTCAGATATCGGCGCATCCAGGTGTGGCTTGTTTGATGACGGCCACCAGCTGAGCAAGGTGCTGGGCCGACCGACAACCACCTTAGAACAAAGCCTGCGGGGCTGATCCTCTCTACCATAAGCCAGGCATTCACCCGGCCCTTTCATTAAATGATCCTGACTATCTGCGATTTGCCGTTACACTTGCCCCATCGGATGAGTTAAAAGGGCGAGGGCGAGCGCGATGGTATCGGGTATTGGTTATGCATTGCTGGCGGGGTTGATGTGGGGGCTGATCTTTGTTGGCCCGGTGATTGTGCCGGACTACCCCGCCGCTATGCAGTCCTTCGGGCGCTATCTGGCCCTGGGGCTGATTGCCCTACCTCTGGCCTGGTTTGGCCGCCGCCGATTAGCCCAACTCAGCCGCCGCGACTGGTGGATGGCCCTCAAGCTCTCCACCATGGGTAACCTTATCTATTACATCTGCCTGGCGAGTGCCATTCAACGCACTGGCGCACCGGTTTCCACCATGATCATCGGCACCCTGCCGGTGGTACTGCCGGTATGTGCCAACTTGCTTTACTCCCGCCGGGATGGGCAACTTTCATGGGGGCGGCTGATCCCGGCACTGTTGGTGATTTTACTCGGCCTGGTGCTGGTGAACTATGCCGAGCTAGCCCAGGGGCTGGGGGAAGTCGACATGCATCGCTATCTCTCCGGCATTGGGCTGGCTTTTGTATCCGTGGCCTGCTGGGCCTGGTATGCCCTGTGTAACGCCCGCTGGCTGCGGGAAAACCCCGACAAAAACCCGATGATGTGGGCCACGGCCCAAGGACTGGCCACACTACCGCTCTCACTCATCGGTTATATCGCCGTCTGCCTGTGGATGACCCGGGGCGAGCAGCACTTCGCTCTGCCCTTTGGGCCGCGCCCGGCGGTGTTTATCACCCTGATGTTAGCCATCGCCCTGTTTTGTTCCTGGCTGGGCAACCTGTGTTGGAATATCGCCAGCCAGCGTCTGCCGACGGTAATAGTAGGGCCACTGATTGTGTTTGAGACCCTGGCGGGTTTGCTGTATGCCTTTATGCTGCGCCACAGTATGCCGCCGCTGGCAACCCTGGCCGGGATTGCCTGCCTGGTGGGTGGCGTCCTGCTGGCAGTCAGCGCCCGGCCGCGCCCACGGGTGGTGATCCAGCCCGTTCAGGGGGCGGAGTGATACAAAATAGGTATAGCCATTTTTAAAGATGCATTTATAATGCATCTTATGTTTTTTAGTGAGGCAATCACAATGGCATACCGTGACCAACCGCTGGGTGAACTGGCCCTGACCATCCCCCGCGCTTCTGCGCTGTTCCGTCAATACGACCTGGATTTCTGCTGTGGGGGGAAACAAACCCTCGCCCGTGCCGCCACCCGTAAAGCGCTGGATGTTGACGCGATTGAAGCGCAACTCGCCTCCCTGGCACAGCAGCCAGTTGAGAAAGACTGGCGCAGCGCGCCGCTGGCAGAAATCATCGATCACATTATCATCCGTTATCATGACCGCCACCGTGAACAACTGCCGGAGCTAATCCTGCAAGCCACCAAGGTTGAACGGGTTCATGCTGATAAAGCCAGCGTACCTCGGGGCCTGGCTAAGTACCTGACCCTGCTTAACGATGAGCTGGGCAGCCATATGATGAAAGAGGAGCAGATCCTGTTCCCGATGATTAAGCAGGGTATGGGCAGCCAGGCCATCGGGCCTATCACGGTTATGGAGCATGAACATGACGATGCCGGTGAATTGCTGGAGGTCATCAAGCACACCACCAACAACGTCACCCCGCCGCCGGAAGCCTGCACCACCTGGAAGGCAATGTACAACGGCATTAACGAAATGATCGATGACCTGATGAACCACATCAGCCTCGAAAATAATGTGCTATTTCCACGCGCCCTGGCGGGCGAGAAGTAAAAAAAGCGCCCGTAGGCGCTTTCATCACATCACTTAAGGCCGCTGAGCGGCCTTTTTTTATTTTTTAAATGGGTTCACCGCCTGTTTACGGGCGAAGAACACCCAGCCCAGGCCCAGCACGATAAACCACAGCGGGGTCACCATTAGCGCCTGGCGGGTGTCCGTTTCCAGCGTCAGCAGCATAATTACAAAAGCGAAGAACGCCATGCACACCCAGCACATCAGTTTACCCAGCGGCATCTTATAGTTAGAGGCAGCGTGGAGCTGAGGGCGTTCCTTACGGTACTTCAGGTAGGAACATAGGATGATGGTCCAGACGAACATAAACAGAATCGCCGAGACGGTGGTTATCATGGTGAAAGCAGAAATCGCATTCGGGTTGACGTAAAGCATCACCACCCCACCCAGTAAGCAGATGCAGGAGAAAGTTAACCCCTTGGCCGGAACCGCCCGCTTAGAAAGCTTGGCAAACATCTTCGGCGCCATGCGCTCCTGAGCTAGGCCAAATAACATACGGCTGGTTGAGAATACCCCGCTATTGGCGGAGGAAGCCGCTGATGTCAGCACCACAAAATTGATGATACTGGCCGCCGCCGGCAGACCCACTAGCATAAACAATTCAACGAACGGGCTTTTATCCGGAACCACAGAACTCCACGGGGTCACCGACATAATCACAATCAGAGCAAACACGTAGAACATAATGATACGGATCGGGATGGAGTTGATTGCACGTGGCAGAGATTTCTCCGGGTCTTTGGTTTCTGCGGCCGTGGTACCGACCAGCTCAATCCCTACAAAGGCGAAGACCGCTATCTGGAACCCGGCAAAGAAACCGCTGATGCCCTTCGGGAACCAGCCGCCATCATTCCACAAGTGGGCAAAGGAAGCTTCCACACCGGTCGGTGATTTGAAGTGCATTAAGATCATCACCAGGCCCACCACAATCAGGCCGACTATCGCGACGATTTTGATCATGGCGAACCAGAATTCCATTTCGCCAAACATCTTCACTGTCGCCAGGTTCAGGCTGAGCAGCAAAATAACGACCGCCAGGGAAGCGACCCAGTCCGATAGGCCGGGGAACCAGAATTGGGCATAGGCGGTGATCGCTACCACATCCGCCATACCGGTTACCACCCAGCAGAACCAGTAGGTCCAGCCGGTGAAATATCCCGCCCATGGGCCGAGCAGGTCGGCGGCGAAGTCACTAAAGGATTTGTACTCAAGATTGGAGAGCAGCAGTTCACCCATGGCGCGCATCACGAAGAACAGCATAAAGCCGATAATCATGTACACGAAAATAATCGACGGCCCTGCCAGACTGATGGTTTTGCCTGAACCCATAAACAGGCCAGTACCAATTGCACCACCGATAGCGATAAGTTGAATATGACGGTTAGTGAGATTGCGCCGTAGCGATTGTTCGCCCGGCGCTTCAGCGCACTCGGCGACTTTAACCTGATCTACCATGTTTTGTTCCTGTTGTGTCGTGTTGGTTGGACTCTAATGGCCCTTATTCAATAGTCAAAACGATGCTCTGCCTTACTATAGGTTCACTCTTAGCTTTAGTGAAAATACCTGATAAAGGCAATATGTTAATTTTATGTTTTGATTTTGTATGAAAATAATTCAATAACGAGAATTACTTCACAAAAATACCTGGAATGGGGGGAGTTGCAAGATAAAATCGCGTGGAGGGTTCAAACAGGATAAAAACCCGCCGTAGCGGGTTTGGATGCCTTACAGAATTTCTAACAGCTCAACTTCAAATACCAGGGTGCTGAATGGCGGGATAGATGCACCGGCACCACGTTCACCATAAGCCAGGTTCTGAGGGATAGTTAATTCCCACTTGGAGCCTACCGGCATTAAGGTTAGGGCTTCAATCCAGCCTGGGATCACGCCGTTAACCGGAAACTCAGCCGGTTCGCCACGGGCAACGGAACTATCGAACACGGTGCCATCAACCAGTTTACCGGTATAGTGCACGCGAACGTGATCGGTACGGCTTGGGATCGTGCCAGTGCCTTGAGTCAGAACTTTAAATTGCAGACCAGATTCAGTGCTGTTCACACCTTCTTTACCGGCGTTTTCGTCCAGATATTTCTGGCCTTCAACAGCCATTTCTTTCTGGCGCTCGCTGCGTACAGCGTCAGCACGTTCGTGAATCTCACGCAGCGCACGGTGAACCACATCAACCGGAACGGCTGGAGAATTGCCTTCCAGCGCGTCACGCAGGCCAGCCACTAAAGCTTCTGGCTGCAGGCCTTCAAGGCCGGATTCACGCAGCTGTTGGCCCACTTGCAGGCCGATACCGTAACTTGCTTGAGCTTCTACGCTGTCAAAAGAAGGGGTTGTCATGGTTTTTCCTTACTGAATGTGCAAATAGGCGGGCAGCATAGCAGCCACAACCCATTGGGTAAAATGGAGTATCAGGAAAGATGACAAAGCAACAATAAACAGAAACAATAGGTGCGTTAGATGTTATTCATGAAAATACCTGTTAACAAATCAGACATTGCTACCAGCATCAACCATTTAGCTGTCTATACTCCAAGAGTAGCGCTGTGATTAGCGCGACGAGATAACGAGGAAGTAATGGGAAGACCCGGAGCAAGGAAGAAACCCATGTTGGCGCACAGCGCCGCCAGGCTGCGTGACCGCATTAGCGGCCTTTCCCGACTGGACAAAGAGGAGTTGCCAATGCAATTCGCCTTAAAACCCTTATTGCTGCGAATCTGGCACGCACCGGATAATTTGCGTCTGATGGACCCGCTCCCACTGCCGCACCGCCGGGGCATTATTATCGGCGCGCTGGCAATCGTGCTGGGGGTGCTGCTCCCTTCCACAGGTGATGACCGCCAAAGCGCTGGCCGCGAAACCCCAATTGACATGCAAACCCCGCACCCAGATGTAATGCCTGATACTTCACAGCCCCAGCAGACTGCGCCGATTAATCCTCAACCAATAGATGAGGGCGAGCCTGGCAATGATGCGCCAATGCCGCAGGCCCAGTATCAGCAGCTTGAGAGCCAGGCACCGCAAGTACAAACTTCACCTCAGCAGCCTGCATCCACACCCTCTTCTGAAATTCCTTATCAGGATAATTCGGCCCAACAATGGCGCAGCTACCGTATAGAATCCGGTAAAACGCTGGCGCAACTGTTCCGTGACAATAATCTGCCACCGGCAGATGTGTATGCCATGGCGCAGGCAGAAGGGCCGGATAAACCGTTGAGTAATTTACAGACTGGGCAGATGGTTAAGATCCGCCAGAACGCCAATGGCGTGGTGACCGGGCTAACCATTGATATGGGAGATAATCAGCAGGTGCTGTTTACGCGCCAGCCGAATGGTAGTTTTATTCAGGCCCGTTAACGCCGCCTGATTGACCCGATTTTAGATAGTAAAACGCCGGCTTGCGCCGGCGTTTTATCATCAACGTATTAAGAATAAAAAATTATTCAGCAACAACGTTCACGATCAGTTTAGCGAATACTTCGCTGTGAACTTGGAAGTCCACTTCGTGTTCGCCAGTGGTACGCAGAACGCCGTTTGGTAAACGAACTTCGTTCTTAGCCACGGTCACGCCAGCTGCAGTTACTGCATCAGCGATGTCGCGGGTACCGATGGAACCAAACAGTTTACCTTCGTCGCCAGATTTGGACGCGATGGTAACGGATTCCAGGGCGTTGATCTTCGCAGCGCGAGCTTCAGCAGCGGTCAGAACGTCAGCCAGTTTGGCTTCCAGTTCAGCGCGACGTGCTTCGAAGAATTCAACGTTTTTCTTGGTTGCCGGGACAGCTTTACCCTGCGGTACCAGGAAGTTACGAGCATAGCCCGCTTTAACGTTTA
>CBIFWW010000104.1:0-11760 GCA_966186435.1 uncultured Enterobacteriaceae bacterium
CTAAAATAGAGTGATATTTTATTCAAAATCTTTAACAAAAATAAGAGGTGATTAATGATAAAACTTTCCGGTTTTTTTAAAATGCCATACTGAACTGCAAAACAAAATCTTCCGGCTCATTTCACCATCAGCCGTACTGAACCCGGCTGCATTTCCTTTGAAGTTAAGCAAACAGCAGACTCACTTATCTGGTCCGTTGAGGAGCGTTTTGTCGATCGGGCAAGTTTTGAGGCACATCAGGCCAGGACTCAGGCATCTGAATGGGGTCAACAAACCCGGGCGATTGCCCGGGAGTATGTTTTAGAAGTGTGCTAATCAACTATACAAAACCAGTACCGGCGCCCCGGCGGCGGCGTGGGATAACGTAATACTGCCGCTGAGATCCAGCTCGCAGCCGGTGAGAACATTGCAGTAATGCCGGTTGGCCAGCTTATCCATCAGCGGCAAATAGGTTTGCTCCCCCTCCTCAGATAGCAGCCCGGTAAAATGCAGATTAGTGGGTTGGAACACGGTGCGCGGCACCACCACAATCACCGCATGATCCTGCCAGATGCGGGCGAAAGCCAGCACATGCTCCTCCCATTTGCCACTCGCCATCAGCGGGAAGTACTCACCGTGCAGGAACAGCGCCGGGTTTTGCTGGCGCAAATGCAGCAATTTGGCGGTGACCAACTGGTTAACTGCCCCATTCAGCCACTGCTCGCGGTTACTGAAATCAAGGCCGTTGGCGTGAGTCAGCCATTGTTCCAACTGTTTAAAATCCGGCTCCCGGCGGTTATCCGGGTCTACCAAGCTGAAGTTCAGCGCCTCACTGCCCTGGTAGATATCCGGTACCCCGGGGGCCAGCAGTTTCAGCACGGTTTGCGTCAGGCTGTTGATTAAACCAGCGCGGATAAAAGGCGCCAGACTTTGCTGGAAGTCCTGCAAGAAATCTTGGTTTTTAACGTCCAATAGATGCTGCCCATAATGCAGCACCGCTTCCTCGTAGGGGGTGTTGGCGGCGATCCAGTCGGTGCGGAGTTTGGCTTCACGCAGGGCTTTTTCGAGGAACTGCCCAAAACGTTGTGATAATGCCGCCAGCCCTGTTGCATCATTAGGCTGTAAATTTGCTGGCCATACCCCAGCCAAAGCTTGGTAAATCATCCAAGTATCGGCATTGCGCGGCGCGGTGCCATCCTCAAGAAATTTCACTTCGGTTTGGTTCATTTGCCGCCAACGGGCCAGATGGCTGGCCCACAATTCCGGGGCTTCAGACAACACATACAACCGGGCGCGGGCATCCTCACCCCGTTTGGTATCGTGGGTGGAGGTGCTGGTCAGCCCAGCGGGCTGCTGTTGCAGCCGTTGCTTCATATCCTGATGGAACCGGGTTAAGGCAAAGTCCAGCTTGGCCGGCTCGGCCCCCACTTCATTGAGCGCTAGATCGAGGTTTTCACGGAAAAACAGAGTATCTTCCACCGATTTTGCCATTAACGGGCCGGTTAATTGCTGGAAGCGGGTGCGGAATTCATCAACCAATGGCGCGGTGATATCGCCATGGAGAAGATCCTGAATAAAGCCCAGCGCATCAGCATGTTGGAAACCCTCCTGCTGGCGGACTTTGCTCATCACTTGCTCCAGTCTTTCCCGGTCTGATTCCGGTAAACCCGCCTCTGTGCCATAGGTGCGATACACCGGGAAAGCCAGCAATAGTGCCCGTAGCGCCTCCTGTAGTGAGGCTGAATCCACCCCACTGTGCTGCCCGGTAGCTATACGGTTACCCATGTCCACAAGCCGGTTAAATTCGCCATAAAAGTTACGATCAACCATTAACGTGCGGGCTTCCAACAAATTCTGGCGGTGATTTTCACTCGCGCCAGTGGCCTCAAGCCAGGCATCCCGCAGCCTGTCGATACCGTTATCATCCACCAGAACTTCCGCCAGCGAGGCGATAAATTCATAGCCGGTGGTGCCGGAAACCGGCCACTCTTCTGGGAGCGACTCCCCTTCGCTGAGTATTTTTTCAACGGTGATATAGCACGCTTCCCCCACGGCGGCGCGCAGATTTTTGAGGTAGCCCAATGGATCTGCCAAGCCGTCAATGTGGTCAATCCGCAAGCCATCTACGGCACCGGATTTCACTAATTCAATAATCAGTTGATGGGTATCAGCAAACACTTGTGGATCTTCTACCCGCATCCCTACTAGTTCGGCCACTTCAAAAAAACGGCGGTAAGACAATTGCTTAGACGCCTCACTCCAATGCATTAACCGCCAGGGCTGCTGCTGATGGAGCGGGATAAGCGCGTTGCCGGTTAAGGCCAGAACGTCGGTTTCTTTTCCCTGCCAGCTGGCTGGCGTTAAAGGATAATACAGGCCATGGTAGTGCAACGCCGGATGGCCGCTTTGGGGATCTCTATCTACCGTCAGGTTCCCTGCCTCGGCTTCGTTTTCAAAATTATCCCCGAGGAAAGGTAGGGTTAATGGCCGCGACCAATCAATATCAAAGTGGTAAGCCCAGGCGCTTTTTTCCCCCTGCAATAACACATCATGCCACCAGGGGTTTTCCAGCGAGCTGGCCATATGATTAGGCACAATATCGAGAATTAAGCCCAAGCCCGCTGCCTTCAATGCGCAGGCTAACCGATCAAACCCGGCCCTGCCACCAATAGTGAGTTCGATTTCATCGGCCCGAGTAGCATCATAGCCGTGGGTGGATTCACGGGTGGCGGTAAAAATGGGCGAAGCATACAAATGGCTGATTCCTAATGATTTCATATAAGGAATTAGCGTTATCGCCCGGTCAAAGGTCATGCCGTTGCGGAATTGGAGACGGTACGTGGCGGTGGGTATACCCATCAGATGATTCCCTTTTTCAGGCATACAATCAGTGACACAGCGGGTTGCTGCGCACCAGTAGATTTGGGCCAGCAAAATAACGGCTCCCCTTCAGGAGCGGCCACAGCGGCCGGGCTGTCTGAGAAGTTAAACGCCAGCGTCAATTGCCCGGTGGGGAAATGCCAGCGTACCTGAGCGGCTTGCGGTGCAACCTGCACAATTTCCCCTAGGCGCACCGGCAATTGCGCAAGCAGCGGGATAATATGCTCGCGGCGTAAGGCCAGGAGTTCCCGGGTAAAGCTATACCAGCTCTGGCCCTGGGGGCTTTCGAGCACTGCCCAGTTAAGTTGGCTACGTTGGAAGGTTTTGATGTCATTAGGATCGGGGACGCTATCGGCACCGTGCCCGGCATGGCCGGAAAATTCCGCAGCGCGCCCAACACGCACCGCATTGGCAAGATCGCCGTGGAAATCCGTAAAAAACAGGAATGGCCGAGTTTCGCCATATTCTTCACCCATAAACAGCAGCGGAATATGGGGGGAAAGCAGCAGCATCGCCAAGGCTACCCGGGTTTTATCTTCGCCGGCCAGGGTGATCAGCCGCTCACCCAAGGCCCGGTTGCCGGTCTGGTCGTGGTTCTGGATAAAATCAACAAACGCCTGGGGCGGCTGTTGGCGGCTATCCACCCCACGGGCCTTGCCTTCAGAGGAGGCGACTTCACCCTGCCAGCTAAATCCCTCCGCCAATGCACGGGCTAGATAAAACGCAGGTTTTTGAGCAAAATCCTGATAATAGCCGTCAGTTTCACCGGTGGTCAGCACGTGCAGCGCATTATGCAGATCATCATTCCATTCGCCATCAAACAGCGCTGGTTTCCCTTGTGAATCATAAGGATGGAGCGCGGTGATATTGCGGTTATCTTCGGTGGTGAGATAAATGGGTCGATCGGTTATTGTCGCCCTAATGCGTTGGGCGATTTCCACTAAAATTTCCGGCTCCGTCGGGTCTTGAATTTGGTCGATGGCATCAAAACGCAACCCGTCGAGACGGTACTCGGAAAGCCAGAATAGTGGCACATCCCCGATAAACTCACGTACTGCATCTTGTTGATAATCTATCCCTTTCCCCCATGGCGTATCACGCTCGGCGTTAAAAAAAGGCGGTGCCAGGGTGGGCAAATAGTTACCTTCTGGGCCAAAGTGGTTCAGCACGATATCCAGTATCACCGCCAAGCCCCAGCCATGGGCTGCGTCAACCAGAGCGCGCAGATCGTCAGGCGAACCGTAGGCCGGATGGGGGGCATAAGGCAACACTCCATCATACCCCCAGCCGCGATTACCGCTGAACTGGCTGACCGGCATCAGCTCGATAGTGGTAATGCCCAGTTCCGCCAGATAGGGCAGCCGCTCGATGGCAGCGAGGAAAGTGCCTTTGGGCGTAAAGGTGCCGATATGCAATTCATAGAAAACAGATTCGCTGAACTTATGGCCCTGCCAGTGGTTATTTTTCCAGAGGTAATCTGAGGCATCCACTATCAGTGATGGGCTATGGACGTCAGTGTGTTGGGCGCGGGAAGCCGGATCCGGCAGCGGTTTGCCGCCATCCACCACGAACTGGTAGCCGGTGCCGGGGGCAACATTCTCTCGTTTTAGTTGGTACCAACCGCTTTCAATAGCCACCATCGGGTAGTCCTGGCCGTGCTGGCGCACAGATACCCGTTTGGCCTGCGGCGCCCATAGCTGATATTCAACTACCCCGGGGGCAATAACATTGGCCCCCCATTTTTTCACAAATGGTTTTGCATCCATTCATTTCGCCTTAATCAAAATTCACCACATTGGATAATTGATTAAGCGTAGCTGAATACCCGGCTGTCACTTTCAGCCAGGTGATTTAGATCATTGTATCGGTGCGATAGCAGGTCGGTTTCAGAACTTTCAATGCGTGGACGGAGGGATCAGGCTTCACGCAGGCTGCTGTTGCGGCGCTGGCAAATATGGCAATGGGTTTGTCCCTCGCCGGTGGCGTAGAACTGACCTTGGCAACATGCGCAAACCCGTTCCAAAAAGCCTACAGTTTTTATTTTGCTGGGCTGAATCATAGGCTCCAGGGTAATTGCCTGATAAATGCACACCGCCCGGCAGCTGCCGCAGCCGGTGCAACGGGCTGAGGCCCATTCCAGTTGGGCATCCCTGAACACCATTGCCTGCTCGGGGCAGACTCTGGCGCAAGCGCCGCACCCCACGCAACGGGTATCGGTCAGGGTTAACTCATATTCACTGAACTGGCCCATTAGCGCGCGACGCGCCCGGGCGGAGGCCATCACCCTGGCAGAGGGTAAGTGGCGATCAGGTACCTGCATTAAAAAACGCCGTGAGCGATTAACCCGGGATTTTTCAGGCGGAATAATTTGCCAGGCCGGCTGGTTGATTTTCCGTAACCAGATGTTGAGTGCTGCAATGGACAGCGCCCAGTCGGGGTTCTCATTCATATCAAGGGCAACACGTCTAATACCGTACTCATGGTGCCACATGATTAACTCTTCCGGCAGGGGCGCCAGGTCAGAAAACGGTGCCACCAGAGTATCGCCGCAAAACGGCCTGGAGGCAGGTGTCAAGTGTTGCAGCGCATCCGTTGGGCAAATAAAAAGACAGTGGCCACAACGGATACAGACGGATTCATCAAGGACCGGCCGGCCTGACGAAAGGTGAATCGCCCCCACGGGGCAAACCTGAACACACGCCTCACAGGGGGGGTGAGCCAATGTTTGACACAGGCAAGATGCCCCCACGCCGGGGGGCGTGGAAGGCATAAAGTTCACAGGAATTAATGACATTAGCTAATACTGAAAAAAATGAAGCGGAACATTAATTCAGCAATGAGCAGTAGCAAGGAGCCAATAACCAAACCGTTACGCTGGTTACGCCATCCACTGATGGCAAACAGCACCGCCCCAGCCAATGACATTGCCCAGGCTACTAACCGTACTCCACCGAGTTGAATAAAGGCCGCCACAGGTTGATGTGGCAGGGTTACCACCTCAGTAACTGATGCACGAGAGAGATATTCCATATAAGCAGGTTGCGCCAGCAAACGCACACCTACCACGGCCAGCACGACCATGGCGGCCAACCGCGCTAATGTGAAACCAGTGCGGTTTTGAGCGGGCGTTTTTGGGCGCATGCAAGCCGCCTGAGCAACCGCCCCCACTATGCCAACCGAGCCGTAGAACATCAGCCAAGTATTTGCGTGCATCCAGGTGATAACCGAGGTGTTGGCATAAATGGCGCTCATACACCAGACATCAATAAGCCCCAACAAAGCCGCGACTGGTAAAAAACCGCGAATAAGTTGTTTCTTTACCAGCACAATCAGCGTACAAAGCCCCAGAACCCCCAGATAGAGGCTGGCGAACACGATTTCCCGGCTTAGCCACGAACTGGATACATGACGCAGAGCATTAAATGCATTTAAGGGATAACCCAAATGCAAGGTTGAAGCGATTAAGCCTAATCCACCGGCAATGCAGGCGCAAAGCAAAGGGCCTACCCGCAGATTTTTTTTCTGGGTAACAGGATTTGATGAATACGCCGCCACTGCCGTAAATATCGTTAAACCTACCGACCCCTGGATCAACAGGGTGAAAACCAGTAATGGCAACTCATGCATGGGAGTGATCCTCCTTTTCCGACCCTTTGTGAGGTTTAATGACCAGATTCGGATGAGTGATCGCAGAATCCGGCAGCCCTTTTACATCGCATACGCTGCCGTATTTTGCGCGGAGTTCATCTATCGGGCCAAATTTTATAGCCTCTAACGGGCAGGTAGCCACACAGATTGGCTGCTCCCCTTTGGCCTGTAAATCAACGCAAAAATCGCACTTCGACATTTGCCCGGTTTGGGTATTCATTTGCGGGGCGCCGTAGGGGCAAGACCACGCACAATAACCGCAACCTACACATTTATTGAGATCAACGCGCACGATGCCATCACCCGGGCGCTTATGCATGGCGGTGGTCGGGCAGTTTTTGGTACAGATAGGATCGGCGCAGTGATTGCACGAGATCGACAAGGTGTAGGCAAAAACATTTTGGCTCATGCCACCCTGCCCCGTAGGAATAAATCCCCCGCCTTTTACCTCATATACCCGGCGAAAACGGCGGCCAACTTCCAGGTTGTGTTTATCTTTACAGGCGACCTGACAAGCTTTGCAGCCCGAACAACGTGAAGAATCAATGAAGAATCCCAACTGCTTATCACTGACAGGGGGAAATTCTTTATAGGGCTGACTCATATTTTACGACCTCAACAAGCATTGTCTGGTGGGAATTACCTTTGGCAAGCGGCGTAATGCGCGCTGAGCTAAGAACATTTGGGCAACCGCCGCGGTCTACCCCATCAGCGCCTGGAGACCACCAGGCACCGGCCTGCATAGCCACCACACCTGGCATGATTCTTTGCGTGACTTCTGCCGGGATTTGGGTAACCCCACGCTGATTGTGAATGCGCACAGTATCCCCCTGCTTGATGCCGCGTTGCTGAGCATCCAGCGGGTTAATCCACAGTTTTTGAATTTGCACTTCTTGTAACCACGGGTTTGCATATTGCGTGGAGTTCGCCCTATTTTTCCCTTTCCAGGTAATCAGTTGTAATGGGAACTGTTTAGCCAGCGCATCCTCAGGGCCTTCATGGGCAGGTACATAATGGGAGAGTGCCGGGATTTCCGGATGATGCATGTCGTACAGGCGCTTCGAAAAGATCTCGATTTTCCCGGAAGGGGTCGGGAAAGGATTATTTTGCGGATCGCGGATATTCTGCTCGAACGCCACATATGGCTTGCTTTTGAATAAATGCTGGCGTTTTTTCAGCAGGGTGGCGAAATCCGGAAGGTTTTCATCAGGCATCGCCAGACGGGTATTTTCCCAGATATGTTCAATCCACTGTTTTTCGCTCCGGCCTTCACTAAACGCGGCGTCGACCCCCAGTTTTGCGGCGACTTCCCGCTGCCAATCATAATCAGAACGGCGTTCAAATTCTGCCTTGATCAGTTTTTCAGACAGGATCAGATAGTTCGCGGTGCCCCAGGTTTCACCGATGTTCCAGCGCTCCATAAAACTGGTTTCAGGAAGCAAAATATCGGCATAGCGCGCACTTGGCGTCATATACAAATCGCTGACGACGATAAACTCAATTTTTGAGTCATCCTCCAGCGTTTTTACCGCCTGTAATAGATCGGGGTTCTGGTTGGCCAAATAGTTCCCGGCCAATGAGAACAAAATCCGAATATTACTTTTTAATTTTTCAGCACCAATAAGGCCATCTTGCTGAGTCACTTTGCTGGCGTCGTCCGCTGCCTGTACCCAGTTCATTATCGAGATTTTTTCTTTCACCGGGTTTTCCGGCATTTCCACGCCAGCGGTGAATTTACGATTTGCACTGCCGCCGTATCCGGCCGCCCAGCCGCCCTTCACACCCACATTACCCGTAATGGTGGCCAGTAAGGTTGAACCACGGGCAGTGCGCTCGCCGCAATTGTGGCGCTGCGGCCCCCAACCCTGGATCAGCGCTGCGGGTTTGGTGGTGGCGTAATCCCGGGCTAGCTGGCGAATAGTTTGTGCCGGAACATGGGTTATCTTTTCAGCCCATTCAGGCGTTTTCTCCACGCCATCTTTATGCCCCATTAGCCAGGCTACCAAAGATTCATTTTCCGGTACGCCTTCTGGCATGGAATCTTCATTAAACCCGAGGGTATAACGCTCAATAAAGGCTTTATCGTGCAGGTTCTCACTGATAATGACGTACATCATGGCATCCATTAATGCATTATCAGTGGAAGGTAGCAGTGGGATCCATTCATCGGCCAGTGAAGCTACGGTATCGGAATAGCGTGGATCTACCACGATAAAACGCGTCCCGTTTTGCTTCATATGTTGGAAATAATGGTTGGTGTGGCCAAAAATGGTTTCGGTTGGATTATGGCCCCACAAGATCACCAGCGGGGTATCTAACAGGGTGTCAAGGGAGCTACCGCTTGCCGCTACGCCGTAGGTGTAAGGCGTGGCCGCGGCGGTATTACCCATGCTGACAGAGTGATAATACTCTAGATAGCCACCGGTAAGATTCAACAGGCGGCGCATCATCTTATCACCTGAGAAAGGGCCACCGCTGACGGCGGTATTATTATGAACAAACCGGGATTCAGGGCCATATTGAGCCGTGATACGTTTCAGGTTATCGGCAATAAGCGTGGTGGCTTCATCCCAGGAAATACGTTCAAATTTGCCTTCACCGCGTTTGCCAACCCGCTTCATTGGGTATTTCAGACGGTCAGGGTGGTAAATAAATTTGCGATAACTGCGGCCGCGAACACAAGCACGCATCACCGGCATGTCGGGATCCAGAGCAGCATCCGGGCGAGTGGTGATTTGGGTCACAACCCCTTCCGACACGTGGGCGCGAATGTCACATTTTCCCCCGCAGTCGAAGGTGCTGCATGTTTGTACCACGCGCTCTGGAATGGCAGCGATATCATTCGGGCCAGATAAGGAGGATTGTGAAGCCCTGGCCGCAGGGCTAACAAAGAAGGGCAGCGTTACCATAGCGGAGCTGGCCTTCAAAAAGTTACGACGGGTAAACCTGGTCGGGTTTTCCTCATCATGGTTTTCAGGTGATGACATACTATTCCCTCAATTGTAGAGCGAATATTTTCACTTATCCCCTTCCGTGATTATTTGATTTTAATCATATGCATCATCTAGGTTTGGTATTAATTAAATGCCACTGAATAAGAATGGTTTTTATTATTATTTGGCTGGCAAGACATATGATAAATATATAATTCCCATTCACGAATTAGCTTCAGTAATACAATTCCTTAACGCAGGAATTATTAAATAATGGGTGCTCTAGTGAGTTTCTTATTTATCTAATACCTGCTTATCTTTGAGATGTTCTAACGGAAAGATTTCGGCTTACGGGTGGGGTTGCTATGCCCGATTTGTATAAGACCACTTCCCTTTAACGGCATTAAGAACAGGTAATGCGTTTAATCGACAAGTGTAAGTTTTTAAAAGCGCATCAGATTCGCTATCTCGCACATCTGTATCGCCCTATCCCACAACCCAGTGAGTTACCTTTTAGCCTGCGTGAGCTTTAAATTATCCGCATAAATCCCCTACTGGTCGCTTCACTTTTTACTCTACTTATTAAAATGTACCTTTGAAAAAGTAAACTACTTGCATTATTATATCGCGGGTATTTCCTCCTGATTTTTCAGGGATTAACGTACGTGGCAGGCAGCGAGAAATGGTTTCTTCAGGGGATTGGCAGATAGATAACACCGTGGATCCGGCGACCGATTGCGATCCCTTTGCGGCATTGATCCCGGTGGCCGCCACGCGCCCGGTGATGACTGATACCTCCTGCATCAACCCTGCCCAAGCGTATTTGATGAGCCTTAACTCCGCCCGCAGCCGCCAGACCATGGCATCATTTTTAAATATTATTGCCTGCACCCTCGGGGCGGCAGATCTCTCCTGCTGCCAGTGGTCCCTACTCCGCCGTCATCATATACAGGCGCTGGTGGCGATGCTGGTGGATGCCGGGAAAGCCCCCGCAACGGTGAATACGTATTTATCGGCCATTAAAGGTGTGGTGAATGAATCCTGGCTGCTTAAGCAAATGGATTCCGACGCCTGCCAGCATATTAAGAGCGTTTCCAGTGTGCGTGGTAGCCGCTTGGCCCGTGGCCGGGCATTGTCTAAACGGGAAATCGCCGCCCTGTTTGATGCCTGCGAGCAGGATCGCGGCGCCCGGGGATTACGTGATGCCGCCATTCTTGGTGTGTTACTGGGCTGCGGCCTGCGCCGCTCCGAAGCTGTGGCCCTTAACGCGGAAGACATTATGGTGACCGATCGGGCAATTCGGGTGTTAGGTAAAGGCAATAAAGAACGCATTAGCTATATGCCTAAAGGCACCTGGCAGCGGGTGCAACTGTGGATTGAGCAAGTACGGGGCGAGCAGCCCGGCCCGCTGTTCACCCGGATTCGGCGTTTTGACGATGTCACTGCCGACCGTTTGTCCGACCAAGCGGTGTATCACATTCTGCAAATCCGCCAAAAAGAAGCGGGCCTCACCCCCTGCGCACCCCACGATATGCGGCGAACCTTTGCCAGCGCCATGCTGGATAATGGTGAAGATCTGATTACCGTCCGCGATGCTATGGGCCATGCCAGCGTCAACACCACTCAAAAATATGACCGCCGCGGTGATGAACGCTTGCGCAAAGCCCGGGATCATTTGCAATTCTAGATACTCAGCCACTGCTATAGTTGCTCAATCGCCATTAAAAAATAATGAGGCTTTACATGCCATCACACCCGCAGCAGGTTTTGATCGTGGGGGCATCCCGTGGATTGGGCTATGCCATGGTGGAATATTGGTGGAATATTATTTGAGCGATTATTAGCTGGCCCAGATGGACCACCATTAATAATAATTTACTTGAGTATATTAGCGTTATAGCTAAAACAACCCAGGCCGGTAGCCTGGGTTAATTTTGAATTGTAGGGGTTTAAAGTGGAGAGACATAACCGTCAGTTAGTGAAAACCACATCTTCAATCTCTCGCCCATTCGCCTGAGTTCCAGCATGAGCTTTCAGCAAAAGATAATGAGTTGCAGTATTCGAACAAAGAGTGAAGAAGTATATGAAACTACGTTTTGCTAAACCGATTTCCAGTTAGCATGCAGTTCTGACTTTACACTTCCCGTCATTTCACAAATATCATCAATCATTTGATCAAAGTCATGTTTTGAACCGTGAAAAACATCGGGGAATTTATCAAGAAGCTTTGCGCGATCTTTGATTTCATCGATAGTGAAATTTTGTTTGAAGAACATTTGCTTATATGTTGGCTCAATGATTTCATTTGAATTTTTATTCA
>CBIFWW010000105.1:0-11637 GCA_966186435.1 uncultured Enterobacteriaceae bacterium
GTTATTAAGAGTTGTCATTTTCAAAATGTTTTAATTATTTTCAAAAAATGTTGAGGTAAAACCATGTCGACACCCCAGAGCGATCCAGTAAGTTGGTTCAGTCTGTTCCGTCGGGGTACCTATTACTCAAAGAAGTGGCCGATGGAAAAACAGCTGGCACCGGTATTTATTGAAAACCGCATTATTCGTGGTACCCGCTTCGCCACGCGCTGCATGCCACCGCTGGCTGTCTTTACGCTATGTTGGCAAATCGCCCTTGGTGGCCAGCTTGGTCCGGCGGTTGCTACCGCACTGTTTGCCGTTAGCCTGCCGATGCAAGGCCTGTGGTGGCTGGGCAAACGCTCTGTGACACCGCTTCCTCCAACCACCCTGAGCTGGTTCTATGAGGTGCGCAATAAACTGGCGGAATCCGGCCAGGCTCTGGCCCCGGTAGAGGGCAAACCGAACTATCAAGCCTTGGCCGAAACACTTAAGCGTGCGTTTAAGCAACTTGATAAAACTTTCCTTGATGATCTATAACCCCACCTGATTACACTTATAAAAGGCATATGAATTTGATGCTTTTTACCTCAGTTCTTTTTCATGCAGGCTACTGCCTGCTTTCAGGAGTTAGAAATGGAAATGACCCACGCACAGCGTCTGATTTTATCCAATCAGTATAAAATGATGACCATGCTCGACCCGGATAACGCGGAACGCTATCGCCGTCTGCAAACTATTGTCGAGCGTGGGTTTGGCCTGCAAATGCGTGAGCTGGACAGGGAATTTGGCGAATTAAAAGAAGAAACCTGCCGCGAAATTATCGACATCATGGAGATGTACCACGCGCTGAATGTCTCCTGGACCAACCTGAAAGAAGGCCAGCAGCAGATTGATGAACGCCGCGTCACCTTCCTGGGCTTTGATGCCGCCACCGAGGCCCGTTATCTGAGCTACGTGCGCTTTATGGTGAATGTAGAAGGGCGCTACACCCACTTTGATGCCGGTACTCACGGCTTTAATGCCCAAACCCCAATGTGGGAAAAATACCAGCGCATGAATCAGGCATGGCATAATTGCCCGCGCCAGTATCACCTGAGCGCCAACGAAATCATGCAAATTATCAACGCCTGACGGAGGTTGTTCGTGGAGTGTAAAGCTTTCCTGTTCGACCTCGACGGTACCCTGGTGGATTCCTTGCCAGTGGTGGAGAAATCCTGGTGCCTGTGGGCCGACCGTTTCCAGTTATCCCATGATGAAGTGTTAGGGTTTATCCACGGTAAACCGGCGATTGCCTCCCTGCGCCATTTCCTGCCACAGGCCTCTGAAGCCGAGTTGGCGGCGGAATTTAAATTCCTTGAAGAGATGGAGTCCACCAACACCGAGGGCGTCACCGCATTGCCCGGGGCTGTCCACTTGCTGGAAAAGCTCAATCGCCTTGAAATCCCTTGGGGGATTGTGACTTCTGGCAGTGTGCCGGTCGCCAGCGCACGCCGTCAGGCAGCCGGTCTACCATTACCAGAAGTCATGGTGACGATTGAGCAAGTGCAGAATGGTAAACCGCATCCCGATCCATACCTGCTGGGTGCCGAGCGCCTGGGCCTGGCGCCGCAAGACTGTGCGGTAGTGGAGGATGCTGAAGCCGGGGTGCATTCTGGCCTTGCTGCCGGTTGTAAGGTGATTGCCGCCAACGTGCCGGCCCACGCCGCCCGTCTTGATGAAGTGGATCTGGCGGTGAATAGCCTGGCGCAGCTGGTGCTGGAAAAACTGCCCAATGGCGTAATTATCGTCGGCAAAAAATAAACCATCATCCGTTGATATAACCCCGCCTTTGCGGGGTTTTTTTATGGCATGCTGCGGGGAGTGTTAATCGACAAGGAACTGTTGTGAACCGCGAATTACTTTGGGTGCTTTCCCTGCTGGCCGTGGCTGTGGTGCTGTTTGCTACCGGTAAATTACGCATGGATGTGGTGGCACTGCTTATTATTGTGGCTTTTATTCTCAGCGGTACGCTGACCATGAGCGAAGCCTTCTCTGGCTTTAGCGATCCTAACGTTATCCTGATAGCCGCCTTGTTTATTATTGGCGATGGCCTGGTGCGCACCGGCGTTGCCACCAATCTTGGGGCCTGGTTGGTGGAGGTGGCTGGCAGCAGTGAAACCAAAATGTTGGTGCTGCTGATGGTGACCGTGGCCTGCCTCGGGGCCTTTATGAGTTCCACCGGAGTGGTGGCAATCTTTATTCCAGTGGTGCTGAGCGTCTGCGCCCGGATGAAAACCTCCCCCGCACGCTTAATGATGCCGCTGAGTTTTGCCGGGCTGATTAGCGGGATGATGACCCTGGTGGCTACCCCGCCAAACCTGGTGGTGAGCAGTGAACTGGTGCGCGAAGGGCTGGAGGGGTTCTCCTTCTTCAGCGTCACCCCCATCGGGATTGTGGTGTTGATCCTTGGCATCCTTTACATGCTGGTGGCCCGTTTTGCTCTTAACGGGAAAAGCGACGCTGGTGGCCGCCCCGGCTGGCAGCGCAATACCTTCCGCGATCTAATCAAAAGCTACCGGTTGACTGGCCGCGCCCGCCGCCTGGCTATCCGCCCCGGTTCACCGATGGTGGGTCGCCGCCTGGATGACCTGAAACTGCGCGAGCGCTACGGCGCCAACGTTATCGGGATGGAGCGCTGGCGTCACTTCCGCCGGGTAATTGTTAATGTCACCGGGGTGACGGAATTCCGCGCCCGGGATGTATTGTTGATTGATATGTCTGCCTCAGACGTGGATTTACGCCAGTTCTGTAGTGAGCAAATGCTGGAGCCGATGGTGTTACGTGGCGAGTACTTCTCCGATCAGGCCCTGGATGTAGGGATGGCGGAAGTCTCGATGATCCCGGAATCAGAAATGATCGGTAAAACCCTGCGTGAAATCGGCTTCCGTACCCGCTATGGCCTGAATATCGTCGGCCTGCGCCGCGACGGTGAAGCGATGGAAGGGGTATTGGTAGATGAACCGCTCCAGTTAGGCGATATCTTGCTGGTGGTGGGTGACTGGAAATTAATCCGTAAGCTGGGCGCCCGCGGGACGGATTTCCTGGTGCTCAATCTGCCGGTGGAGGAGAGCGAAGCTTCCCCGGCCCACAGCCAGGCACCCCACGCCATCTTTTGCCTGTGTCTGATGGTGGCCCTGATGTTGACCGATGAGATCCCCAACCCGGTGGCAGCCATTGTGGCCTGCCTGCTGATGGGCAAATTCCGCTGTATCAGCGTGGAGAGCGCCTATAAAGCCATACACTGGCCGAGCATTATTTTGATCGTCGGGATGATGCCCTTTGCCCTGGCCCTACAAAAAACCGGTGGGGTGAATTTGATTGTCAAAGGACTGATGGACATCGGCGGCGGCTATGGGCCGTATATGATGATGGTGTGCCTGTTCGTGCTCTGTGCCTGTATTGGCTTGTTTATCTCCAATACTGCCACCGCGGTGCTGATGGCCCCGATAGCGCTGGCCACCGCCAGCACTATGGGGGTGTCGCCATATCCCTTTGCCATGGTGGTGGCGATGGCCGCCTCCGCGGCCTTTATGACGCCGGTATCTTCCCCGGTGAACACCCTGGTGTTGGGGCCGGGTAACTACCGGTTCGGGGACTTCGTTAAACTGGGCGTCCCCTTCACCTTGATTGTGATGGTGGTGTCGATTGTGATGATCCCGATGCTATTCCCCTTCTGATGGGGGAAGCCAGCGGGAATCCTGCACCACCCAGGCGTGCACCAGGGAGAGCAGTGCCGGGTAAAACCCGCTGATACTATTCAGGCTGGCGGCGTGATCCAGTAACCCCACCCAGGGCTGTAAATGGGTTTTCAGTATTGCCCGCTGGTCAGCGGGTGTACCAGGGTGAAGAATGCACCGGGCCATCAATGCTAGCTGGATACTTAAGTGATCGGCGGGCTGGTTATCCACCGGGGCGCACCGGTAACGCACTAGCCACTGGCGTAGGGCCAGGCGCTCACCAGCAGGGGTGGTATGAGGGTAATCTCCGCCATACAGCGATACCCCCGCAGGCGGGGGTACCAGGAACAGGCTGGCATAATCCGCCGCCAGCTCGAGGGAAGCATCGGGCCGTTCCAGTGCGCAATCCATGGCCTCAATAAAGGCCGTTACCGGCCCATTGAGTTCAGGAATATCGCCAAGCTTTGCTAGCCAGCGGCGGCTGTCATCCGCCGCCAGATTAGCGAGCGCCCCGTCATCAAGCTCCCGGGTGAGCAGGCTGGATAACCATTGATAAACCCCTGCTCGGGCCATGTCATGATGATGTTCAGGCATCCGTTGCCGCCTCCTTCGTCTCTACTGGCCCACCAAACCCGGTCACCGCAGGGGCATCACCCTGCCACAGGGCCACCTGCACCCGCGCGCTGTGGGCCGATGGCCCTTGGGCCAGGCTGGAGGTGCCGATATCGGCGCTCAGCACGTTTGGGTCACCAAAGGTACACAGCGTCCCGGCTTTCCCCCCTTCCAGTGGGGAGTACCAGGCGCCTTCTTGTAACCGCACCACGCCTTCAGGGTAATCCTCGCTGAGGTAGGCTCCGGCGATAACCTGGCCGCGGCCGTTATATACCCTCACCAGATCGCCATGTTTAATCCCCCGGGCCGCGGCATCTTGCTTACCGATAAACAACGGCTCTCGATCGGCCACTGCCCAGCTTTTACGCCAGGCTTCGCTGGAACATATCTGCGAATGCAGGCGCTTATCCGGGTGGCAGGATTGCAGGTGTAGCGGGTACTCGTCACTGCCTTTGCCGCCGTGGGAACGCTCAAAAGGCTCCATCCATACCGGGTGGCCCGGGCAATCCGGGTAGTTAAAGCTGGCGATAGTTTGGCTGAAGATTTCGATTAAGCCGGAAGGGGTCGCCAGCGGGTTTAAATCCGGCTGTTCACGGAAATCACCGTGGCGTACCCAGGGTTGGCCCGGTGGGTATTGAATATAGCCTTCACCCTGCCAGAAGGTGTTGAAGTCCGGCATTTTCACCCCGGAGGCCGCCCCCTGTTTGCGGCCCTCTTCATAAATCCAGGCAATCCAGCCCATCTCATCCCGGCCCTCGGTGTAGAGCTTCTCTTTGCCAAAGCGTTTGCACAGGTCGGCGAAGATATCGCTGTCATGGCGGGCTTCAAATTGGGGCTTAACCACCTGATGCAAGGCCAGCAAACCCTGATTGGAATGGGTGCCGTACTGTTCAACGTCATTACGCTCAAACTGGGTAGTGACCGGCAGGACAATATCGGCAAAGCGGCAGGAGGCAGTCCATTGGTGATCGAGGACGATAACCGTTTCCAGTTTCTTCCAGGCTTCAATCATCCGGTTGCGATCTTGCTGGGCGTGGAACGGATTAGCGGCGGTAAACAGCGCCAGTTTGATTGCGGGCCAGGTGTAGTTTTTACCGTCGAAAGTGAATGGTTTGCCCGGCGAGAGCAGGCAGTCAATTTGGCGGGATACCGGGATATGCTCTGCGCCACCCCGGAAATCTTTAGCATGTACCGGGGCCGGTGGGTTGTTGATGTTACCAAAACCGGGCAATACCGGGCCGCGGGAGGTAACTGTGCCGCCGCCGTTATAGTGCCAGCCAAAACCTACGCCGCCGCCGGGCAGGCCAATCTGGCCGGTCATGGCCGCTAACACCACCAACATCCACGGGTATTGTTCACCGTGGTGCATCCGCTGCACACACCAGCCGCCCATAAATTGGGTGCGGCCTTTTACCAGCAGCCGCGCCAGTTCGCGGATCTTTTCGGCCTCAATCCCGCAGATGGCCGCCGCCCAGTCGGCGTCTTTGGGCTGCTGGTCTTTTTCGCCATTCAGATAGGGCAGGAAGGCGTCAAACCCGACACAATAATCTTTGAGGAAGGCGGCATCAAACAGCTTTTCACTCCACAGGGTGTGGGCCATGCCCAACATCAGCGCCACATCAGTTTGTGGCCGTAAGGCAACCTGCTCGGCATTGAGGTAGTTCTGGGTTTTACTGCGGGCGGGGTCGACACTGATGACCCGCATTTTACCCTGGGCGACTTTCTCTTTAATTTGCGCCCAGTAGCCATAGGCCTGGTGATCGGGGATGAGATATTCAATTTGTAGATTTTTAATCGGGTCATTGCCCCATAGCACGATGGTGTTGGTGTGTTCGATCACCAGGGGCAGGGAGGTTTGCTGTTCATAGACCTCCAGTGATCCAATGACGTGGGGCAGAATCACCTGGGCGGCGGCGGCAGAATAGTCGCCGACGGTAGTAACATAGCTGCCGTGTAAAGAAAGCGCCCGTTCCATGGCGCTACCGGCCTTATGGCGTTTACCCACCATTTGCCAATCCGCCAGCCCCATATACACCCCGGAGGAACCATACTGCTTTTGCACTCGCTCGAGTTCTTCATACACCAGGTCAAGGGCGGTATCCCAGCTGACGCGCACAAAGCGGTTGTCCCCACGCTGGCTGCGATCGGATTGGGATTTCTTACGTAGCCAGTCCAGCCGCACCATCGGGTATTTTACCCGCGACGGGTTATAAACGATTTCACGTACCGCCTTCAGCATTTCCGTTGGGTATTTATCATGTTTAAAAGGCCGGGTTTCGAGCCATTCGCCGTTGACCACTTTGGCTTCGAAGGCACCAAAGTGCGAGCCGGACTGGATCCATGCTTCGCTATTTTCCCCGGCAGCCCACACTTTGCGGGTCAGGGGGCTGGGGGCCAATAGCGTGGCACCACCCAGGGCTAGCATCCCTTGTACAAACCCACGGCGGGTAACGGTTAATCCTTGTTTGTTGGTCATAGTCGCTCCTTTATTTTTCTGCGCCGGTATCGCTGGCGTGGGTTTGCAAATACTTGAGTAACGTGCGTTCTTCTTCACTGTTCAGGCGGTAGTAGGCCGACATGGCTTTAAGCCCGGCTATCCAACCGTTGGCGTTATAACGATTAGTAGGGGGCGGGGCGTGGCAGCCGCTGCAATTGGCCTGGAGCATCTGCCCGGCATAGCGCCACAGGGGGGCAATATCAGCCGTGAAGCCCTGCTGATTAGTCCAGGCGGTAACGCTAATTTGTTGCCAGGGCTGGGGGGCATCGGGCGGTTGCTCAGTCGCGAGGGGAGTGATGTTGCCCATCAGGCTGTCATCCAGCACTGCACTAAATACCCGTTTACCGGGATATTGGGTTAACACCCGGCCCCGGCCATTAACCTCCCGCCAGCCGGTGATTTTGATCTGCACCTGATCACCGCTACGGGACAGCACTTCAACCTGTGTTGCTGGCATTAACAGGGCTTTACCGGGCGCGGCCCCGGCGCTGGCTGAGATTGGCTTTTCACCCAGGGTGAACAGGGTGTTAGTCGGCGGTAATTTGGCACTGCTCGTCGTGAGCTTTTCGAAAGCTTCGCGGTAGCCGCTGGTCAGGTCAGGCTTTTGGTGGGCGATACCTTTATGACAATCAATGCAGTTACTGTCTTTTAAAGCCGCGGCGCTCATTTGCTTGCTGCCTTCGGCTGTTTGCAGGCTGTGATCCATCGCATCATAGCGGTGGCAGCTTTTGCAGGTAGCTGAATTATTGGCCGTCATCCGCGCCCATTCCCGCTCCGCCAACTCACCGCGCTTTTTGGCAAACTTCTCCGGGGTATCGATGGTGCCGGTCAGCTCACCCCACAAATCGTTTACTGCGGTTATTTTGCGTGCAAGGGTGGGAACCACGCCGGGCGGAATATGGCAATCCCGGCATTCGGCCCGCACGCCAGAGGCATTTTTAAAGTGGCTACTCTCCAGGTACTCCTGTTTGACGGTACTCATGGAGTGGCAGGAGACGCAAAACCCATTGCTACTGGTGTATTCCACGCCGGTCCATCCGGCAATCACGAGGACGAGCGCAGTGGCAGCGCCCAAAATGGCCCACTTCCAGTGCCGCCAGCGGTGTTGTTTCATAATTGGCTCTCGATTATCCATCCCGTTATTGAGGGTAAGCCGACGGCTCTATCAGGAATGGGTACAGTCGCCGGGGGGAAATGGGGCCAGTACATTTTCGGCCTATCTGGATCAATATCAGCATAGGCGCTGAGCAGTAGTGTATCTTCAGGCACAACTTCAGGGATGAGCGATGATCGGATTAACACTGGAAAGGGGCAGTCCTACCCCGTTACAGCTCCAGATTTATCAGTTCTTTTATCTGCGGTTGCGGCGTGGGGATTACCGCAAAGGGCAAAAGCTGCCATCGATTCGTGCCCTGTCCAGGGAGCTTGGCGTAGCGCGTAATACCGTGATCCAGACCTACGAAAAGCTGGTGGAGTGCGGCATGGTGCAAAACCAGCCTGGCCGGGGCTTTTATGTGGTGTATGACCGGCCCCTTGCACCTGTTTGTGATGAGGATGCGCCCAGCCCGGTGGAAGATATTCTGTTTACTCCGCCGACGGGCACGCCGGGGGATTTATACATTCCTAACGGTGCCGGGCAGCTTTACTGCCGCCTCGGCGTGCCCGATGCCTGTGCCTTCCCCTGGGCGCGCTGGCGGCGCTGGAACAATCAACCCACGGCGAAAAAGGAGCGGATGCTCACCCGCTATCATCCGCCGGAAGGATTATTGCCATTACGGGAAGAGGTGGCTCGATATCTGGCGTTGGCGCGGGGGATCAACTGTAACCCCGCCAATGTGATTATCACTAATGGCATCCAGGAGGGGCTGGCGCTGGCGTGCCAGGTGCTGCTCCGGGATGAGCACCATCGCCATGTGGTGGCGGAATCTCCCTGCTATTCCGGGGCCTGGTATCTGTTCAAGCTGTATCAGGCCAGGGTTACTCCCGTCCCGGTAGACAGCCATGGCTTGATTAGCGGGCTGTTGCCTGAGGCGGCCACCCGTTTATGTTATGTCACCCCGGCCCACCAATATCCCCTCGGTAGCATCATGACCATGGCGCGGCGGGAAGCATTACTGGCTTGGGCTGAGCGCACCGGGGCTTGGGTGTTTGAAGATGATTATGATGCTTCTTTTAGTTTTGACGATCGGCCGCTGGCAGCCCTCAGAAGTTTGAAACAAGGTGGCCGGGTGATCTATGCCGGTACCTTTTCTAAAATCCTCGGGCCGGGGATGCGACTCGGCTACCTGGTGGTGCCGGATTGCTTATTGGCGCTGCTCCAAAATGCCAAGGCATTAATGAATAGCGGCAGCAGTTGGTTGTTGCAGGCGTTTTTGGCAGCGGAGATGAGCAGCCAGCGGTTTTATACCCATCTGAGTAAGCTGGAACATGAATATAGCCACCGCCAGCGCCGCTTAATGCAGGGGTTACAACCGCTATTCCCCGGGGCTGAATTCTGCGGCACCGGTGCCGGGCTACACTTTAGTATTGTGCTGGATAAAAGCCGTGAATGGGTGCAAACCCTGCAACAGTTGGCTCTGCTGCTTGGCGTGCGTTTCGATACCCTTGCGACGCTGAGTAACGGTTCAGAAAACCCCTGGAATCTTTATCATGGTAAGCAAGTTTTGCTGCTGGGGTATGGTGGCCTAACCCAGCCAGAAATCGACAGGGTGGTCGATGCTCTGGGCCGGGCGTTGCGCCAGCTTGAGCGGTAAACTACAGGGAAGAGTCGGTGCTGATCTCATCCAGCGACAGGTGGAAGCTGGGGACAAATACCTGCATAAAGTAGTCCATCTCTGGGCTACGGCGTTCGGCTAGTGTCTTTTCGAGTCGGCCTTTAGCCAACCGGAATTCATTGTTTCCGGCGGATAACTCCTCCAGGCACTTGAGGTAGGCACACAGGGCGTCGGCCTGTTTGACCATCCGGCGCTCTTCCTCGTTGCTGCTGTTTTCATCAATCAGCGGCGCAAAGATATCCCGTAGCTCTTCCGGCACCATTTCCACCAGCTTCTGCTGGGCGATTTTTTCAATGGCTTTGTATTCATGGGCAATCTGCGAGTTGAAATACTTCACCGGCGTGGGCAAATCACCGGTCAGCACTTCACTGGCATCGTGGTACAGGGCGAGTAGGGCGATACGCTCGGCATTCACTTCACCGCCAAATTTACGGTTCTTAATGGCCGCCAGGGCATGGGCAACCATCGCCACTTGCAGGCTGTGCTCGGACACATTTTCGGTGCGTACATTGCGCATCAGCGGCCAGCGGTTAATCAGTTTTAAACGGGAGAGGTGGGCGAAGAAATGGCTTTGGGTCATGTTGTTGGTACCTCATACAGCGGATGTTCCAGCGGGGTAATAACCTTGAGGGTAGTAAAAAAACCGGCCCCTGTGAGGGCCGGTGTGAATTTACTGGCGGTAGCCTGAGAGGAAACGGCCAAACTTGGTGATCGCCATGTCCAGCTCGTCAACCCGGGGCAGGGTGACGATACGCACGTGGTCAGGGTAAGGCCAGTTAAAGGCGCTGCCTTGTACCAACAGCACTTTTTCCTGAAGCAGGAAATCCAGCACCATCTTCTGGTCGTCGTGGATATTGAACTTTTTCGGATCGATACGCGGGAACATATACAATGCGCCATCGGGCTTCACGCAGCTTACGCCAGGGATATCATTAATTAGCTCCCAGGCCCGGTTGCGCTGCTCATACAAGCGGCCGCCAGGGATGATAAATTCACTGATGCTTTGGTAACCACCGAGGGCGGTTTGGATCGCGTGCTGGGCGGGAACATTGGCGCACAGGCGCATCGACGCCAGCATTTCCAACCCTTCAATATAGCTTTTGGCATGGGCCTTAGGCCCGTTCAGCACCATCCAACCCTGGCGGAAGCCCGCCACCCGGTAGGTTTTTGATAAACCGTTGAAGGTAACGGTTAGCAAATCCGGTGCTAAAGCGGCGATGGAGTGGTGCTTGGCTGCGTCATACAGAATTTTGTCGTAGATTTCATCGGCGTAAATGATCAGATTGTATTGGCGCGCCAGCTCGACCACTTCCATCAGCAGTTCTTTGGAATAGACCGCCCCGGTAGGGTTGTTCGGGTTGATAATCACAATACCCCGAGTACGTGGGGTAATTTTGGCACGGATGTCATCGAGATCCGGGAACCAGCCCTGAGACTCGTCACACATATAGTGAACGGCTTTGCCTCCGGAAAGGGACACCGCAGCGGTCCACAGTGGGTAATCTGGGGCCGGAACCAGCATCTCGTCACCGGTATTAAGCAGTGCCTGCATGGCCTGCACGATCAGTTCAGAAACCCCGTTACCAATATAAATATCTTCAACGGTGACATCGCGCATCCCACGGGCCTGGTAATGCTGCATGATAGCTTTACGGGCGCTATACAGACCTTTTGAATCACTGTAACCCTGGGCCGTTGACAGATTACGGATCACATCCACCAGAATTTCATCGGGGGCGTCGAAACCAAAGGGCGCGGGGTTACCAATATTCAGTTTAAGGACTTTTTGACCTTCTTCTTCAAGGCGCTTGGCTTCTTTAAGCACAGGCCCGCGAATGTCATAACAGACATTATCAAGTTTGTTGGATTTTTCGATGAGGGACATGGATCGTTAACCTTTTCTGTAATAGCAGCCTTCCTGCCATGGAAGAACCTTTGGTCAATCTACTCCGCCCTTTGGAAGTTTTGAAGTGTTATATTGGGCAGAAGGAGATTAACATTGCTTGTGGATAGTAGGCCAAACGTAAAAGCGTGCATTTTAACCCATAGTTAAAAG
>CBIFWW010000106.1:0-11589 GCA_966186435.1 uncultured Enterobacteriaceae bacterium
CATACAATCAGCTGGCAGAGATTTTATCAAAAAAACGTGATCAAAATCGCATTTTAAAATGCGATATATTCTCTTAAACCATTAACATTATTTTCCGTTTTGCTATTTATTCATATAAATCAAATACTAATTGCTGTTTTCTCAAGTTTCATAGTTATGGTTGCAAAGAGCACGGCGGCATCAGGTTTATAGCCGCCGGTTAGATGGGTTAACGTTAATCAGATCACAACCCCTATGATAAATCTTCAATAATTTATATATTTAATAATGTTATTGCTAAATTTAATAGCAGACTAATGGTGTTCACGCTATTTCATCATCGAGAGTCATTGAAATACCTAAAATACGGTCAACGGTTAGCAATACTACTTTTTCATGTAAGACAATCTGTTGCATTAGATCGCAATTAAAGGTTGATCGGTATTTACATAACAAATGCCTAGTAATTCTTTCCCGGCAACTAAATAGCCGTTGACACTATTGCAGCACTGGTTAAAACACGGTGAGAGACATATATCGTCCCATTGAATTAGTGGTTTGCGGCAACCATAACCAGACCTTGCTCACAAGGCCTTCTGTTCCGCTAAAAACGGGGTGGCAGCCAGTAAGGTGGATGTCCGGCTGGTGTCATTATAAACCCGGCTTGCGCCGGGTTTATATCGCCTGAGTTGATTAGGCTAATTTAGGCAGCGTAGAGACTTTAGGCGGCGGCTTGGGTTGGGAATCTCTGGGCGTAATCCGTGACAGATCACTCAAGAAGTTTTCCTGCCAGTGATGGATATCATTGTGCTTCAGCACTGCCATCGCCTCCTGGTGCCGGGTTTTACGTTCTGCCAGGGGCATTTCCAGCGCCCGGTGCATCGCCTGGGCCACGTCATCCCGATCGTAAGGGTTTACCACCAGCGCCATCGGTAACTCCTGTGCCGCGCCGGCAAATTGGGAAAGCACCAACACGCCGGGGTTCTCCGGATCCTGAGCTGCCAGATACTCCTTGGCCACCAGATTCATCCCATCACGCAAGGGTGTCACTAACCCCACTTCCGCATGGCGGAACACCTTCATCAACAATTTGCGATCAAAATGCTGGTTGAGATAGTAAAGCGGCGTCCAGCCCAGCTGGCCGTATTTCCCGTTGATACGCCCGGCTTCGGTTTCCAATTGATGGCGAATCGCCTGATAGGCCTCCACATCCCCCCGGGAGGTTGGTGCGATCTGGGTATAACGGATCTTGCCATGATGACTCGGGTATTTCTCCAACAGGGTTTCAAAGGCCAGAAAGCGCTCTGGCAGCCCCTTAGAGTAATCCAGCCGCTCCACGGAGAAGATATTTTTCACCCTCCCCAGCTCAGCTTTCAACTGGGCCAGTTTAGGCGGCAGCGGCCCCTGGGCTTGTTTAGCGATTTCATCAGGTTCAATACCAATCGGGTAAACTGCGGTGTGGAAGGTCTTCCCCCAAGCCTGATGTTTGCCATTACCACCAGTTAACACCCGGGTTTGAGCGGCGATACCGTCAATAAATGACTGGCGGTCCCCTTCAGTCTGGAAGCCAAGCAGGTCAAAATCACACATTTGCTCCAGCAATTCAGCATGGGTTGGCAAGGCATTAAAAATATCCGGTGACGGGAAAGGAATGTGCAAGAAAAAGCCAATCCGATTGTTGCAGCCCAAACGGCGTAATTCATTGGCGAAGGGCAGCAAATGGTAATCATGAACCCATAGCGTATCGTCGGGTTTAATCAGCGGCAGGATTTTCTGCGCCAGCATGGCATTAACCCGGCTGTAACCCTCCCAGGCATCACGCTGAAAGTTCACTAAATCTAACCGGTAGTGGAAGGCAGGCCACAACACCGCATTGGAGAACTGACAGTAATACTCGTCGTAATCCTGTTCACTTAGGTTAAATGAAGCCCAGGTGATATCCCCTTTTTTAACTTTTTTCAGTGGGGCATCTTCATCCCCTATTTCGCCACTCCAGCCAAACCACAATCCGCCTGACGATTTCAGCGCCCCCAGTACGCCTACGGCAAGCCCTCCGGCACTGGCTTTCTTATCGTCCGGGGGAGCAATGCGATTAGAGACTACAACTAAACGACTCATAATCTGCCTCCTGTAAATGGGATGAGCGCTTTCGCTGCTCGTTACGTATCACGGTTTGTTCCAACCACGCGTGCACAGTGTTGACATTATTTATACGCCAGCGCGCGTTAGTTTCACCGGCGCCAACTTTTATGGTTAACCCGCCTGCGGTGTTAACCGCGTTAAAGCCATCTTCATCGGTCAAATCATCCCCCAAAAATACTGGCAGCCGCCCGGCGAAAGGGGCCTCTCGCAAAAAAGCAGCGATAGCATTCCCTTTATTAATACCTTGAGGGCGAATCTCCACCACGCATTTGCCCGGTTGCAAATCCAGGCCACTGAAACGCCCTACCAACGCTTTGGCAAGGGCCATGATGGACATCTCGTGGCGCGGAGCCTGGCGATAATGCAGCGCAAAGGCGTTGCCCTTGGTTTCAAGCGTGACACCGGTTAAGGGAATTAACCCCTGAATAAGTGCACCATGGAGCGCTGATATATCCTCCGCCGGCAATGTAACTCGCTGCTCCCGGCCATTGATATCACGGCGCTCCGCACCATGGACTCCGGCAAGGGGTAAATCCAGTGGGGAAACCATACTGGCAAGCTCGTCCATGGAGCGCCCTGAAATCAATGCCAATGCACCCTCGCTAACGACCGCGAGCCGTTTAAGCAGTGCGCGGATAGGAGCGGGAAGGTAGACATCCTCAGGCCGTGGTTTGATCTCAACCAGGGTGCCATCAAAGTCAAAGAAAAAAGCGAAATGTCCGATGGGTATGGGCGGTACAGCTTGACTATCAACCACCTGAAGTTACTCCTTACAGGACTGAATTAACTACAAAACAGTTACCCGAATTTAAAATTAGCCAAGTAAGTATAGACAAGATTAATGATTTCGCCATCGGGATTACTGCTATAAAACCCTTTAAAATAGCGGCTTTAGCTCAGATTTATCTGGTTTCTTCAGCAGTTAAGGTCATCATCACGGAAAGTTTTTGATAGGAAATTACATTATTTCGCGTTAATTCTTTTTTAATAAAATATGAATTTTAGATATATAAAAATTTCATCAGGCACATCTATGGTATTATTGATTAAGGTCAATTTTGGTCGCTGGCTATTAATAAATAAAAACACCCGATTCCGGACAGTAATTAACTTTCCTCTGTTAACTTAACGATTTGTGCTAATCACCACCTCAAATAATGCTATTGAACCGCTGACATGTGTTTAATATTAGGGGCTACAGATTTAATCAACAATCTTATACCGGTTTAGCAAAACATTTACATGTAACCATTAAATCAATTTAAACAATAGCTTATGATTAATTTACCTTCGTGATATTATCGCTCATAAACCATAAATATTAAAAAAAGCACTATTAAGGATTTTCTTGTTATTGAAACAGGCGTAGTATTATTGTGGTTCGCAGCATGATAATTCTTGAGCTGAACGTGTTCTGGAAGAACACTATTTTGAAAATCATTTTATTAATTTGTTGCGTCGACCTAACCTACGAGAATCCACAGTGGTGTGGTAGAGGTAGGTGCTTGACGCTCAGGTAATATCCATCAATAAGGACATTTTATGGCTGTCATCGGAATGGTTCAAAAACTGAACACCCAAATGAATCGCGTGTTTTACTCCTCCAATCTCTATATGCAACTCAGTAGTTGGTGCACTGACCACAGCCTCACCGGTACCGCAAATTTTCTGCGCTGCCAGGCCCAGGGCAACGTTAATCAAATGATGCGTCTTTTTGATTACATGAAGAAAGCAGGCGCCAATCCAATTGTCGGGGCAATGAGTGCACCGAATAGCCAATGTGCCTCCTTGGAAGAATTATTCCAGCAGACCTTACATGACAATGAACTGCGTAGCGATTGCCTTAACAACCTGGCAGATGAAGCCCAGGCGGTAAGTGACAGTTCAACGCTAGAATTCCTGCGCGAAATCGAAGTGACGCTGAATGAGAATGGCGCACTCCTTAAGACCCTCCTCAGCGAAGTACGCAAAGCCAGCCAGGCGGGCATGGGTATGGAGCAGACTGATAAGTATCTGGCGAACGTAGTGACCCTACTCCACTAAGTTACGCCATACTGCTCAATAAGAAGCCGCTCCGCGCGGCTTCTTTCATGGCCGCAAAAACATCATAACATTTGAATAACAATTTGTTTTTACTCAGCTTTTACAAACACGATCTTCATCGCAACTCAATCCCCTTCATTTTGTAATGCTTAGGCCAAACATAAATAAGGGACAGTTATGATTACCATTGAGTTTTGCGTCATTATCCTCTGTTTGTTAGTGGGAACCCGCTACGGTGGGATGGGCCTGGGTTTAATCAGCGGGATAGGGTTGTTTATCCTCAGCTTCGTTTTTGGGTTACAACCGGGTAAGCCACCGGTTGACGTGATGCTGACCATCCTGGCGGTGATTGGCTGTGCTGCCACCCTGCAAACCGCCGGGGGGCTGAATGTGATGATGCAGTTTGCCGAACGGCTGCTGCGCCGCCATCCTCAGCACATCACCCTTTTAGCTCCCCTCACCACCTGGACTTTAACCTTCCTGTGTGGCACCGGCCACGTGGTTTACACCATGTTCCCCATCATCGGCGATATTGCTCTGAAGAAAAACATTCGCCCAGAGCGCCCGATGGCGGTGGCCTCTATCGCGTCGCAAATGGCGATTACCGCCTCACCGGTTTCGGTGGCGGTGGTATCTTTGGTATCGATTCTGGCGGCTAATTACGGAATTGGCCGCCCGTTAGGGATCCTGGAAATTCTCGCGGTTTCCGTACCAGCCTCCCTGTTTGGGGTGATTATCGCCGCACTCTGGAGCTTGCGCCGGGGTAAAGATCTGGCCGATGATGCGGAATTCCAGGCCAAACTCAAGGATCCTAAGCAGCGGGAGTTTATCTTTGGCAGCAGTGAAACCCTGCTCAACCAGAAGTTTGAACGCCAGTCCTACTGGTCAACCTGGATCTTTTTCACCGCCATCATTTTAGTGGTACTGCTGGGGGCCATCCCCGGCCTGCGTCCGGCTTTTGAAGTCAAAGGCGAGATGAAGCCGCTATCAATGAATCTGGTGATCCAGATGATGATGCTGATCGCCGGGGCGGTGATCCTGGTGGGCTGTAAGGTGAAGCCGTCGGCTATCTCCAATGGCGCAGTGTTTAAGGCCGGGATGGTGGCGATTTTCTCGGTATTTGGCGTGGCATGGATGAGTGATACTTTCTTCCAGGCCCACCTTGAAGAACTAAAACTGGCCCTTGAGGGGGTGGTCAAAAGCCACCCCTGGACCTACGCCTTGGTGCTATTTCTGGTATCCAAGCTGGTGAACAGCCAGGCGGCGGCATTGACGGCCGTGGCCCCCATGGGCCTGGCGCTAGGGGTGGATCCTAAAATGCTGGTGGCTTTCTTCCCAGCGGCCTATGGCTATTTTATTCTGCCAACCTATCCAAGCGATTTAGCCTGCATCGGCTTTGACCGCTCAGGCACCACAAAAATTGGCCGCTTTATCATCAACCACAGTTTTATCCTGCCGGGCTTAATTGGCGTGAGCTGTGCCTGCCTGGCCAGCTTCATGCTGGTGAAACTCTTTATGTAACTGAAGGTGGGCGGGGAAGCCCGCCCACGGCCTTAATGGGCGGATTCTTGCGGAGTGAATTTGAGTTCAATCAGGGCTACGGCTTTTTGAATCGCCCGGCGAGTAACCGGATCCGCTGCCGCTGGATGGGTGGTGAAATCAATGGATTTTAATTGGTTTGCCATTTTTTCACGGACTTCCACCGGGGCAATCACATCAATCACATCCAGGATCTGCTTGATAACCAGCTGGCAGGCGACCACATCAGATACCAGCTCTTGTTCCGCATTGAATGGCTCAGACATTGTTGATTCCTCACTTAAGAAAGCGGCAATAGTACATGGCTGCCAGCCATAAAAAAACCTGCCGCAGCAGGTTATTGGCAAACATACTTTTGAAAATTTTACGTTAAGGCCCGAGTGTTCCTTGTTGGCCTTGAAGACGATTATTTTGCCGGCAGGTGAGCGGGCTATCTTATGACGACTGTCGCAAAATTCAACATTTTTGTGATTCATATCACATATTTTAGCCTGATACTCTCACACTACCTGCGCCCGCTCGGGTTTGATATAACGCTACTCCACGCCCCATCACCGCCTGCCGAAATGGCTCCTACTCTGCGGCTTTATCACCCCTTTTACTGCCACTGGCAGGCAAGTATCTGGCTGCCGCTAAGTGCGGTTGTAAACCACAAAGGGTATGCATTCCCCGATGGAATCATACAATTTGCGGGCGGTGGTGTTATCGGTGGCCGTTAGCCAATAAACCCGATCGCACTGGCGGGACTTTGCCAGTTCACCGGCGTGGTCAAACAGCGCCCGGGCGATGCCTTTGCCCCGCGCCTGTGGATCCACCAGTAAATCTTCAACATAGCAGTAGCTGGTAAGGCTCCAGGTGGACGGATGAAATACCAGGTTCATAAAGCCGAGTAGCGCCCCGTTTTCATCTTCTGCCACCAGCCCTACCAACGCCTCACCCTGGCATAGCCTGGCAAACACGTCTTCAGTCAACGCCTGGGGAAGCGGATGCTTATAAAAGTCGAGATAGGCCTGCCATAACGGCATCCAGTTAACGTGGTCTTGTGTGGTGAGTGGTCTGATTTTCATTCATTTTCCCTCAAGTGTTTCTCACAGCATGCCAGACGCAGTCCCCCCTGCAACCCGGCGTTCACTTTCCCTTACTGTTTTGCGGGAATATTCCCAAAAAACTATTATGATTCAATTAAGTTCGGTAAACTCAAATCCTCTCAACGTCACTGTATTTGCCGGGAAAGCAATCTTGAAACGCGTTCACATTCAACCGTTTATCATGCCCTGGATGGCTTTGTTATTGGTTATCTGCTTGATGCTGACTTGCAAAGCAAGCCGGGCAGAATCCGCCCCAACTCTCGAACAACTACGCCAGCGCCCAGTGCCGGTATGGGTGTTTCACGACGATAACTTCGAATTTTACTACGACAGTTTTGGCAACCTTAAGGGGCTTTACCCGCAACTTATCGATACCCTTAACCGCCGTTACCAGCTCAAGCTATACCTTGCCCCTATTTCGGGTGAAGAGATCAGCGCCAAATTTAATAACCACCAGCCAGGCATGTATGCCGGGGTATTACGTACCGAAGCCCGCAGCCGCAGCCGCAGCCATCAGCTTTCCGCCCGGTTATTTGATAATGAAGTGGTAGTCGCCAGCCTGAATGCCCAAATTTATGAGCCAGAGGATTTGAAGGGCGCCCGGGTGGCTTACCGGGAACATGATGCAACCCGCCCCTTGGTAGAAACCCACTATCCTGCCCTGCCTTTCCATTCGATCCGGGAAGTGAAAAATAATCAGGAAGCCTTTGATCTACTCCTAAAAGGCGACATTGATTTCTATATTAATGATGCCAGTGAAATGAATGACCTACCCCGAGAACTGGCGCTTTCCCGCCCCTTCCCGCTGCTTAAACTTGCGTCAGTTTATGCCTTTAGCCCAGATCTTATTGCCCTGCGCCAGCCGGTAAATAATCTGATTTCCAGTTGGAGTAATAGCGGTTATCTCAACCGCCTGATCAAAGAAAGCAAACGGGGATACTTGTCCAGCCAGCTTAAACTTACGCCAACAGAAAAACAGTGGATTGCCAACAACACCCTGGATATCTGGCTGCCAAAACAGGAAAACTTCGCCCCCTTTATCTGGCGTGAAAACAACCGTTATTATGGCTCGGCCATCAATATCATTAACGACCTACGCGAACTGACCGGGGTTAAAATCAACATTCACTTTATCCCGGATTATCTCAATCAGCTGCGCCAGAATCAGTGGCCAATACGACTGGTCAACCTCAACAATAACCGTTCCGGCCTGCTCGATCCCGGTAATATCACCCCGATGATCCGCTACCGCAACGTTTATTATAACCAGATTGGCCGCCGCTTTTTGTGGGAGGAAGAACGGTTACGCCACCGTCGGGTGGCGGTGCTGCGTAATTCCTTCTCCAGTCTCTATCTCAAGGAACATTTTGGTGGCGATGTGGAACTTGTCCAGCGCGATACCATCGACGAACTACTGGATACCCTTAAGAAACAACAGGCGGATTTTATCCTTGGCGATTTAAGCTCGATTGAAACCTCTCTACGGGGGGATGAGGTGTTCCGCGGTGTCCTGAAGGTAGCCGGGATCACCCATTCAGAATTCACCATCGGCTCTTGGGTTGACCCTAACCATCCCCTGCACGATCTACTGGCGCGGATAAGCGTAATCTCTCAACATCGTGCCCAGCTGGATCCAAGTGGGCCGGTGCCGCCCCCTGCTGGCTTCACCAAAAACACCTTCAAAGTGCTGATGTTAGTGGCCGCCGTGGTGGCATTGTTTGCCTGCATTTTACTGATGATGGCCTGGCGCCAGGTGCTGAAAAATCGTCGGGTGCACCGCAATATTGTAGTGGCGATGGAACAGGTTAACCGTGCCCATGATGATGACACCGGCAACCATATTTCTCGGGTGTCACGCTATTGCGGCCTGCTAGCCAAGCTACTGGGGTTATCACATAAGATGGCGACAGAAATTGAAACCTACGCTTCCCTGCACGATGTGGGAAAAATCGGAGTACCCGACAGGATCCTGCGTAAGCAAGGCCCGCTGGATGAAGCCGAATTTGAAGAAATGAAGCAGCACGTGTTTAAAGGTTGGCAAATCCTGCGCGAGTTAAAATTAGGCCCAGTGGCGGAGAATATTGTTCATTATCACCATGAAAAATGGGATGGCAGCGGCTACCCGAAAGGGTTATCTGGTAGTGCTATCCCCATTGAAGCGCGCATTCTGGCACTGGCGGATGTGTATGACGCCCTGCGTCAGCAGCGGGTGTACAAACCAGGGTTTAACCATGAAAAAGCCTGTGAAATTATCCTGGCTGGCGCCGGTAAGCATTTCGATCCTGAACTGGTAAATCTATTCCGCCGACACCATCATAAATTTGAAGCGATTTTTGATGCCAACGCCGATTAAATCCCCCTTCTCACCCGTCTAATTGGGCCATTGATTGGCCCAAAACTGGTTATCATGCCTCAAAATGACATATTGAGATTTTACGGTGAAGAAATCGGTATTACTGCTGATGATGGGCCTTGCGGCCTGTACCCTCCATAAAACCCCGGTGATCAGTGGCGGTAGCCAGGTGGATGGCATTGTGCGCATGAGTTATGAGCTTCCTCCACTTCAGCGGGCCACCGTTGACAGTTATTTGGCCCAGTCCACCGCATCCCGCCAGTGCCAGAACTGGGGCTTTGCCAACGCCGTTCCCTACGGCCAGCCTATCACTACCTGCTCGCTGATTAGCGGCTCCTCCTGCATGAATGAAACCGTCACCCTGGAATACCAGTGCCAGGGGATCTCACCAGTGCCCTATGGCACCACCACGGTGGGCGGCTATTACTGAGGATGTCAGGCACAAAAAAACCGGGTTAGTGCGCCCGGTTTAGGTGGTACGCCTGATGTTTATCAGGCGGCTTCAGCATGGGTATTTTCCGCCGTGGAAGCAATCTTATCTTTTTATTGAATTTTTAATCATTATTTCTATATAAATGCGCATCCCCTTATGACAGCTTCTTTTGCGAGCCATATCACCAGTAAATATTACGTTACAGTACTCGTAACGCTGATTTGACGATATGCTGATTTTCCCTTACTCTGCTGCGCATTAATCACTCCTGACAACACCTGCACAGAGGAAAGTGTGAAGAATCGCACCCTGGGAAGTATTTTTATCGTTGCTGGCACCACCATTGGTGCCGGGATGCTCGCGATGCCATTAGCGGCCTCGGGCGTTGGTTTTAGTGTCACCCTACTGCTAATGATTGGGCTATGGGCATTGATGTGCTACACCGCGCTGCTATTGGTGGAGGTGTATCAATATCAGCCTGCTGATATGGGGCTTAGCACCCTGTCACGGCATTATCTCGGTAAACCTGGCCAGTTTATTGCTGGGTTTAGCATGCTGTTTTTGATGTATGCACTTACCGCCGCCTATATTAGCGGGGCCGGGCAACTGCTGGCCTCCAGCCTCTCTGAATGGCTGGATGTCAACATCAATCCCGCCAGCGGCGTGCTGCTGTTTACCATGGTGGCCGGGGCCGTGGTGTGTATCGGCACCTCCGCCGTGGACTTTTTCAACCGCTTTCTGTTTTCGGCAAAACTTATTCTGCTGGTGGTGATGCTGGTGCTGCTGATGCCCCATATTCACCGGGTTAACTTGCTAACGCTCCCGCTGGAGAAAGGGCTGGCGCTGTCCGCCATTCCGGTCATTTTTACCTCTTTTGGTTTCCACGGCAGCGTTCCCAGTATCGTGAGCTATATGAATGGCAATGTTAAAAAATTGCGCTGGGTATTCCTGATCGGGAGTGCCATCCCGCTGGTGGCTTATATCTTCTGGCAAATGGCAACGTTGGGTGCCATCAGTAGTGATACCTTTATTGGCTTAATGGCCGCCCACAGTGGACTGAATGGCTTGTTGCAGGCGGTGCGCCAGGTGGTGGCAACCCCTCACGTTGAACTGGCGGTGCATCTGTTTGCTGACCTGGCGCTGGCTACTTCCTTCCTTGGGGTGTCCTTGGGGCTATTTGACTACATTAGCGATCTGTTCCAGCGTAACCGTACAGCGGGCGGCCGCATGCAAAGCGGCCTGATTACCTTCCTGCCGCCGCTGGCCTTTGCCCTGTTCTATCCACAAGGATTTATTCTGGCGCTGGGCTATGCCGGGGTGGCGCTGGCGATACTGGCATTGATGCTGCCGTCAATGCTGGTATGGAAATGCCGTAAACTTCATCCCGGAGCAACTTACCGCGTAACAGGTGGACGCCCGTTACTGGTGCTGGTATTCCTGTGCGGCGTGGCAGTTGTGGTTATCCAATTCTTGATTGCCACAGACCTGCTTCCAGCCGTCGGTTAAACTGAAAGGCACATAATGACGTTGGGCAGCCGTTGCCCCCTTTTGCCACCACGCTACGCTTTATGGAACAGGATTGCTCTATGGATCCTGCCAATCACCGTGAATCCCACAATGAAATGACAATAGGGAAAGCGATGAGTTTCCCTTTTGTTTTGCCAAATCGCAGGCATAAAAAAACCGCCTTTGAGGGCGGTTTCTCGCCACTGCTTATCATTGATTTTATTCTTGTTTTCCCATGGTGCCCGGAGCGAGACTTGAACTCGCACAGCGCGTACGCCGAGGGATTTTAAATCCCTTGTGTCTACCGATTCCACCATCCGGGCTTGGGAAAATTGGAGGCGCGTTCCGGAGTCGAACCGGACTAGACGGATTTGCAATCCGCTACATAACCGCTTTGCTAACGCGCCAAAATCTTCGCCTTTACGGCACACCTGCCAATTGGCCGATGTTTAAAATTTGGAGCGGGAAACGAGACTCGAACTCGCGACCCCGACCTTGGCAAGGTC
>CBIFWW010000107.1:0-11455 GCA_966186435.1 uncultured Enterobacteriaceae bacterium
TGTTCAGCTTTTCTGGAGAAAGTCATGAAACTATCGATAATTCTGGTGTCCCCGCCCCGGACCGAGAACATCCGCGCTGCCGCACGCGCTATGAAGACTATGGGATTCCATTCATTACGCATTGTGGATAGTGAGGCTCACCTGGAGCCTGCCGCCAGTTGGGTTGCGCACGGGTCTGGCGATATTCTGAAAAATATTGAGGTATTTCCCGATCTTGTCAGCGCATTGAGTGACATAGATTTTACAATTGCCACCACCGCCCGTAGCCGGGCTCGCTATCATTACTATGCTACGCCAGATGAACTGGTTCCTTTATTGCAAGAAAAACAGCAGTGGGTGAATCATGCGGCGGTGGTGTTCGGCCGTGAAGATTCCGGGCTGACTAACGAAGAGCTGGCTCTGGCGGATGTGTTATCCGGGGTGCCGATGGTGGCGGATTACCCGTCCCTTAATCTGGGCCAGGCGGTGATGGTCTATTGCTATCAACTCAGCTTGCTGATGCAAAACCCGGTGCAACCGGAAGCGCCAGTTGATGGCCAACAGCTGGCGGCACTGCGCCAGCGGGTTAACGGTTTGCTGACTGCACTAGAGGTGGCCGACGATCAAAAAATGGCTGACTGGCTGGCACAACGGTTAGGGGTGCTTGGTCAGCGAGACACCGTCATGCTGCACCGTTTACTCCATGATATTGAAAAAAAACTCACCGAATAAAAAACTACTTTTCCCCGATTGGATAGGGTGAAACGGGTTGCCAGTTGTGAATCAGACAGCGATTTTGCAAGGATGTCGGCCAAGGCATAGCGGGAAACGAGTATGATTACGGACCGTGACAGAAACAGAAATTTATTGACTTAACGGCGCGTATCCTTTAACCAATATAGGTAACGACTTTAAAGAGCACACAACATCCATGATCCGCTTCAGCCCGATGATGACCACCATTACAACCACCACCATTACCACAGGTAACGGGGCGGGCTGACGCGTACAGGAAAAACTGAAAAAAGCCCGCACCGAATTGTGCGGGCTTTTTTTTTTAGAATAAAAACCAAGGGGAAATACGCATGAGAGTGTTGAAATTCGGCGGGACATCAGTGGCTAATGCCGCGCGCTTCTTCCAGGTGGCCGATATCCTGGAGAGTAATGCGGAACAAGGACAAGTGGCGGTAGTTCTGTCTGCACCGGCCAAAATCACCAATCACCTGGTGGCGATGATCGAGAAAACCATCGGCAATCAGGATGCATTCCCCAACGTCAATGATGCCCAGCGCATTTTTGCCGATCTCCTGGCAGGCTTGGCAAAATCACAACCCGGTTTTCCCTTCCAGCAGATGCAGGCGGTAGTGGATCAAGAGTTCGCCCAAATCAAACATGTGCTCCACGGTATCAGCCTGTTGGGCCAGTGCCCCGATGGCGTTAATGCGGCATTAATTTGCCGGGGTGAAAAACTCTCGATTGCGATTATGTCTGCGGTGCTGCAAGCCCGTGGCCGTCTGGTGACGGTGATCAACCCGGTTGAAAAACTAATGGCAGTGGGCCATTACCTCGAATCAACGGTGGATATTGCCGAATCTACCCGCCGTATCGAAGCAGGCCAAATCCCAGCCGACCACATGATCCTGATGGCGGGTTTTACCGCCGGGAATGAAAAAGGGGAGTTAGTGGTGTTGGGCCGCAACGGATCTGACTACTCCGCGGCGGTGCTTGCCGCCTGCCTGCGAGCTGACTGTTGCGAAATCTGGACTGATGTGGATGGGGTCTATACTTGTGACCCACGCCAGGTGCCCGATGCGCGGCTGCTGAAGTCGATGTCCTACCAGGAGGCAATGGAGCTTTCTTACTTTGGTGCCAAAGTGCTGCACCCCCGCACCATCAGCCCTATCGCCCAGTTCCAGATCCCTTGCTTGATTAAAAACACCGGCAATCCACAGGCTCCCGGCACCCTGATTGGCGCTTCCGTCAATGAAGATGGCCTGCCGGTAAAAGGCATTACCAATCTGAACAACATGGCGATGTTCAACGTGTCCGGCCCCGGTATGAAAGGCATGGTGGGGATGGCCGCGCGAGTGTTTGCGGCGATGTCGCGCAATGGGATCTCCGTAGTGCTGATCACCCAGTCATCTTCCGAATACTCTATCAGTTTCTGTGTCCCTCAACTGGACTGTAACCGGGCGCGCCGGGCGCTGGAAGACGAATTCTATCTGGAGCTTAAAGAAGAGCTGCTGGAGCCATTGTCCATTGCCGAGCACCTGGCGGTGATTTCCGTGGTCGGTGATGGCATGCGCACCCTGCGCGGGATTTCGGCCAAGTTCTTTGCCGCCCTGGCCCGCGCCAATATCAATATTGTCGCCATTGCCCAGGGGTCCTCAGAGCGTTCTATTTCTGTAGTGGTTAATAACGAGGATGCCACCACCGGTGTGCGGGTAACCCACCAGATGCTATTTAATACCGATCAGGTCATCGAAGTGTTCCTGATTGGCGTGGGCGGGGTAGGGGGCGCATTGCTGGCCCAAATTAAGCGCCAGCAGGCATGGTTGAAGAGCAAGCATATCGATTTACGGGTCTGCGGGGTGGCAAACTCCCGGGCGATGCTGACCAACGTTCACGGTCTGGATCTGGAAGACTGGCAGGGCAAGCTGGAGGAAGCCAAAGACCCGTTCAACCTGGGCCGGCTGATCCGTCTGGTGAAGGAGTATCATCTGCTAAACCCGGTGATCGTCGACTGTACCTCCAGCCAGGCCGTGGCCGACCAGTATGCTGAATTCCTGGGTGAAGGCTTCCACGTGGTCACGCCTAACAAGAAAGCCAACACCTCTTCACTGAACTTCTATCATCAGATCCGCAGCGCCGCCCAGCGCTCGCGTCGTAAGTTCCTGTATGACACCAACGTGGGTGCTGGCCTGCCGGTGATTGAAAATCTACAAAACCTGTTGAACGCCGGGGATGAACTGAATCGCTTTTCCGGGATTTTATCCGGTTCATTGTCCTTTATTTTTGGCAAACTCGATGAAGGCATGAGCCTGTCAGCCGCCACTGCTATTGCCCGGGAAATGGGATATACCGAGCCAGACCCCCGTGATGATTTGTCCGGGATGGACGTGGCGCGCAAGCTGCTGATCCTGGCCCGTGAGGCAGGCCGTGAGCTGGAGTTGTCAGACATCATCATCGAGTCCGTATTACCTAATCACTTTGATGATAGCGGTGATGTTACAAGCTTTATGGCTCGCCTACCGCAACTTGATGATGAATTCGCTGCCCGTATTGCCTGCGCCCGTGATGAAGGGAAAGTGCTGCGCTATGTGGGCAATATCGAAGAAGACGGCCAGTGCCGGGTGAAGATTGCTGCCGTAGATGGTAATGACCCGCTTTATAAAGTAAAGAACGGGGAGAACGCCTTAGCCTTCTACAGCCACTACTACCAACCGCTGCCACTGGTACTCCGTGGTTACGGGGCCGGTAATGATGTGACCGCAGCTGGTGTGTTCGCCGATCTGTTACGCACCCTGTCATGGAAGTTAGGAGTTTAATTCATGGTTAAAGTTTATGCCCCGGCCTCTATTGGCAACGTTAGCGTCGGGTTTGATGTCCTCGGGGCGGCGGTGTCTCCTGTCGATGGTTCGCTACTGGGGGACTGCGTTAGCGTTGAAGCCGCCTCGTCCTTCAGCCTGACTAACGCCGGGCGCTTTGTCAGCAAGCTGCCTACCGAGCTACGGGAAAACATCGTTTATCAGTGCTGGGAGCGCTTTTGCCAGGAAATTGGCAAAACCATCCCGGTGGCGATGGCCCTCGAAAAAAATATGCCGATTGGTTCTGGCCTGGGTTCCAGCGCTTGCTCTGTCGTCGCGGGGCTAATGGCGATGAATGAGTTTTGCGGCAAGCCGCTAAATGACACCCGGCTACTGGCCCTGATGGGGGAGCTTGAGGGGCGGATCTCCGGGAGTGTCCATTTTGATAACGTGTCACCGTGCTTCCTTGGCGGCATGCAGTTAATGGTGGAAGAGCTGGGGATTATTAGCCAGCCGGTGCCGGGCTTTGAGGACTGGTTATGGGTTATGGCCTATCCGGGGATTAAAGTCTCTACCGCCGAAGCGCGGGCTATCCTTCCGGCTCAGTACCGTCGCCAGGACTTAATCAGCCATGGCCGTTACTTGGGAGGGTTTATTCATGCCTGTCACACCGGGCAGCCGGAGCTGGCAGCTAAACTGATGCATGACGTAGTAGCAGAGCCGTACCGTACTAAGCTGCTGCCAGGCTTCACTGAGGCGCGCCAGGCGGCCAAAGAGATTGGCGCACTGGCCTGCGGGATCTCTGGCTCAGGGCCAACGCTGTTTGCAGTATGCAATGATAGCGATACGGCACAACGAATGGCTTCCTGGCTTCGCCAACACTATGTTAAAAATCAAGAAGGTTTCGTTCATATCTGCCGCTTAGACGCGGCTGGCGCACGGGTATTAGGATAACGCATGAAACTCTACAATCTTAAAGATCATAATGAACAAGTTAGTTTTGCTCAGGCGATTACGCAGGGGCTAGGTAAGCAGCAGGGGCTTTTCTTCCCGCTGGATTTGCCAGAGTTCAACCTGACTGAAGTGGATGAAATGCTGAAGCAGGATTTCGTTTCCCGCAGCACCAAAATCCTGTCTGCCTTTATCGGCGATGAAATCCCGGTTAATGAGTTGGAAGCCCGGGTGCGTAGCGCTTTTGCTTTCCCGGCCCCGGTTGCCAGCGTGACTGACGATGTGGCTTGCCTGGAGCTGTTCCACGGGCCAACTCTGGCCTTTAAGGACTTCGGTGGCCGCTTTATGGCCCAGATGCTGTCCTACATCAGCGGCGATAAACCGGTGACTATTTTGACTGCCACTTCCGGGGATACCGGGGCGGCGGTGGCCCATGCCTTCTATGGGATGCCGAATGTGCGGGTGGTGATCCTCTACCCGAAAGGCAAAATCAGCCCGCTTCAAGAAAAGCTGTTCTGCACCCTGGGTGGCAACATTGAAACCATCGCCGTGGAAGGGGATTTTGATGCCTGCCAGGCGCTGGTGAAGCAAGCCTTCGATGACGAAGAGCTAAAACAGGCAATTGGTCTGAACTCGGCTAACTCCATTAACATTAGCCGTTTGCTGGCGCAGATTTGTTATTACTTTGAAGCGGTGGCCCAACTGCCACAGGAAGCCCGTAACCAACTGGTAATTTCCGTGCCCAGCGGTAACTTCGGCGATCTCACCGCCGGTTTACTAGCGAAGTCTCTTGGGTTGCCGGTGAAACGCTTTATTGCCGCCACCAATGTTAATGATACCGTGCCGCGCTTCCTGGAATCCGGGCAGTGGCAGCCAAAGCCGACTCAGGCCACGCTGTCGAATGCCATGGACGTGAGCCAGCCGAATAACTGGCCGCGGGTGGAAGAGATTTATCGCCGTAAAATCTGGCGCTTAACCGATCTGGGCTATGCGGCGGTGGATGATGAAACCAGCAAAGTTGCCATGCATGAGCTAAAAGGATTGGGTTATACCTCTGAACCCCATGCGGCGGTGGCCTACCGTGCACTGCGGGATAGCCTGCGCCCGGGTGAATATGGTTTATTCCTTGGTACGGCCCATCCTGCTAAATTCAAAGAGAGCGTGGAGGCCATTCTCGGCGAGCCACTGGCACTCCCGGCGGAACTGGCAGCCCGTGCCGATTTGCCGTTGCTTTCCTTAACACTCCCGGTGGATTTCCCGGCCTTACGCGAGCAGTTGCTGAGTAAGGTTTAATCCGCCTCGGTAGTCTGCAATAAGGCCCTTGACGGGGCCTTAGTTAATTAGTGTTGCTCGGGACGTTTAAACACCCATTCGTTGTCGCTGGAACTCTCGGCATCATAACGATATCCGTCACTGTCAAAGCCCCGCAATTGGCAAGGCTGAGTCAACCGATTCTGGATAATATAGCGGCTCATCAGGCCACGGGCCTTTTTGGCGTAGAAGCTGATTACTTTATAAGTGCCGTTTTTCTCATCAAGGAATACCGGTTTGATGATTTTACCCTTCAACGCCTGAGTGTTGACCGAACGGAAATACTCATCGGAGGCCAGGTTTATTACCACGTCATCGCCCTGTGCTTCCATGGCCCCGTTCAGTTTTTGAGTAATAGTGTCGCCCCAAAAGTGATACAGGTTGCCGCCTTTTTTAGTCTCCAGCTTGATACCCATCTCTAGCCGATAAGGCTGCATCAGATCCAATGGGCGCAGCACGCCGTACAAACCAGAAAGCATCCGCAGGTGGCGCTGGGCGAAGTCGAAATCATCCTCGCTAAAGGTTTCAGCCTGAAGGCCGGTGTAAACGTCCCCCTTAAAGGCCAGGATCGCCTGGCGGGCGTTATCCGGGGTGAAGTCCGGCTGCCAATCATGGAAACGGGTAGCATTTAGTGACGCAATTTTATCGCTTACCCCCATTAGGGAGGAAATCTGGGCCGCACTCAGCTTACGCGCGACTTTGATCAGCTGCTGGGAATGATCCAGCAATTCTGGTTGAGTAAAGCGCTCAGTGGCGAGCTTGCTCTGATAATCCAGGGTTTTTGCAGGTGATATAAGTATGAGCATGGTCATTCCTTGCGTAATCGAAGCATCACTGTATCAAATTATTCCACCTGGTCGATTCAGCCCTACCAATCGATGCGATGGGTTTATTTTTTAGGGTGATTATTCCACACCCCAGGTTCAATATTGTGATGGATCTCCGGGAACCGTTGGGGGTCAAACTGCGGTGTCACCCCCAGACGCCGCTGGCGCAGATAATCCTGGGCCACATCACGCACGATGGGGGACAACAGCAAAATCGCAATCAGGTTAGTAATAGCCATCAACGCCATAATTACATCCGCCATCTGCCACACCAACGGTAGGTGAGCCAGTGCGCCAAACATCACCATTAGCATCACCATTATCCTCAACAACCATTTATAACCCGCCCCATTCAAGCGCAGAAAAACCAAATTATTTTCGGCGTAGGCGTAGTTAGCAATGATGGAAGTGAAGGAAAACAAGAAGGCGATCAATGCAATCAAGTCAGCACCCATGCTACCAAAGAAATGGGTAAGGGCATGCTGAGTAACTACAATCCCATCATCCATGGTGATAGGCCGCTCGGCGACGTGACAAAGCAGAATTATCATGGCGGTGGCGGAACAAATTACAATGGTATCAATAAATACCCCCGCCATCTGGACGATGCCTTGTGACGCCGGATGGGGTGGCCAGGAGGAGGCCGCAGCGGCGGCATTAGGGGTCGATCCCATCCCTGCCTCATTAGAGAACATCCCGCGCTGGAACCCGGCGCTAATGGCTTGACTAAAGGTGTAGCCCAGCGTACCCGCAGCCGCTTCCTGCCAGCCAAAGGCGCTTTTGAAAATCATACTAATTACTTGGGGCATGCTATCGATATGCCACAGCATCACGCCCACGCTTAAGACCACCCAGCCCAGGGCCATAAAGGGCACCATCCACTGCGCTACCTTCACCACGCCATTTATACCCCGCACAATCACCAGACCTATGCACAGCGCCATGGCAACACCGGTGGCAAGCTTAGGAACATTAAGGGCATGAGCGAGGGCGTTAGAGACGGCATTAGCCTGGACGGCATTAAATACAAAGCCAAAAGCGATAATCAGGAACACGGAAAACAGCACGCCCATCCAGCGCATCCCCAAACCGCGTTCCATATACCAAGCCGGGCCGCCGCGAAATTGGCCTTGTGCATCCCGGCCTTTATAGATTTGTGCCAGGGTACATTCTGCGAAAGACGTTGCCATGCCAAACAGGGCGGTAACCCACATCCAGAAAACCGCACCAGGGCCGCCGGCGGCAATGGCGAGGGCAACGCCCGCAAGGTTTCCGCTGCCCACCCGGGCTGCCAGACTGGTACATAGCGCCTGGAAGGCCGTGATACCTTCAGGATGGGGAATAAGGCTTTTCTTTAGGCTGTTTCTAAACTGACGGAAATAGCGAAATTGAACAAATCCAGTACGATAAGTAAACCAAATCCCTGCGCCAAGCAGCAGGTAAATCATCACCGAATCCCATAGGATGTCGCTGATAAAAAGTAAAAAGTCTCGCATTCCTCTCCCTCTGAACCCCATGCATGATTATTTAGCGCTGGGGTAATCCATCAACTAGCCGACTTACTACCCTGTCAGTTTAACATAATACGGCGTGCTCAACGCGGGTGGTTGCGCGGCTATTTCGGCGTGATATCATCGAGGTAGATCGGTTACACCTCACTAACAAGCCGTATTTGAAGAGAAACTCTATTATGATGGATAAATTGACCTCCCTGCGTCAGCTCACTACCGTTGTTGCTGACACTGGAGACATCGCTGCCATGAAGTTGTATCAGCCGCAGGATGCCACGACTAACCCTTCTCTGATTTTGAATGCCGCTCAAATCCCTGAATACCGCAAGCTTATTGATGAAGCCGTAGCCTGGGCCTGTGGTCAAAGTGACGATCGCGAACAACAGCTGGTGGACGCAACGGATAAATTGGCTGTTAATATCGGCCTCGAAATCCTGAAGCTGGTGCCTGGCCGCGTTTCTACTGAAGTTGACGCTCGTCTGTCCTACGACACCGAAGCCTGTATCGCTAAAGCTAAACGTCTGATCAAGATGTATAACGATGCGGGTATTAATAATGACCGTATCTTGATCAAACTGGCCTCTACTTGGCAGGGTATCCGTGCCGCTGAGCAGCTGGAAAAAGACGGTATCAACTGTAACCTGACCCTGCTGTTCTCCTTCGCCCAAGCCCGTGCTTGTGCGGAAGCTGGCGTATACCTGATCTCCCCATTCGTGGGCCGCATTATGGACTGGTATAAAGCTAACACTGATAAGAAAGAGTTTGTCGGTGCAGAAGATCCGGGCGTGATTTCAGTGACTGAGATCTACGAATATTACAAACAGCACGGTTATGAAACCGTGGTGATGGGCGCAAGCTTCCGTAACATCGGTGAAATCCTGGAACTGGCTGGCTGTGACCGCTTGACCATTGCACCAGCCCTGCTGAAAGAGTTGTCAGAAAGCGAAGGTGCTGTTGAGCGTAAACTGTCCTACAGCGGCGAAATCAAAGCTCGCCCGGCACGTATCAGCGAATCTGAGTTCCTGTGGGAACACAACCAGGATCCGATGGCTGTAGACAAATTGGCGGACGGTATCCGTAAGTTTGCTGTAGACCAGGAAAAACTGGAAAAAATGATCGGTGATATGCTGTAATTTTTCCCGCCTTATGGCCGGCATCAGTCGGCCATTGTTTCTTCCCACTGTCTGCTTTCGCCCCCAACGTGTATTATTCCGCTATCAGAAAGAGATAACGGAACGGCTATGAATACACTTCGTATTGGATTGGTATCCATTTCAGACCGCGCTTCAAGCGGTGTTTATCAGGACAAAGGCATTCCGGCCCTGGAAGGTTGGCTGGCAAATGCAATGACTACCCCTTTTACCCTTGAAACCCGTTTGATCCCTGATGAGCAAGTCATCATTGAGCAAACTCTGTGCGAATTGGTGGATGAGACTGGCTGCCACCTGGTTTTGACCACTGGCGGTACCGGGCCTGCCCGCCGTGATGTGACCCCCGATGCCACCCTGGCGATTGCCGACCGTGAAATGCCTGGCTTTGGCGAACAGATGCGCCAAATCAGCCTGCACTTTGTGCCGACAGCGATCCTGTCCCGCCAGGTAGGGGTGATTCGCAAACAAGCTCTGATCCTTAATTTACCGGGCCAGCCGAAGTCGATTCAGGAAACCCTTGAAGGCCTTAAAGATGAGCATGGCAAAACGCTAGTGCATGGCATCTTTGCCAGTGTGCCTTATTGCATCCAACTGTTGGATGGCCCTTACGTTGAAACCAACGGAGATGTGGTAGCAGCATTTCGCCCAAAAAGTGCGCGGCGTTAAACTTTGTCCTGAAGTTAAGCATGTCGGATGTTGTAATAGCATTACAGCTTAGAGCGCGGTATCTTGCTAAGATGATATGGTTGCCGCCTGGAATGCGGTTGTTGATACAAGGATTCGTTTATATGTCACAGCTAATCGCTGTTTCTTGTCGCCGTACGTTTTTTATTTTATCCCTACTCTTCGGCTTCGGTTTTTCTGCCACGGTGTCGGCTGCATTAAGTGACGCACAGGAGGCGCGCATTAATGCCATGTTGGCAGCGCTTGGCAAGCAGCATTCACTCATTTTTGTCCGTAACGGTAGTGACCATACTGCGGCTGAGGCGGAATCCCATCTTAGGTTAAAGTTAAGCAAAACCCGTAAACGGCTCGACACTGCCGAACAATTTATTGATAAAGTCGCCAGTAAATCTTCCATCAGTGGTGCGCCTTACGAGGTTAAAATCCCGGGGCAAGAAAGTGAAAAAGCAGCGGTTTTTCTACATAGACTTTTGGAGAAAACCGATGCTGAAAATACTTAATATCAACGATGCGATGGCGTTGTAATAAATGTTGAACCGCAAATTTTAACAGCAAAAACAGAAGCCGCTACACTGGTGTTACGGCTTCTTTCTTACATATAAATTGGCTTGTGCCAGCCCTTATTTAAAACTTGGCGCCAATAGGCAGAACAGTGCGTTCGAACTGTTCGTTAAGCACTTCACCCATAGCGAGGTAGATTGCGCTGGCACCGCAGAACACCCCAACCCAACCTGCATAGACAATGATTGTAGGGCTAGCCATCAAGTTACCCGCTGCCAACAGCATAAACAGCACCGTCAGGCTGGCGAACACGACCTGTAGCATCCGTGGCCCTTTCAACGTTCCAAAGAACATGAAGAAGGTGAAAATACCCCACAGACCAAGGTAACTTCCTAAAAGCTGTGGATTTGGCTCATCTGAATATCCCATTTTAGGCATGATCATCAGTGCGACCAGCGTCAGCCAAAAAGATCCGTAGGAAGTGAATGCGGTCAGACCGAAAGTATTGCCTTTTTTAAATTCAAGTAGACCCGCAAAAATCTGCGCCAGGCCACCGTAGAAAATGCCCATAGCCAGAATGACACTGTCAAAAGGGAAAATGCCCATATTATGTAAATTAAGCAGAATAGTGGTCATGCCAAAACCCATCAGGCCTAATGGGGCAGGGTTTGCAAGCTTTGTGTTACCCATAATTCCTCAGAAAATAGCGTTCTAATAAATGAAAGTAGGTTAGATGCTTATATCCCCCGCTTCGTACGGGGCGCGGAATAATAATCAGGGTTAAGTGCGCTGTCTATGATCTGCACAGGTGGAAATTAAAAATTTTTTTCACTTGCCCCCTTGATGGCGAGACGCTTGACCCCATCTTGTAGTCAACGAAGTTGTAGGGCCTGAAAAAAACAGTTAGCGGGCGGTTGAAAGCTAAATATTAGCCCGCATAACAGGTCCACAACCACATTGACCGAATTTTTAGTGGAGACGTTTAGATGGGTAAAATTATTGGTATCGACCTG
>CBIFWW010000108.1:0-11390 GCA_966186435.1 uncultured Enterobacteriaceae bacterium
CACGATAATTATCTGTCTAATCAACGAAATTTTATTACCTATACTTAGCTCTGAAGTCGCTCGTGGTCTGGACAAATCCTTTAGCAGACTTAATGACTCAGGAGTTAAGAGCTATGGCAGACGTTAAAAAAATCGGTTTGATCGCCTGTACCGGGGTGGTCGCCGGCAACATGATGGGGAGCGGGATAGCCTTGCTCCCTGCTAACCTGGCGAGTCTAGGATCTATTGCCATTTATGGTTGGATCATCGCTCTGATAGGCGCTGTCTCACTGGCCTACGTCTATGCCAGGCTAGCGACCAAAAACCCACAGGAAGGTGGCCCGATTGCCTACGCGGGCGAAATCGGCCCGGCCTTCGGTTTCCAGACAGGGGTGCTTTATTATCACGCCAACTGGATCGGTAACCTTGCTATCGGTATCACCGCCGTTTCCTATCTCTCTACCTTCTTCCCGGTTCTCAACAGCCCTATCCCTGCCGGGATAACCTGTATTGCCATTGTGTGGATCTTTACCGCCGTTAACCTGTTAGGCGGGGCCTGGGTGAGCCGGTTAACCACTATTGGCCTGGTGCTGGTGTTAATCCCGGTTATCGGTACCGGTATCGCAGGATGGTATTGGTTCGATGGTGCTACTTATATGGCGAACTGGAACACTTCCGGCACCAGCGATTACCAATCGGTAATCAAAAGTATCCTGCTGTGCCTGTGGGCATTTATCGGGATTGAGTCTGCCGCGGTCAGTACCGGGATGGTAGAGAATCCCCAACGTACTGTACCGCTGGCCACCATGGGCGGGACTTTCTTGGCGGGTATCGTGTATATCGCTGCCACTCAGGTTATTGCCGGTATGTACCCAGCCAGCGTGATGGCGGCTTCCGGTGCACCGTTTGCTATTAGTGCGTCAACCATGGTGGGTTCATGGGCTGGCCCGTTAGTGTCAGCCTTCACTGCCTTCGCCTGTCTGACTTCATTAGGTTCGTGGATGATGTTGGTAGGCCAGGCCGGCGCCCGTGCGGCGCACGATGGTAACTTCCCAAAAGTGTACGGTGAAATAGATAGCAAAGGCATCCCGAAAAAAGGGCTAATTCTGGCCTCCATCAAGATGACCGTACTGATGGTGCTGATCACTGTGATGAATACCTCCGGTGGTAAGGCATCAGATCTGTTTGGTGAATTAACCGGTATTGCGGTATTGCTAACCATGCTGCCGTACTTCTACTCATGCATCGATTTGATCCGCTTCGAAGGTGCTAATCTTAAAAACCTGCTCAGCCTGGTGGCATCGATTCTGGGTTGCTGCTTCTGCTTTATCGCACTGATGGGGGCTAACTCTTTCGAACTGGCCGGTACCTTTATCATCAGCTTGGTTATCCTGATGTTCTACTCTCGTAAGATGGGGGCAGATAAAAAGAACGTGGCCCCACAAGCAACAACCGGCGTGAAATGATCGTCAAATAACACTTTCTGCCCTATGGTCTGGCCGGGTGGCTCCTGAACGGCCAGCCTTGGGCACTATTTTGGAGCGTTAGCATGAACCTGATTGCCATCATGAACGATCACAGCGCCTATTTTAAAGAAGAGGCGCTACGGGAACTGCATCTGGAGCTTGAGAAAGTTGGTTTCCGGCTTGCCTATCCTAAAGATCAGAATGACTTGCTTAAGCTTATTCAGAACAATTCCCGACTGTGTGGGGTTATTTTTGACTGGGACACCTACAGCCTGGATCTGTGTGAAGAGATCAGCCAGCTTAATAAAATGTTGCCGGTGTATGGTTTTGCCAACAACAATACGTCGCTAGACGTTAACATGAACGATCTGCGGTTAAATATCCGCTTTTTCGAGTATGTGTTGGGCAGTGCCGGGGATATCGCCCTAAAGATTACTCAAAGCACCGATCAATATATCGATGCAATTCTGCCGCCGCTCACCAAAGCACTGTTTAAATACGTCAAAGAAGAGAAGTACACTTTCTGTACCCCGGGCCACATGGGTGGTACTGCCTTTGACCGTAGCCCGGTGGGTAGCCTGTTCTATGATTTTTATGGTGAAAACACCATGCGTTCCGATATCTCCATTTCGGTGTCGGAATTGGGTTCATTACTGGACCACACCGGGCCGCACCGCGAAGCGGAAGAGTATATCGCCCGCACTTTTAACGCCGAGCGCAGCTACATCGTCACCAATGGGACTTCGACGGCGAATAAAATCGTCGGGATGTATTCTTCCCCGGCGGGCGCCACCATCATGATCGACCGTAACTGCCACAAATCATTGACCCACCTAATGATGATGAGCAACGTTATCCCGATCTACTTCCGCCCTACCCGTAACGCCTACGGGATCCTTGGCGGTATCCCTAAATCCGAATTCACCCGCGAAAGCATCGAAAAGCGCATTCAGGAAACGCCAAATGCCACCTGGCCGGTGCATGCGGTTATTACCAACTCCACCTATGACGGCCTGTTTTATAACGTGGAGTACATCAAGCAGACCCTGGATGTAAAATCCATTCACTTTGACTCCGCCTGGGTGCCTTACACCAACTTCCACTCGATTTATAAAGGCAAAGCCGGGATGAGCGGTGACCGCATTGAGGGCAAAGTGATTTATGAAACCCAATCAACGCACAAACTGCTGGCGGCCTTCTCACAAGCCTCAATGATTCATGTTAAGGGTGATATCAACGAAGAGACTTTTAGCGAAGCCTATATGATGCATACCTCCACCTCGCCGCACTATGGGATCGTGGCTTCGGCGGAAATCTCAGCGGCGATGATGAAAGGTAATGCCGGGAAGCGCCTGATTGGCGATTCCATTGACCGGGCGATCCGCTTCCGTAAAGAGATCCGCCGCCTGCTGGCTGAATCAGAAGGCTGGTTCTTTGATGTATGGCAGCCGGATAATGTGGAAGAGACAGCATGCTGGCCGCTGAACCCGCGCAACGCCTGGCACGGGTTTAAGAATATCGACAATGACCATATGTACCTCGACCCAATTAAAGTCACCCTGCTGACCCCAGGGATGAGTCCGGATGGTGCGCTGGAGGAGACCGGCATCCCGGCATCGATTGTGTCTAAATATTTAGATGAACAAGGGATTATTGTCGAGAAAACCGGCCCATATAACCTGCTGTTCTTGTTTAGCATCGGGATCGACAAAACCAAGGCTATGGGCCTGCTGCGCGCACTCACCGACTTTAAACGGGTGTACGATCTCAATTTGCGGGTGAAAACCGTATTGCCATCGCTGTATAACGATGCGCCGGATTTCTATAAAGACATGCGTATTCAGGATTTGGCCCAGGGTATCCATGCTCTGACCCGAAAGTATGATCTGCCAGATCTGATGTACCGCGCCTTTGAAGTGCTGCCGGAAATGGTGATGACCCCCCACGATGCCTTCCAGGAAGAAGTGCGCGGCAACATTGAGAGCTGCCCGTTGGATGACATACTGGGCAAAGTCAGCGCCAATATGATCCTGCCCTATCCTCCGGGTGTACCGGTGGTTATGCCAGGTGAAAAACTCACTGATGAGAGCGTGGCGGTACTGCACTTCCTGCAAATGCTATGTAATATCGGCGAAGAGTATCCAGGCTTTGAAACCGATATTCACGGTTTGACCCGTGATGAAGACACTGGCAAATACAGTGTAGTGGTACTCAAGCCCGGGGCCGATCAGCCAGGGGATAAACCCAGCGATACAGTAGTGAAGAAAGACGGATAATATCTTAAGGGCCAGCTTGCTGGCCCTTTGTTATTCCACCACGTCGATAAGCGTCACCAGGCTGCCTTGTAACATCCGGTAGCACCCGGTAAATACCCGCCCAGCGGGGAATGGGGGGGAAAGGTCTTTTAACAACCGCAGTTGGAAAGCACCCTGTGGGGTAACCTCCTCAAGCCTGGCATCGAGGAAATCAAACCACTGCCGCACTTGGGGGAACAGGGCTTTAAACAGGCTTTCTTTTGCGGAAAACGCCAGGGTTAGCATCCACGGGAACCCTGCCTCACCCGTAGCCAGGAAATCACGCTCTTCTGAACTGACAATACCGCGCCATAAATCCGCTGCCTGCTGCTGGCTTAAGATAGCCTCCACATCCACCCCTACCCCACCGCTCTCAACGGCATGGCGCAGAGCACATAGCACCAACGAACCGCTATGGCTTAGGGAGCCTTGCATCCCCATCGGCCAGCAGGGCGCCCGGTCAGCATCGGTTTTGAGTTCAAAGCCAGCGTAACCCTGCGCCGCCAGCAATTCACCTGCCAGCACCCGGCCCGCCAGATACTCCGCCCGCCGCTTCGCTACTGCACTGCCTAATGCCGCAGGAAAAGCTACGCCCCTTTGGCGGAACAGATCGTCGTGGTAGGCCGCTGGCTGGAACTGCGCCCACAGCAACTCACCGCTAAAACCAGGAAACGTGATTGCCTGTGGTGTAGAGATAAACGGGTCCATAGTGGTGTATTCCTTTCAGCTGCCGGCCGGGCAGTATAACAGGCTTAGCGCGCCATTGTGGCGGGCGCCCCCTACTCCAGCTAAAAGGATTTCCCTTTTGTGCCGGGCGTCGAAAAGCCTTTGCCGCTAAGTGATTGTCGATTATATCTGGGGCAAAGCTACCAAAGCAGCGCCTGGGTACACCTGACATATCTAAAAACAGATTAGCGCTTGCACGGCTGGGGTGTCAGGAGAAATATAGGTCAGTTACTCAGGCGCTTCGCCGCTTTGCTACACTTGAGCAGTCGGCTGCCTGAGCGTGCCGTTTTTTTCTGGGAGTAAGTATGCGCAAATCACAGGCTTTATTATTTTCAGCAGTGGCATTGTTTGCCAATGGAATGATGGTGAATGCCGCCCTGGCAGATACCGTAGCTTCACCCATGACCACCAAACATGAACCGCGCCGGGATTCCTACGAAATCAAAGAATTCACCTCTGATTTCCGGGAGTTCAAAATTGGCGATATCGTGCCGGATATTTATCGCACGGATCCTTATGCCATCAGCCAGTGGCAGATTCGCCACCTTCCGGCACCGGAAGCAGACAGCCACTGGACTTATATGGGGGGCAATTACGTGCTGATCACTGACGCCGAAGGGAAAATATTGCGCGCGGAAACCGGCGATATTTTCTATTAATTGCTTTGTGCTGGCTTGATCCGCTGGGTCAGGCCGCGCAGGAAGTAACGCATAAACTGGTCGCCGCATTCGCGGTAGTTTTTATGGCCTTTGGCACGCATCATGGCGGTGATTTCACCCATGCCGACGCGGAATTGTTGCTCGGTCAGAATCGCCAGAATGTCGTCTGACTTTAATTCGAATGCCACCCGCAGTTTTTTCAGCACGATGTTGTTATCCATGCGGCGATCGGCCTCTAGCGGTGGGCGGCTCTCATCTTTACCACGTTTGCTATAGATTAAACCGTTCAACAGTTGGGATAACACGATATCCGGGCAACGCTGGAACCCTTCATCTTCTTCTTTTTTCGTCCAGGCCACCAATTGCTGCGCCAAAACCGGCGTCTCCGCCAGCGCCAGGAGATCGACCATTCCCTGATTGTTCAGGTTCAACATATAGCGCAGGCTGCGTACAACATCATTACTTAACACGGTGGCATTCCTCAGAAGATTAAGGCCCGGCAGTATAACGATCCGGGGCCGGATTGTCAGAAAAAACCCTTCGCCGCCATACTGATTATAATTATGGTGCAACTTAAGGAGCAGCAGTGAAAATACGCGCCTGGCAAGAACAAGACCGCCCTTTTTTACGTACCCTATATTTACGCGCCCGCCGCGAAGCCTGGCACAAAACCATTCGGCCCGGGATTTTTACCTGCGCCACGGGTGGCAGATTGAAGCCACAGGCAGCAGCCCGGAAGGGGATTATCTGTTGATGCACTATGTGCCAGGGCGCCAGCAAGGGAAATAAAACCGCCCCGATCGGAGCGGTTAGATAGTGATTACAGGGCGCGGAAGGCGATTTCCGTTGGGATCACTTCCCCGGTCCAGTACAGCTGAGCGGCAACTTTACCCGCTAAATCACGGTAGATGGCCGTGAATTCGCTGTCCGGGCGGCTGACTACCGTCGGCTGGCCGCGATCTAAATCTTCACGCAGGGAGATATGCAGCGGCATCTGGCCTAACAGCGTAGTGTGGTATTTCTCCGCCAGCTTTTCCGCCCCGCCGGTCCCGAAGATTGTCTCGTGGTGGCCACACTGGCTGCAAATATGCATGCTCATGTTTTCCACGATACCTAGCACCGGCACCTCTACCTTCTCAAACATCACAATGCCTTTTTTGGCATCGATCAGCGCGATATCCTGCGGCGTGGTCACCACCACAGCCCCGGTAACCGGGATGTTCTGCGCCAGGGTAAGCTGGATATCACCGGTGCCCGGCGGCATATCCAGCACCAGATAATCCAGATCCGGCCACAGGGTTTCCTGAAGCATCTGCATCAGCGCTTTGCTGGCCATCGGCCCGCGCCACACCATGGCATTATCGTCAGTCACCAGATAACCAATGGAGTTAGTCGCCAGGCCGTGGGCCTGAATCGGTGCCATATGGGTGCCATCCGGGGAGGTAGGACGTTGGTCTTCTGCCCCCAGCATGGTCGGCACCGACGGGCCATAAATATCGGCATCGAGAATACCCACCTTGGCCCCTTCCGCCGCCAGCGCCAGCGCCAGGTTGACCGCAGTAGAAGACTTCCCTACTCCGCCTTTACCGGAACTCACGGCGATGATGTTTTTCACCCCGTTGATCCCGGCCTGGTCTTTCACCCGTTTCAGGGTGGCGATGTTGTGAGCCAGCTTCCAGTCAATGGCTTTGGCACCGGTAATACGCAGCAGCTCTGCGCTAGTTTGCTCTTGCAATGCTTCAAAGCCACTTTGCCAGACGAAGGGCATCTGTAGCTCAATGTGCAGCGTGTCATCCAGCCACGCCACGTGATGCAACGCCTTAAGCGCCGTCAGGTTGTGCTTCAAAGTGGGGTGCTGGAAATTAACCAGCGTGCCTACCACCAGCGCGCGCAACGCTTCCGGGGATTTGGCCTGGGATTGTGAATGCATCCCGACTCCTTTTTATTCTTTATGGAAAGACGCCCTAAGTTTACCCCAAAGGCAGAGAATATTCTTTTCAGAATCAGGCGCGGCGCGCGGTAGCGTAACAAAGCCCCTTTTGGTAACATCGCTATCCCCTTTTACAACAGAAGAAATGATTGTAACCATGGCTCAAGTCGCGAAAAAAATACTGGTAACGTGCGCCCTCCCGTACGCAAACGGCTCTATTCACCTCGGTCATATGCTGGAGCATATCCAGGCTGATGTCTGGGTTCGTTACCAGCGAATGCGCGGCCACCAGGTGAACTTCATCTGCGCGGACGATGCCCACGGCACGCCGATCATGCTGAAAGCGCAGCAGCTGGGGGTTTCCCCAGAGCAGATGATTGCCGAGATGAGCCAGGAGCATCAAACCGATTTTGCTGGCTTTGAAATCAGCTACGATAACTATCACTCCACCCACAGTGACGAGAACCGCGAGCTATCTGAGCTGATCTACGGCCGCCTGAAAGAAAACGGTTTTATTAAAAACCGCACCATCTCCCAGCTGTACGATCCAGAAAAAGGCATGTTCCTGCCAGACCGTTTCGTGAAAGGTACCTGCCCGAAATGTAAATCCCCGGACCAATACGGCGATAACTGTGAAGTCTGTGGCGCCACCTACAGCCCGACAGAGCTTATCGAGCCGAAGTCTGTGGTATCTGGTGCTGCGCCGGTGATGCGTGAGTCTGAGCACTTCTTCTTCGACCTGCCTTCCTTTAGCGAGATGCTGCAAGCCTGGACCCGTTCTGGTGCGCTGCAAGAGCAGGTCGCCAATAAGATGCAGGAATGGTTTGATTCCGGCCTGCAACAGTGGGATATCTCCCGCGATGCGCCTTACTTTGGCTTTGAGATCCCGGGTGCGCCGGGCAAATACTTCTACGTTTGGCTGGATGCGCCAATCGGCTACATGGGTTCCTTTAAGAATCTATGCGATAAACGCAGCGATCTGAACTTTGACGACTGGTGGAAAAAAGACTCTGATGCCGAGCTGTATCACTTTATCGGTAAAGATATCGTCTACTTCCACAGCCTGTTCTGGCCAGCCATGCTGGAAGGCAGCAACTTCCGTAAGCCGACCAACCTGTTCGTCCACGGCTATGTCACCGTAAACGGTGCCAAAATGTCCAAGTCGCGCGGCACCTTTATCAAGGCTAGCACCTGGCTGAAGCACATGGATGCCGACAGCCTGCGCTATTACTACACCGCCAAGCTCTCTTCACGCATTGATGATATTGACCTGAACCTGGAAGACTTCATTCAGCGCGTGAATGCCGATATCGTCAACAAAGTGGTTAACCTGGCTTCCCGTAATGCGGGCTTTATTGCCAAACGCTTTGGCGGCGAACTGGCAGCAGACGTCGCCGATCCGGTGCTGTATCAGCAATTCCTGGACGCAGCAGACAGCATTGCAGAAGCCTGGGAAAGCCGCGAATTTGGCCGTGCAGTACGTGAAATCATGGCAATGGCCGATGTGGCTAACCGCTATGTGGATGAGCAGGCGCCGTGGGTGGTGGCAAAACAAGAAGGCCGCGATGCCGATCTGCAAGCCATCTGCTCAATGGGTATCAACATGTTCCGCGTACTGATGACCTGGCTGAAGCCGGTGCTGCCAGCCCTGACCGAACGTGCCGAGGCCTTCCTCAATACCACCCTGACCTGGGATGGTATTCAGCAGCCGCTGGTCAGCCATAAAGTGAATAACTTTAAGGCCCTGTATAACCGTATTGAAATGAAAAACGTTGAGGCACTGGTGGAAGCATCGAAAGAAGAAGTGAAAGCCACTGCGGCTCCGGTCACTGGCCCGCTGGCTGATGACCCGATTCAGGAAACCATTACCTTTGACGATTTCGCTAAGGTAGATATGCGTATTGCCCTGATCGAAAACGCCGAGTTTGTGGATGGCTCCGATAAACTGCTGCGTTTGACCCTGGATATCGGCGGTGAGAAACGCAACGTGTTCTCCGGTATTCGCTCCGCCTACCCGGACCCACAGGCGCTGATTGGCCGCCTGACGGTGATGGTGGCGAACCTGGCACCGCGTAAAATGCGCTTCGGCATCTCTGAGGGGATGGTGATGGCAGCAGGCCCTGGCGGGAAGGATATCTTCCTGTTAAGCCCGGACAGCGGCGCCCAGCCTGGCCAGCAGGTTAAGTAATCATGCGACAACGCCCTCCACGGAGGGCGTTTTTACATCTATATATAAATTCAAAATCCGCCATCCATATAAAAACAAACATCATATATAATATTTCTGCAAACCAAGGCGCAGATTAAAAAACAATAGTCGCATTGGAAAATTCCCTTCCCCAGCCTATATTAAATACTAAGTTCATAAAAACACCTTTGGGCCTCAGGGAAAAGTCTAATGAAAAAAACCTATCTGGCATTAAGCTGCACCGCGGTATTATTAACCATGCATGGAACTGCTGTAGCACAAGACTGTAATTCCAACACTAATATATTTGGCCAAAACATCACAGATAGCACCGAAATAATTAACATTGCCGAAACATAGTGAAGGGTTTTATCTAGGACATTTTCAAATTTTATAGAGGATAAAATGAAAATATTATATTTTCCGTTTTTTTATGGTGCTTTGTTAAGCTTTAGCTCAGGAACTGCTTATGCAGATACTTTTTACACTCAAGATACTGTTGTTGATAACACCACAAAAAATGATACCAACTTGTATGTTGGATATTTTTTCAACACATCAGTTACTATGAACAACTCCGTTTTTAATATGTCAGGGAATATTTATGCAGGCTATTTAATAGGGCAAGGTAATCTAACGTTAAATCAAAGTCATATTATTTCCAGCTATGGGTTAATTGGTAGTTCACAAGGAACTATAAGTCCCTCTTTAGTTACAGGCGCAATAAATATTGAGTCTGGCTCTTCATTGAATTTGCAATATCTGACCATAGGGGATGGTCATACTTCAAGCTTAGCAAATACGGGGGTGATAAATATTGCTGAAGGTGGTCAATTGAGTGCGACTAACACAGTGGGCACCTTTGCTTTAGGCATCAATGGCGCTTTGGGCACATTAAATATTAATGGCGATGCCCAGCTGAAAGTACCCGCATTTTTCCTGGGGACTGAATTAAATCAGGATCCGACCACTGGACAGAATATGGGCACCGGTCAAGCCATTATCAATATTAATCAGGGTGGATTGCTTTCTACCAACACACTCCTTATTGATGCATCAGGTACAGTTCAGTTCAATTTAAATGGCGGCACACTGCAAATCGATCCCGGTGATAACACTGGGCTACCCACCGGCACCCCGGACCATACGGTGTTTACGTTTCCTTTACAAATTACGGCTAATTCAACCGTTGATGTGACCAGTGGGGCCAAATTAGAAGTTCAGGGCAATATTACCGGTGCAGGTGGGCTGGATAAAACAGGCGACGGTCAACTGGTGCTATCCGGGATCAACAGCTGGCACGGCGGCACACAGCTTGGTGGCGGGCTATTGCAAGCGCAAAGCGCCGGGGCGTTGCCAGGCAACACCGCTTATACCCTTAGTGGCGGTACCCTTGATTTGAATAGCTACTCTCTTACGATGAGCCAACTGGCGGGGAGTGGTGGCACAGTGCAATTGGGCAATGCTAGTGCCCTGACAGTCAATCAGGCCAGCAACAGCCAGTTTTCCGGGCAGTTTACCGGTACAGGTAGCCTGACAAAAAGCGGCAGCGGTGTGCTGACGCTTTCCGACAACAGCCCCGCCTATGCCGGGCCGATAGCGCTGAACGGCGGCGGGCTGCAGATTGACGGTAATTTTTCGGCGGCACAGGTGACGGTGGCCAGCGGTGCGGTGTTATCCGGTAATGGCAAGGTGGGGGACACCACTCTGGCCAGTGGCAGCCGACTTCAGGTTGGGGATGCGGGTGTCAGCAGCCAGGCCAGCTTTTCCACCGGTAATTTAACCAACGGCGGTACCCTGGTGCTCAGCCCTGGAAATGCGTCAGCCGGCAATATCCTCACCGTCAACGGCAACTACACCGGTCATCAGGGCCGCCTGATAGTAGACAGTATGCTGGGTAACGATAGCGCCAGTACTGATAGGCTGATTATCACCGGCAATGCCAGCGGCACCACCGATGTGGCGGTCACCAACCTGGGGGGCCGTGGGGATCAAACCCTCAACGGGATTGAGATAGTCCGGGTGGGCGGCACCAGCAGCAATGGGGCCTTCACTAACAGCCACAATATCAGCGCCGGGCTTTACAATTATACGCTGGTCCAGAAAGGGCAGAACTATGTGTTAACCAGCGACTATATAGGGCCGACT
>CBIFWW010000109.1:0-11238 GCA_966186435.1 uncultured Enterobacteriaceae bacterium
GTTAAAGTCCCCGCTGATGGCAGCCTGGCTGGCGGCAATCTCGAAGCCTTTGATGGTGTGGATTAGGCCCAGTACTTTGTCATCAAAATGGGTCAGACGTGGATGAGGCTTGGCCCCTTCGCTGCCTAGAATGCAGGTCATCTCTACCGCCCAATCAGCCGGAATATTGTCAATGTGGCCGTGATGCGGCACGTTGACATAATGCTCCGCCTGCTTGTTGTTATAAATCGCGTTGATCACTTCACAGGCCGCGTCGGAGTAATACGCCCCACCGCGCTGCTCCAGCTCTTTCGGCTTCACTTTCAGATCCGGGTCTTTGTACAGCTCGAACAGTTGCTTCTCAACTTTCTGTACCACCTGGGCACGGGCGCCGCCTTTGTAGTACTCGCCCATTTCGATGGCTAACATCTCTTTTTGCTTGAAGTAGTACAGCAGGTAAGAGCATGGCAGCAAGTTAAGGGAGCGGATCAGCCCTTCAGCAAATGGCATGTCGAAGATGTTCTTCACGGTGTTGGCCGTCAGCTTACCGGAGGCTACGCCGTCCAGCAGTTCAGCAAAGCGTGATTGGCCGTTCACCAGTACATCACGGATAAACACCATGTGGTTCAGGCCGAACAGGTCGATGGAGAGACCGTCTTTCTCGGTCAATTGCAGCACATCGGTGATAAACATTTTCATGCCGATCGGGATGTTACACACGCCGATAAAGCGCTTGAAATCGGTATGACGGTAGACCGCTTCAGTGACCATCCCCGCCGGGTTGGTAAAGTTAATTACCCAGGCATCCGGGCATACGTCCTGTACATCCTTGATGATGTCAAAAATCACTGGAATAGTACGCAGCCCTTTAAACAGGCCGCCTGCGCCGTTGGTTTCCTGGCCGAGGTAGCCGTGGCTCAGTGGGATGCGTTCGTCTTTTTCACGGGCTTTTAGCTGGCCGACACGCAGCTGAGTGGTCACGAAGTCCGCGCCTTGCAAGGCTTCACGGCGATTAAAGGTTTTATAAACCTTCATCGGGACGCCGGCTTTTTCCACCATACGCTCGCACAGGGCGTGAATAATATTCAGCTTCTCCTGGCCATCTTCCACATCCACCAGCCACAGTTCAGTTACCGGCAGTTCATGATAACGTTTTAGAAAGCCTTCCAGTAATTCCGGGGTATAACTGCTGCCACCGCCGATGGTAACGATCTTTAATTTCTGGCTCATATATACTCCCTCGAAGTTCATCACTTAAGTGTGGCAAGTTCTCCACGTTCAAGCGGATAACTAAGCCTGATTCATTAAGCTCTTAGTTAATATTGAGTTACTGCGGTCTTCCGCAGCCCATCAGATAATAATGGTGAGACGTTTGCGATAATTGCTTGGCGTAAAAGAAGTCAAGCGTTTAAAAGTCTTGATAAACAGACTTGGGCTGCTGTATCCGGACTCATACGCAATATCGGTCACCGAGTAATTAGTAATTTCCAGCTGCTTCATCGCGAAGTTAATACGGATGTCGTTAATAATTTGCATCGGCGTTTTATTATAAAAACGCTGAGTCACCCGGGTAAGATATTCTTGAGACTTACCTGATATCGCCACCATATTTTCTAAGGCATTTTCGCCAAATTTTTGTTTATTGTGCATCTCTTCCACGGTGGTCTTAAGCCACTGAGGCACCACATCCAACGCCTGATTTTGTTCCTCGCGGAAATGGCGCAGACGGTTGATCACATAGAACGACACACCCTCAATAAACTCATCAAATTCGTTTTCGCGAAAATTCAATGAAGCAACTACTGACTCAATGTAACTGAGGAAGGTATTTTTGACAGAGTAGACCTGTGAGGCCACCAGAAATTCCGGTAACAGCGATTGATAGTGCGTCTCGAAGAAGCGCTTACTGATACCAACGTTGAGGATCCGGGTCGCGCCAAATTCATAGAAACTTTGGTGATTAGACCCCACGGGGATAAACACGAAGTCCCCGCGCTCCAGCAGCATCCGTTTACCATTGATTTCCTGATAATGACGGCCGGTTAATACGAGGATGTACTCGTAGTAATCATGCTGGTGCAATCCGCTAACGCTTTCCGTTTTGTTGTAGATAAAGACATGGAAATGCTTGCCGTTAAATAGGTGTTGCTCACGGGCAATATTAATTTCCTGGGTCGTCATCTTCGCTGGCCTCATTATGATCCTAGTCTGTTATTGTACCTTCTCATGGAGATCAATTAACTCACAAACCAGTTCACGGGCTAACATTGAGGTCATAAGGTGATCCTGCGCATGTACCAGCACCAGGCTCACCTTGGTTTTGCCTTCACCTTCGTCACCTTCAATCAGTTGGGTCTGCACCCGGTGGGCTTCGCCGAGTGCCATGCGTGACTGCTCCATGGTGGCTCTGGCACCAGCAAAATCACCCTGCTTGGCTTGTTTCAGGGCGCTGTAGGCCAGGCTGCGGGCCTGACCGGCATTAATAATCAGCCCCATCACCACTTCTTCAAGGTCGTTTTCCATTACGTCTTCAGCCACGACACTGTCCAAGTTGTACATCGTCTCACCTCATATATCTGGGGGAGGTACAGGCCGCAACCTGTACCCGAAAGTTAGAATTTCAATGCGTTAGCAATTTCTTCTTCGGTCTCTTCCTGATCGATAACCGCTTGCGCCTTATTAGAGATAATCACAAACGGCATATATACCAGTACCGACACACCCAGGTTGAACAACGCCAGTAATAGAGCGGCTACGCTACCGTTGGTGTTAAAGAATGCCCCCAGGCCGGTTGGCATAGTCCACGGCGCCATATTGGTCACCGGAGGAATGATGCCGAGGGTGTAAGCGGTAACCGCAATCCCCGCCAGCAGCGGCTGAATCAGAACCAGAGGAATGAACATCACCGGGTTCATGATGATAGGCAGACCGAACAAGATAGGTTCGTTAATCTGGAAGATGCCGGATGGCAGCGCCAGCTTAGCAACCTGGCGGTGGTCTTCACGGCGAGAGGCGATGAAGATGGCAATAATCAGACCCAATGTGGCACCGGTACCGCCCAGGAACACGTAGGAGTCCAGCATCGGCTTGGCCCACATGTGGAAGGTTTTACCGGCAGCCAGGGCTGCATCAACCGAACCGTACTGCTGGAAGGTGGCAATGTTTTCCAGCGCCCATGGGGTCAGAATACCGTTATCCAGCGCCGACAGCGCCAGGGAACCGTGTACCCCGAAGAACCACAGCAGAGAAGTAAAGATGACATAGGCCCAACCTACTACGCCACCCAGAGAAGCCAGCGGTGTGGAGATGGTATCCATGATCACTTGGTGGAAGTTGCTCTGCCAGTGGCTTAACGCCCAAGCGATAATCCCGAAGACCGACAGGATGATGAAGCCAGGGATAACCGCCGAGAAAGAGCGAGAGACGGAATCCGGTACGCTACCAGGCAACCTGATGACCCAATTGCGCTTAACAATAAAGGAGAACATTTCCGCTACCACCAGCCCGATAATAATCGCGGAGATGATATTGGTGCCGCCCAGCCAGTTGGCGCCCACGGCGTAAGCGTCGCCCACGCTATATGGGGTGACGGTCATAAAGGCCGCTACTGCTAATACGCCTGCTGCCAGGCCATCGACTTTACGTTCTTCCGCCATCGACATCCCGATAAAGAACGGGGCCATTAGCGCCATAATACCCAACGTGCCGTTATAAACGCTGCCACCAATGGATTTAAATCCATTAAGAGTATCGATGGTTGATGGATCTAACCGCACCCCCATCGAATAGAAAAAGGAGCCTTCGCCAAAACTTAAAAACACATTATTAATTAAAACGAACATCGCCCCTGCCAGGGTTAATGGCAGTAGGCGAATGAAGCCGTTTTTAATCGCATTAACGTGAGGCTGCTTTCCTATTTTGACAGCAAAAGGAAGGAGTACCTTTTCAAGTAAACTAATTACTCGACTCATAGAAAATACCCTTAAAGGCCGTAATAGTCATCACGGCGATTTATGAAATAACTCTTTGACGGGAAAATTTAAAATATGACCAAATTTAATCAAGCAGCGGCTTTTTTAATTGCCGCAACCGCAGCCTTAAGCACGCCTAAACCATCTACTTTGCCGTAAAGGGCAGAATCAATAACTTCCACTGGCTTATTTGGTAATAGACGTTGGATCTCTGGCAACATATAGGCAATTTGCGGCCCCAGTAATACCACATCCGCTTGCCCACCCTTCTCACCCGCCAGGGTTTCAGGGAAGGCTTCGATCACTACCGGCACTTCATATTTTTCGGCCTGAGCGCGCATTTTTGACACCAGCAGTGATGTAGACATGCCCGCAGAACAAAACAGATAGATATGCTTCTTTTCCATTCTCGCTTCCTCAATTGGCATTAGGTACTTACCTAAAGCGGGAGTTCCTCTCCTCACCTTAAACAAGTAATCACGGTATTAACCTGTAACGTCGTGCTTGCAATCGAGTATACGGTATCGGCATACCCGACGATATTTCCTGAGTACCCAGAATTGTCTCTCATTGACCTCCTCTTATGACAACCTTCACACTTTGACCAATTAATTCGTGCTAAAAAATTTCCTGACATTTGGTTGGCGCAACTTTACCGCCTTTAGCGCACATTATTGGCCAACAGTACCCGACGCGCCCCTAACAAATGATTCTGCCAGAACGGCTCCGCCAGGTGACTGATGCGAATATTCTCCCCGGATCGAGGCGACTCAATAAAGTTCCCCTCCCCCAGATAGACCCCCACATGGTCGGCATTTTCACCGTGTGAATGGATATGGAAGAACAGCAAATCGCCACGCTGGATGTCATTCAGCGCCACCCGGCGCGCGCTTTGGAAGTGATACATTTGGTTGGCGGTACGCGGGAGATGCCGCGCCAATAGCGGGTTAAAGGCAAAAAACACCAGCCCACTGCAATCGAAGCCATGGCGCGGGCTGGTTCCTCCCCAAACATAGGGTTTACCCAGTTGGTCTTTTAACCGGCCCATAATGGCCTCGGTTACATGGTCGAGATAATTCAAGCTACTGCCACTGCGGCTGTCCGCCAAATGTTGCAGGCCAGGACGGTCAATTTGGAATGGCGAATCGGCGCGGCGCACAAATTGCAGATTTTGCTGGCGCTGCCAACGAACATGATTCGGTATCACCGGGGGCGTGGGAACGGTATGACCACGATAAGCAGCGAGGGAAAGATGTTGATGCCAGGATTTCATCAGCTGCGCTTTGTTTGCCATGCGCTGGCGGGCAGCATGGCTTAGCGAATGAATCGCTTTACTTGACCGGCGGGAACCTGATTTGACGGCAACGGGCCGGGGAGCAGCCTGGGCCAAAGGGCCATAGCACAGCATCAGCATCACCCCCACCAAAATGGGCGTAAGTTTTAATAAAAAAGTGGTGGCCATGGTCGGCGCTCCCTCGCCCGCAGGCAAATCAGTGAATCAGCAGCGACGACCCTATCACAAGTGATAATTCGTGATGATTAATTAAACGATATTATAAAATTAAATCATTAAATTCAGTAAATTAAGCCACATTTACCTGACTAATAATTTGTTTTTTATCCTGCTTTTTGGCCCGATTAATCGCCCGTCGACTTCCGTGACCCATTCATCATAGGGCTGAGCATGCCAGTCACCCATCCCCACGTTAAAGGTGATATGCAGATCGTGTTCACGCCACAGTCTGCCGTCATTGCTCCAACAAGGACGGCCCCTGTTTGAACAATTTCTCCACATTAGAGTCCATTATGATGCGCCCTCGCTGTAGAGTGGCAGTTGTATTTAGCCATCGCATTTTTGGGCAAAAAAACGCCCCAAAGGGCGCTTGAGTCCGTTTAGCATTAACCTTTACGCGCCGCTAGCGATCGCAGTAATACACCCAGCGTGGTGCCGTTATGCAACAAGGCACTGGCCCCTGGGGAGAGCCACCCTATCGCCGCCGCCATCATGATGCCGCTGTTGATCCACTCCGTCAGGCGAATATTGCTATTCACTAACTTCATGGCCTCTTGGGAAAGCTTTCTGGCCACTGCCACGCCGTGCAGACTGTCCTGCAACAACACCGCGTCAGCCGCCTGCTGAGCTAGCTCGGTGCTTTGGTTCATCGCCAGACCGACATCGGCCTGGGTCAGAACCGGCGCATCGTTAATGCCGTCGCCAACAAACAGTACCCGACGGCCCTGCTGTTGCAGCGCCTGCACCACCTCGACTTTGCTTTCCGGGGTGGCGTTGGCATACACCTCATCAATACCCAACTCCGCCGCCAGCTGCCGGGCTTTATGCTGCTGGTCACCGGTTAATAGCACCAGGTGCTTGATCCCGCTAGCCCGTAATTCAGCCAGTACTTCAGCGGCTTCCGGGCGCACGTTATCCTGCAGGCCAATCATGCCCGCCAGTTGGTTATCAAAACCAATAAACAACAGGTGCCTGCCCTGCTGCTCCAGGTGGTCGATATCGGACTGCCAGGGCGCAAAATCAATATCGTAATGCTCCTCAAGGAAGTGACGGCTACCAATCACCATCTGGTTCTGATCCATCTCACACAGCAGACCGTGGGCAATCACATACTCCACTTCACCGTGGTTGATATGGGGCAGCTCATGATGACGGGCAGCGGCGACCACGGCTTTCGCCAGCGGATGGTTACTATGCTCCTCTACCGAGGCGGCAATGGCCAACAGCTCCGGAGCCAGTACCGCTTCCGGGGCAAAACTCACCACATCGGTCACCAGCATGTCGCCCATGGTCAGGGTGCCGGTTTTATCGAACACCACCGTATCCACGGCGGCCAGTTGCTCGATAGCCCGCCCGCCTTTCAGCAACAGGCCGCTAAGGGCAGCCCGGTACATGGTGGATTTGAAGGCGATGGGGGTGCTGAGTTTCAGGGCACAGGAGTAGTCCACCAGGAACACCGAGGCCAGCCGTTTCCAGTCGCGGGTCAAGGCAAACACCGCCGCACCGGCTCCCAGGGTGATGGCCACCCGGCGGTCAGCCATGTGCTGGGTAACTTTTTGGGTTTCACTACGCTGGCTGAGGGAGTCGCTAATAAAGCGGCGGATCCCGGCGGTAGAGGCTTCCTCCCCGACTTTTTCGGCCAGCACCGCAATGTTGCCATCCTGCACTTGGGTACCGGCATAGAGCCAGGCCCCTTTTTCACGGCGTACCGGCACGCCTTCACCGGTCATGGCGGCCTGATTAATCAGCCCCACCCCGCGCAGCACCCGGCCATCAGCCGGGATGTTATCCCCCGGCCCCAATAGCATCACGTCGCCAGCCACTAGCTCAGCGGAGGAAATCTCTACCGCTTCCCCGCCACGCTCCACCCATACCGGGTGTTGGCGCGGTTGCATCAGGCTGGCCAGCAGCGCATCCGAGTGGCGGCTGGTTTCCTGCTCCATATACTCGCCGAGGGTCAGCAAAGACTGGGTGATCATGGCGGTGCGATGGTCACCGCGCGCCATTGAGACCCCTAGGGCCAGGGCATCCAGCACCTCTACTTTCAGCTCACCCTGCGCCAGGGTATTGGCCCCTTCCACCAGGGTCGGGCTGGTTAACAATAAGGAAGGGATAGCCGCCCATTTTGCTGGCAGGAATTGGCTCAATGCCAGGCCGCCCACGTTGAGCAGGTTATCGGCCATGCAATATTCCGGCTGGTACTCGTCTTCCGTCGCCTGATCCCAGTCCAGCGCAGCCAGCTGGGGCAGCAGCCGTTCCTGGTCAGTGATCGTGCGGTCGAATTCCAGCATCGCCGAACGGGCAGCGGGGCGCAGGCGCACCCCGGTTACCCCGGCGAAACCCAGCAGTTGGCGGCGGCACCAGGCCGCCCCATCAGGGTATTCCCCCAGGGCATCCAGGCGCACCCGCAATCGGCCCGGCAGGCTATGCAGGATACGAACCGGCGCTTTAAGGTTGGCCGTCACTGGGCCTCCTGATCCTTGCTGCGGTAGTAATCCAACTCAGCCTGGAGATCGGCCACGCGCTCTTTCATCTCTTCCATCTCACCGCGCACCGAACCCCATACTTTACCGGCAGTGGTCGAGATCCCTTGCTGAACCTGGCGGTTGGTCAGCAGGTAAGTAATAGCCGCCCCGGCCACCAGGCCGGTGATCAGATGGGTACGGTTGTTAGCCTGGCTGTATGGGGTGGCCGGTGCCGGGGTGGTTACAGGCTGCGGGGGATAGGGCAGATAAACCACGCTGCCGTCTTGCATCATCCAGGGGTAAACGTTCGGGTAATTATTCGGATTCATGGTTTTCTCTTTTTTGTTGTACAGCATCCAGAAGGTACATACCGGCGACACCGGCGCTCACCACCGTCAGCAGGGTCAGTAGAGGGCGACCGGCGCTGGCATTGGCCACCGCCATCACCGCCCCACTCACCAGCCCGGCACGGGTCGCATCCCGGGCCACAGTCACCGCAGTCTGGTTGAGGGTGCGCTCTCCATTTTGGTACTGGCGCCACTGGGCAATGCAGGAGCTGGTAGTTCCCACCAAGGCGCCGGCGATCATCGCCCGGCTCACCGGGCTTAAGGCATCACGGCTGTTGCTCATCCTTTGGTTCCTCAACGGCAGGCTGTTGGCGATTACGCTCAACGGACTCCTGGAAGCCTTCTTTACCCGCTTTCAGGGTGTCACGGAAAATGGTGCCGCTGGTGCTGGCGGTTTCACGGATGTTTTCTGCACCGCTCATCACGGTGTCTTTCACTTTGGCCCCACCGGTTTTCAGCATGTCGCCCGCGCCAGAGAGGGTCTGCATCAGCATGTTGCGCACGCTTTCGTTGGTCAGCAGCAGGGTGGCCGCCGCGCCAATCATTGCGCCTTTCCAGAATTCTTTATCGTCGGCACCAATGGTATGGATGATGTTTTTCAACAGGCCAGCCTGTTCACCCATCATGTCTTCCACCATACCCTGCGCATGCTGGCTCCAATCCACGCCTGGCATGGGTGCGGCGTGGTGGTGGTGGTGGCCATGAACCGGCTGCTGCGGCATGCCATACCCCACCGGCATCATGCCTGGCATCATGGCGTACATCATTTGCGGGTGCATCATTGGCGGCTGTTGGGGCCAACCTTGAGGCGGCATCTGTGGCTGGGCGACTTGAGGCTGGGGCTGCTGCGGCATCTGCGGATAGTAAGGGTAGCCATAAGGCGGGAACCAGGGCTGGTTCGGGTTTTGAGTGTTGTTTTCGTTACTCATGAGGAGCACCTCTCGTTTTAATGGGTAAAGATATGATGGAGCTGAACCAGGGCTTCACGGGCGCGGGCTTCGTCATCGCCGAAAAGTTGGTTCAACAGATCCGGTGAAATGCGACTAGCCTGGTACTCAAGCACCAGGCTGCCGGTGGCCGTATTGAGGCTGAACTGGCGTAAATAACCCTCGGGACTGCACAAGGTTTCCAGTTCGCTGAGGCGGCCTTTGCTCAAGCTGGAGATCAGCTTGTTGGTAAATTTCAGACGCAGACGGCCCGGAATATGGTGGGCCACGGTGACATAGCGGCGTAGTGTCATCAGGCTGCTTAATTCTTCTAACTGCATGATTCTTCCCAGTTATGAATACAGTAGGCTTAATTAAAGTATGGATATTAATGTAGCGGGAAACGCAGACGGACTCCCGGCGTGAAAAGGGTTAATTGCCCCTTCGTTGAGATGGGTCAAAGAGCAGGAATTATCTGAAGGGCTAATAAAGACAAAAAATTTGAATAGATCGCAGCGTAATCAAAATTTAAATTATATGAATATCCATTCTAAGACCGAGGTTTCCATGACCCCCTACCTGCACCAAACCCAAAATCGCATCCGGGTTCGTTCCGATTTTATTACCCGTTATCCCGAGATCGTAGGCGCCCAACTGGAAATGCTGCGCCAGATGGCCGGTGTGCAGGACATTGTTTATCGCCGCTATGCCGGTTCGGTAGCCATTCGCTTCGATAGCAAGGTGCTACCTTCTACACAGTTGTTGCAGCAGATTGAACAACTCAGCTGGCTGGCGATTCAAAAAGACCGTGAGTGGATCGATGGCTCCATCCGCCAGTATTCTAAAGTGGTTGCTAAGGGCCTGGCCCTGATGGCTATTAATGCGGTTGTCAAAGCCCCGCTGCTGAAGACCGTTAGCGCGCTGGTGCGTTAACATTCATCGCTTATCCAGCAAAGCGATCCCTTTCAGGATCGCCATCTTGTTTACATCACCGGTATTAGATCCCGTTTTCACCGAAAATGCAGAGATATATGCAGCCTGAGTAATATCCCAAATTATCATTACCCGGGCCTATGCCACCTTATTACTCGTGCCGCCAATAAGGTTTGTCTCCTAATACCGTCGCGCGGTGCATTATCCGACGTGCCGGTAAATAATCCGCATTGGCATAATGCTGGGTCACACGATTGTCCCAAATAGCCAGATCATTCTCCTGCCAACGCCAGCGTACTTGAAACTCAGGCCGGGTAATGTGGGCGAATAAGAAATTAAGCAACGCCTGGCTTTCTTTTTCCGGCAGCCCCACCAGCCGAGTAGTAAATCCTTCATTTACAAACAAAGCCGATTTACCACTTACCGGATGGGTGCGTACGGCGGGATGGCGTAACGGCGGGTTTTTCTCCACCGCCAGCTTCCAACGCTGATGGGTAGCGTGATCCTGCTGATGCTTATATTCCGGGAAAGACTTACGGAAATCATGCTCCGCCTCCAGCCCGACCAGCAGCTGTTGTAAAGGCACAGACAGCGCCTCCCAAGCGGCAATTCCACTGGCCCACAGTGTGTCGCCCCCGGTGGGCGGTAGTTGCTTTGCTGCCAGCAACGCCAGAGCGGGCGGGGTATCGATAAAGGTGACATCGGTGTGCCAGTTATCGTTATCCGGCGGGTTATCATTGTGGGTATCCAGCACGATGATCTGCTCCACCCCTTCAGCGTGGGGATAGACCGGGTGGATATGCAAATCGCCAAACCGGCTCGCCAGCGCCCGCTGTTGAGAGGGAGTAATAGGCTGGTTGCGGAAAAACAACACCTGATGGCGGATCACTGCATGGTAAATCTGGGCAAATTGGTTATCGGATGGCCCGCGGCTCAGATCCACCCCTGTAACCAGCGCGCCGATGTGTGGGCCAAGGGGGGTAACGGTAATTTTTTCACTCATTGAATTTCTCCATGCCAGGGGGTGAGTTTGCGTTGAAGCGCTCGTAAACCCAGTTCAAGACCAAATGCCACGGCGGCAATCACCGCAATCCCGGCCAATAC
>CBIFWW010000110.1:0-11229 GCA_966186435.1 uncultured Enterobacteriaceae bacterium
CGTATACACACTTTCCAGGCGTGCTCCTTCAGCCACTCGGACACCTCACCATATCGTCGTTCCGCAGCAGTGCTGCCGGAACGGGCGCTAATGTAGGGAAATCCGCGCACGGCGTCAATGCTCTTTTTCACCAAACCAAACCGTTTAGTCAAACTTCAATCAAACTGATGTAATAGCGCGCAATATAAGGATTATTTATCGCCTTTGAGCTTTACGATGATTAACGTGTAAAGTTAAACAAATATAAAAAGGAGGAAGTATGGACATCATCTATTATCACCCCACGTTCGATTCTGCTTACTGGTTAGACAAACTCCAAAAACAATTACCGGATGCGCGCCTGCGAGTGTGGGAGAAAGGGGATAACGGCGCGGCTGATTATGCGCTGGTCTGGCACCCGCCGGTGGAAATGCTCAGTGGCCGCACCAATATGAAAGCGGTAATTGCATTAGGGGCCGGGGTTGACTCTATCCTGAGCAAACTGAAGCAATACCCGGAGATGCTGCCTGAAGGCGTGCCGCTATACCGTCTGGAGGACACCGGCATGGCATTACAAATGCAGGAGTATGCTGTTAGCCAGGTGCTGCATTGGTTCCGCCGCTTTGATGACTATCAGGCGCAAAAACAAACTGCCACTTGGCAACTTCTTGACGATTATGCCCGCGAAGATTTTACCATCGGCATCATGGGGGCTGGCGTATTGGGCGGTAAAGTTGCTGAAAGCCTGGTTGCCTGGGGCTTCCCGGTGCGTTGCTGGAGCCGTAGCCACAAAGATTATCCTCAAGTGGAAAGTTTTGCCGGTAATGATGCACTACCCGCTTTTCTGAAAGGTACTCGGGTTTTGATCAACCTGTTACCCAATACGGCGGAAACCGTCGGTATCATCAATCGCGATTTACTTAAACAACTGGCAAAAGACAGCTACGTGCTGAATCTGGCCCGTGGCGTTCATGTGGTTGAAGAGGAACTGTTGGCGGTGCTGAATGAAGGGCATCTGAAGGGGGCAATGCTGGATGTCTATTCCAAAGAGCCGCTGCCTTCTTCCAGCCCGCTTTGGGCGCACCCTCGGGTGGCAATGACACCGCATATTGCTGCTGTAACCCGTCCTGATGAGGCCGCTATCTGGATTTCATATTTAATTCAACAGCTTGAACAAGGCAAGCGCCCTTCAGGTGAAGTGGATATGCAGCGAGGTTACTAGCCCCGGGCTAATAAAGGGCGACAAAAACTGTTATTCTTGCGGGATATAAATAAAAGGAGAACCCATGTATCCCGTCGATTTGCATATGCATACTGTCGCCAGTACCCACGCTTATAGCACCCTCCATGACTATATCGCCATGGCAAAACAGAAAGGGATCAAACTGTTTGCCATCACCGATCATGGGCCGGATATGGCGGATGCCCCTCACTACTGGCATTTTATGAATATGCGCATCTGGCCACGGGTGGTAGATGGGGTAGGGATCTTGCGTGGCATCGAAGCTAATATTAAAAACACCCAAGGTGATATTGATTGTACCGGGCCAATGCTGGAGGCCCTGGATCTCATTATTGCTGGTTTCCACGAGCCGGTTTTCCCCCCGAGTGACAAGGCCAGCCACACCAAGGCAATGATCGCGGCGATGGCTGCCGGAGAAGTTCACATTATTAGTCACCCGGGCAACCCGAAATTCCCGGTGGATATCCCGGCCATTGCTGAAGCTGCCGCCCGCTACAATGTAGCGTTGGAAATCAATAACTCCTCCTTCCTGCACTCGCGCAAGGGTAGCGAAGCTAACTGCACAGCAATAGCAGCGGCAGTGAAACAAGCCGGCGGCTGGATAGCCTTGGGGTCAGATTCCCACACGGCATTTACCCTGGGTGATTTTGAACAAAGTCTGAAAATTATTGATGCAGTGGGCTTCCCGGAGGATCGAATTTTAAATCTCTCCCCACGCCGGCTATTGAGTTTCCTGGAAAGTCGCGGCAGAGCGCCTATTGCCGAGCTGGCGGATTTCTGATGATACACCTGAACGGATTATAAAAAATGAATGAGTTTTCCATTATTTGCCGCGTGCTTGGTTCACTGTATTACCGTCAACCGCAGGATCCGCTGCTGGAGCCGCTGTTTACGGTTATAACCTCGGGCAAATTAGCGGCCAACTGGCCGTTGGAACAGGATGAGCACCTGGCGCGTCTACAGCAAAACGTGGATTTGCCCGCGCTAGCGGCAGACTACAATGGGTTGTTTGTAGGGGCAGAATGTAGCGTTGTACCCTATCGCTCTGCCTGGCTGGCGGGTGCGACTGAAGCAGAAGTGCGCCAGTTCCTTTCAGAGCGCGGTATGCCGCTGACAGATGCGCCGGCTGACCATATCGGCACTTTGTTGCTGGCAGCGTCCTGGCTGGAGGACAATGCCGGGGAAGGTGAAACTGAAGCCCTGATGGCCCTGTTTGAAGATTACATTTTACCCTGGGTGGGGATCTTCCTCGGTAAGCTGGAGGCCCACGCCACCACACCTTTCTGGCGTACCATGGCACCGTTAACCCGCGAATCTATTCAGGCGATGTGGGACGATCTGACGGAAGAAGCTGAAAAAGAGTGATTTAGTTCACTTTTTGAGTGAAAGCAGTACAATTTATTACCAAATAATGTGCGCGCCATCTCATGGCTGGGCTGCGGCTTTGCTATGATGCGCGCCATGAATCTGATTATCTCTCTCGCACTCACCACAGGCATTCTCTCCGGTATTTGGGGATGGGTCGCCGTGTCTTTAGGACTTGCCAGCTGGGCAGGATTTCTGGGTTGTACCGCTTATTTCGCCTGCCCACAGGGTGGGTTGAAAGGGCTGGCTATAACCCTGTCAACACTAATGAGTGGCGTTCTTTGGGCGCTGGTGATCATCTATGGCAGTGCGCTGGCACCGGGATTATCCATCATGGGTTATGTAATGACTGGCGTGGTGGCTTTTTTAATGTGTCTGCAATCCCGCCAGACACTACTCTCTTTTGTCCCCGGAACCTTCATTGGCGCATGTGCTACCTATGCCGCCCAGGGTGACTGGCGGGCGACTATTCCGGCACTAGTACTGGGGCTGATCTTTGGCTTCGCCATGAAGAACAGCGGCCTTTGGCTGGCTGCACGCACTGCTAAAACATCATCCTCTGCCGCCGGGCGGATTAATTCTACAGGCCGCTAATCTCCACCTGCGAGGTTTAATTGGTCATACGGTCAGTGATATTCATGGTGAGCTGGCGTCGGTATTGGTTACCGTGATTATAAAGTCTGGGGTCATCAGTTTGCCGGGTTTACCCTGGCTGGCATTACCCAGCAGGCTCCCCAGTAATTGTGACTGAATCGCCGGAGTTAAGGTATCCAGCGAGGAAGCGCTGCCAAAATCCTAACCAATGGTTACCCCATCGATACAGTCTGTTTATTGATCCCGGTGATCGCGAGAGCGCTACGGTGATTCTAACCGATGGTCAAAGGCCTACAGCTTAGTTAACAGTGGTCCCCCTCGCAGGCGCTGTAAGCTGCTACATTATGGCGTTTTTAGCTAAATTTCTGCGATAAGTTTATAGTGGTTTTGGGTTCAGCCGGTTACATGTATTTAGACTAGAACTAGAGGTAGAGGTTTGTCGTTATTTCGATGTCTGCATTGATAACATCTTGATGTTTATTATCTTCATTAGTAGGGAATATTCTATTTAAGACTAAGGATGGTCCTATAAGAGGCCAACCTAATGAAGATCAATCGCATTTACGTGCTCCCTTTTATTACGGTACTAAGTTGCATAGCAGTATCCGTACCAGGTGTGGCAACCGGGCAAGGTGGCACTATCAATTTTGTTGGGGCTATTGTGGAACCGGTGTGCAGTGTCGGCACGGTAAAAAACCGCGTGACCCTCGCCTGCGACCAGCAAGGGAAAACCGTTAGTCAAACGCTCAATATGCATCAGCTTGAAAGTCAGTCACCTAAGGCTCCGGCAATACAATCGGTGGCGATGCGCTGGATAGACGATCGCCAAAAGACGGGCGTTCTGACAGTAACCTATCGATAAGTCCGGAAAAAAACGGTCAGCATGCAGTAAAAATTGGATCGCAGTGGCGGAGGGTGTATTAATAGCGTGTAGCAAAGCATCGCACCTGGAGGCCACCATGCAAATGCGAATGTCTGTAATAAAGGGAGATATTACTCAGGTTCACACGGACGTGATTGTGAATGCCGCTAATAGTACCCTGATGGGCGGCGGCGGGGTGGATGGGGCAATTCATCGGGCAGCCGGGCCAGCACTGCTAGCGGCATGTAAAGAAGTGATCCAACTTCAGGGGGAATGTGCACCTGGTCATGCGGTGATAACTGCCGCCGGGGATTTACCTGTTAAGGCGGTGATTCATACCGTTGGGCCAATCTGGCAGGGGGGTGGGCAGCATGAAGCCCAGCTTCTGGAACAAGCCTACCGCAACTGCCTTGAGCTGGTGATGGCGAACGGTTATCGCAGTGTTTCGTTCCCGGCTATCAGCACCGGTGTGTTTGGTTATCCTAAACCTGCCGCAGCGCAGATTGCCGTGGAAACTGTTTATGCCTGGCTTGGGCGTCGCCCATTGCCGGAAACCGTGGCTTTCGTCTGCTTTGATGATGAAACCGTCCAGTTATATGAACATCTGTTAACCCAGATGCCAGCCTGATTAACAAACCCCGGTTTCCCGGGGTTGTTTCAACTTGCGGTCACCCGTTGAGGCTTACCAGAGAACAAGAATCGTAATAATGGAATACGCAGATGTATTTCATAGAGCACCAAGGCGATGCCAATAACAAATACCAGACCGGCTAAAAACCCCAATATATTTGAGGTAATGTACGGGGTAATAAAGGTGCCATAGAACAGCGTCAGCGGATGGTGTACCAGATATATAAACAGTGAGGCATTAACGAAATAAGTGACCCGTGGCGAGTGAAAGTTCAGTAGCCGGTGGCCCAGGGAGAACACCACGTTAGTCATCCACAGCCCCATTATCATAGTAATTACGCTCTCGGTTTCATACATCCATTGGTCACCGCTACCAAAGCGCTGGTTAGCCAGATAAGCCACAAATGCTAGCCCGCTGAGCACCACGCATGGCAGAGAGGGGGTGATAAACAGCCCCTTGATCTCCGGGCGTTTAAAGGCCATGGCACCCAGTAAAAAGAAGGGTAAGTAGAACAGGGTTTGCATCACCACAAAATTAAAAAGCCCGTCGCTTAATATCGGTGGATAAATCATAAATAGCATTCGCCTGAAAGCGCCATAAGCTATCCCCAAAAACAGGAATAATATAGATAGTTTCGTTAAGGTAATAGATTGCCAGAAACCGCCGTTATTCGATTTACTTATTTGGCGATGCATGTACTGGAATATCATCAAACTTAAGGTGGTTAATATCACCAGTACTAATAAGAACCACAGATGAGAAATTAATTCCCAAGCCAGGGTGTTATATTTTTGATATCCGGTTAAGGTGGGCCATAAGCTGGCTTTACCATTGGTATATTGCAACATCAAAAATTGGGGAAGGGTTAATAATGGAATAGCTGTGAGCATCGGAATACCGACCCTTTCTACTCGCACCTTCCACCAGCGTTTTCGAGGGTAACGCAGGAATAACATGTAGGAAAAATAACCAGATATGACGAAGAAAACCTGCATCCTGAAAGCGTGAATAAAATCATTAAATAGGGTTAGCCACCAAGACGGAAATTCACTATTTACATGCCATTGGTGGCTCGAATAAATCAATGAAATGTGAAAAGGTATCCCCAATAACATCAGCCAGGCACGGATCGAATCGAGGAAAAACTCGCGTTGATTTGTTTCGTTACTCATATCTCTCCACAACAATCTCAGACTTTTCGCCTTATCCATAAGCCGAGTAGCGTTTACAGTCGTGCAACCCTACACCAAATGTAGTGGACTGTCTTCGGGCTTTATCTGGTAATGCCTAACCGATTGTCTTTTTTTGCTTAAACCCTGAGCCGCCAGAACGAACAATGCGGTGATTTGGTTGTCGTAAACCGCGAGTATCCATTAAAATAGATTGGATTGATTGAAGCACACAAAGGGGGATGTGCTGGTTAATATGAAAATAAAACCAAAAATGATGAAAATGCGTTGGCTGGGTGCAGCGGTAGTACTGTCTCTTTATACTACTTCGGTCTGGGCCTTCTCTATCGACGATGTCGCAAAACAAGCGAAGTCGTTAGCAGGCAAAAATTACGAGGCGCCGAAAAGCAACCTTCCTTCCGTTTTCCGTGACATGAAGTACGCGGACTATCAACAGATCCAGTTTAACCAAGACAACGCTTACTGGAGCAAGACTAAAACCCCATTTAAGCTCGAATTTTATCACCAGGGTATGTACTTCGACACCCCGGTGGCCATCAACGAAGTGACCGCAACAACGGTTTCTAAAATTAAGTATAACCCGGACTACTTCAACTTCGGGAGTGTGAAGCATGACAAAGACACCGTGAAAAACCTGGGCTTTGCTGGCTTCAAAGTACTGTATCCCATCAACAGCAAAGATAAGAACGACGAAATTGCCAGCTTCCTGGGTGCCAGCTACTTCCGCATGATTGGTAACGGCCAAGTTTATGGTCTGTCTGCCCGTGGTCTAGCAGTTGATACCGCACTGCCGTCCGGTGAAGAGTTCCCGCGTTTCCGCGAGTTCTGGATTGAACGTCCTAAACCACAGGATAAACGCCTGACTATTTATGCTCTGTTGGATTCTCCACGTGCCACCGGGGCCTATCGCTTTGTGATCATGCCGGGCCGCGACACGGTGGTGAATGTGCAGTCCAAAGTGTACCTGCGCGACAAAGTCGGCAAATTGGGTGTTGCGCCGTTAACCAGCATGTTCCTGTTTGGGCCTAACCAGCCTTCTCCAACCACCAACTTCCGCCCTGAACTGCATGACTCTAATGGTCTGTCGATTCATGCCGGGAATGGTGAATGGATTTGGCGCCCACTGAATAACCCGAAACACTTGGCTGTCAGCAGCTATGCTATGGAAAACCCCAAAGGTTTTGGTCTGTTGCAGCGTGGCCGCCAGTTCAGCCGCTTTGAAGATCTGGACGACCGCTACGACAAACGCCCAAGCGCCTGGATTGCACCGCAGGGTGACTGGGGTAAAGGCCACGTTGAGTTGGTTGAGATCCCAACCAACGATGAAACCAACGATAACATTGTTGCTTTCTGGAGTCCGGATCAGTTGCCGGTTGCCGGTAAAGAGATGAACTTCAAATACAACATCACCTTTACCCGCGATGAAGACAAACTCCATGATGCCGATAACGCCTGGGTTGCTCAAACCCGTCGCTCGACCGGTGATGTGAAGCAATCTAACCTTATCCGTCAGCCAGACGGTACCATCGCATTTGTGGTGGACTTCGCAGGCCCGGCCTTGAAAGAACTGCCGGAAAATACCCCAGTAGCGGCTCAGACCAGTATTGGCGGTAACGGTGAAATTGTGGAAAGCAGTGTGCGTTATAACTCAGTGACTAAGGGTTGGCGTTTGCTGCTGCGTGTAAAACTGAAAGACGATAAGAAAACCACTGACATGCGCGCTGCGCTGGTCAATGGCGATCAGACATTGAGTGAAACCTGGAGCTACCAGCTACCTGCCAATGAATAAGTCTACCGAAACCTCGCCTGATTATATCGAGGCACTCCCGCTTTCTGCTGAGCAGAAGGCGGGGCTGCCCGCAGGGAATCTGCGGGCCATTCACAAGGCGATGGGTGATCAACATCACTCGTCATCCCGCGTAGATGACGCGCCTCTTCATTCTGTCAAAGCTCGTCTGGAAGCCACCTGGCCCGATAGCATCAAAGGCCAGCAACTGATCGAGGATGACGAAGGGCGCACCCAGCTTCAGGCGATGCCGGAAGCCAAACGCTCTTCCATGTTCCCGGATCCGTGGCGTACCAACCCGATTGGCCGTTTCTGGGATCGGATGTTGGGCCGCGACACCACTCCCCGCTATCTGGCGCGTTTGTCGGAAGAAGAAAAAGCTCGTGAAGACAAGTGGCGTACCGTTGGTACTATTCGCCGCTATATTCTGCTGCTGCTGACCATCGCCCAGACGGTGGTGGCCACCTGGTATATGAAGACCATCCTGCCTTATCAGGGTTGGGCCTTCATTAGCCCGTCAGACATGATTAACCAGGATCTGGGGATTTCCTTTATGCAGATCCTGCCCTATGTGCTGCAAAGCGGCATCCTGATCCTGTTTGCCATCCTGTTCTGTTGGGTATCTGCCGGTTTCTGGACTGCGCTGATGGGCTTCCTGCAACTGCTGATCGGTAAAGATCGCTATAGTATTTCGGCATCGACCACCGGGGATGAGCCGCTGAACCCGGCCCACCGCACCGCGCTGATCATGCCGATCTGTAATGAAGACGTAAACCGGGTATTTGCTGGCCTGAAGGCCACCTGGGAATCAGTCAAAGCCACCGGCCAACAGCAGCATTTCGACGTTTATATCCTGAGCGATAGCTACAACCCCGATATCTGCGTGGCTGAACAGAAAGCCTGGATGGAGCTGATTGCTGAAGTGCAGGGTGAAGGGCAGATTTTCTACCGCCGCCGCCGTCGCCGGGTAAAACGCAAAAGCGGTAACATCGATGACTTCTGCCGCCGCTGGGGTAGCCAGTATAGCTACATGGTGGTACTGGATGCAGACTCGGTGATGAGTGGTGATTGCCTGACCGGTCTGGTGCGTTTGATGGAAGCCAATCCGAATGCCGGGATTATCCAGTCTTCACCACGGGCCTCCGGCATGGATACCCTCTATGCACGCTGCCAACAGTTTGCCACCCGGGTGTACGGGCCGCTGTTTACCGCCGGTCTGCACTTCTGGCAATTGGGTGAATCCCACTATTGGGGCCACAACGCCATTATCCGTGTGAAGCCGTTTATCGAGCACTGTGCTTTGGCACCGTTGCCTGGTGAAGGTAACTTTGCCGGTTCCATCCTCTCCCACGACTTCGTGGAAGCTGCGTTGATGCGCCGCGCAGGGTGGGGCGTGTGGATTGCCTATGACTTACCGGGTTCTTATGAAGAATTGCCGCCCAACCTGCTGGATGAGCTGAAACGCGACCGCCGCTGGTGTCAGGGCAACCTGATGAACTTCCGCCTGTTCCTGGTTAAAGGTATGCACCCGGTTCACCGTGCGGTGTTCCTGACCGGCGTCATGTCCTATCTCTCTGCGCCGCTGTGGTTTTTGTTCCTGGCGTTGTCCACTGCGCTTCAGGTAGTACATGCGTTGACGGAACCTCAGTACTTCCTGCAACCGCGCCAGCTGTTCCCGGTGTGGCCGCAATGGCGTCCTGAGTTGGCGATAGCGCTGTTTGCTTCCACCATGGTGCTGTTGTTCCTGCCAAAACTGCTGAGCGTGTTGCTGATCTGGTGTAAAGGCTCGAAAGAGTACGGTGGCTTCCTGCGGGTAACGGTGTCCCTGCTGCTGGAAGTGCTGTTCTCCGTGCTGCTGGCACCAGTGCGGATGCTGTTCCACACGGTCTTCGTGGTGAGCGCATTCCTGGGTTGGGAAGTGGTGTGGAACTCCCCGCAGCGTGATGATGATTCCACCCCCTGGGGCGAAGCCTTTATGCGTCACGGTTCCCAGATGCTGTTAGGGCTGGTGTGGGCTGCCGGGATGGCTTGGTTGGATTTGCGCTTCCTGTTCTGGCTGGCACCCATCGTGTTCTCCCTGATCTTATCACCATTTGTGTCGGTCATTTCCAGCCGCTGTACCATGGGGATGCGCACTAAGCGCGCCAAACTGTTCCTGATCCCGGAAGAGTACAACCCACCGAAAGTGCTGATGGATACCGAAACTTTCCTGGCCGAGAACCGTGCCCGTGAACTGGCTGACGGCTTTTTGCATGCGGTGTTCCACCCGTCCTTGAATGCCCTGGCAACGGCGATGGCAACTGCCCGCCACCGGGCGAGTAAGGTTCTGGAAATCGCACGCGATCGTCACGTTGACCAGGCACTGAATGAAACGCCGGACAAACTCAACCGTGACCGCCGTCTGGTACTGTTAAGTGACCCGGTTACCCTGGCGCGGATGCATTACCGCGTCTGGGCCAACCCGGAGAAATATACCTCCTGGGTTGAGGCTTACGGCAAAGTGCCGCTTAATCCGCAGGCTTTCAAGGCGGAGTAATTTGCCTTGATTAAAATGCCGGCACTGTGCCGGCATTTTTTTAACTGGAGAAATCAATGGGGAAGTTAATCCTGGCTGCAGCACTGTGTATGGTGTTAACCGGGTGCGGTAGCATCATCAGCCGGGCGGTACCGGGCCAGGGCCACGGTAATCAATATTACCCCGGCGTGCAATGGGATGTCAGGGACTCTGGCTGGCGTTATCTCACGGTTCTGGATATGCCATTCTCACTCATCATGGACACCCTGTTAGCGCCAATTGATGCCAGCCACGGGCCTTATAAGTAACTCTTAGCGCTCGTCCCACTCATCGGCAGCGCTACGTCCTTCTTCGGTATCCAGCGGAGGCTGAAGCTGGAATTCACCCTCATCCCATTCATGCAGCGTGTTTTCCTCCAGCCATTCCTCACGTAATTCAATCTCGTCAAAATCATCGTCAAAAATGCTCTGTGCCGCCTCTCCGCTTAGTCCCGGCAGGCACTCCCCCTCAGCTCCTTCTTCAGCAAAAAACTCGGCCTGCCACATGATATCTCCATCCTCTAAGACATACTTCTGGAGGTTGAACTGGCGGACATCGGCATCCTCACTAGCCTCTGGCGTGGAGGCAATGAATTCCTCTCTTGCTGCATCGATAGCTTCTTCTAGCGTGGCGAACATAGACATCATCGGCTTCCTGTTTTGAGAAAATAGAATGTATTCAATCTATAGTCCGGCTGAAACGCCACGTCAAACGCGGAAAGCATTAAGATAACGGCAGAAGACCATAACTTATCATGTGGCGCGGTTTTTAATGTCTGCTTAATCAACCGCGAGGGCCGTCTACAGGCGGTCCTTGATGCTATTATTATCGTAAATATTAAGAGTGTTAACCGAGTAGATAAAAATTCGCATTTTTATGGGTGGTTAGAAATATCTAGAAATAGCAATTTAAAATAATGTTATATATTTTTTGCTAAAGCGTATGAGGTGTTTTTAAAAAGGTTTAATGAAAGGTAGATAAAAAAATCCCCACACGAGGTGGGGGAGGCACGGATAGAAGGTATT
>CBIFWW010000111.1:0-11148 GCA_966186435.1 uncultured Enterobacteriaceae bacterium
CTTATAAAATGCAGCAAATCATACTAAAACTCCACAATTAAATCTTGTTACAAATGTTCATAAAATATGTGCGCTCTGTCATAAAGCCAGTAAATAGTGGAATAAAACCATTGATAATTCGCGTCGCGAAAAATAATCTGAAGCTAGCAGAAAGTCGTGGTTTTATCGGCAACAGCTTTGAAGTTATTTATTATTTTTTATTTTTTCGCCTGCCTTTGGCAGGGCAATTTTTACCCTAAATAATTCGGATTGCAGCCAGGCGGCGACGCAGCGAGTCCCCGGGAGCTTACATAAGTAAGTGACCGGGGTGAGTGACAAATCTGTCAGGAACAGATTTGAACGTCGCAGTGCGACGGCCCTTAAGGGCGAGTCTCATGGATGAGACGAGTAACACGAAAGCCAACACCGCTGCAATTTGAAGTATGACGGGTATATACGTCAAAAAAGAGGAATTTGTTATGCGTACCTTCAGTGGCAAACGTAGTGCGCTAGCTATGGCAATTGCAGGTGTAACCGCCCTTACTGGGTTTGTTGCGGCACCTCAGGCCCAGGCGGCAGGCTTTATCGATGACTCCACCCTGACCGGCGGCATCTATTACTGGCAACGTGAGCGTGACCGTAAAGATGTCACCACCAATAAGTACGAAACCAACCTTTCCCATGCCACCTGGAACGCGAATCTGGACTTCCAGTCTGGCTTTGCTTGGGACGTTATTGGCTTTGATATCGCCGCCTTCACCGCCATCGAAATGGCGGAAAACGGCGACAGCGGCCACCCGAACGAAATCGCGTTTTCTTCCAAAAATAAAGGTTACAGCGAAGATTACAGCGGCGATAAGAGCGGGATCAGTCTGTACAAAGCTGCGGCTAAATTTAAATATGGCCCGGTCTGGGCGCGCGCCGGTTATATTCAGCCAACCGGCCAAACGTTATTAGCGCCACACTGGAGCTTTATGCCGGGCACCTATCAGGGGGCCGAAGCCGGTGCTGCCTTTGATTATGGCGACAGCGGGGCGTTGAGCTTCTCCTATATGTGGACCAATGAATACAAGGCGCCATGGCATACTGAAACAGACAAGTTCTACCAAAACGACAAAACCACCCGCGTTGATTATCTGCATTCCATCGGTGCGAAATACGACTTCAAAAATGATCTGGTACTGGAAGCGGCATTTGGCCAGGCCGAAAACTTTATGGACCAGTATTTTGCCAAAGCCAGCTACAAGTTTGATGTAGTGGGCAGTCCGCTAACCACCAGCTACCAATTCTATGGCGCCCGTGACCAGATTAACAATGGCACCATAAATGATATCTATGACGGTACCGCGTGGTTACAGGCTCTGACGCTGGGCTACAAAATCGGCCAGGTTGACCTGCGCCTGGAAGGGACTTACGTCAGGGCCGAAGGCCAACAGGGTTACTTCCTGCAACGTATGACCCCAACCTACGCTTCCTCCAACGGCCGCCTGGACGTGTGGTGGGATAACCGTTCTGACTTTAACGCCAACGGCGAAAAGGCCATCTTCTTTGGCGCGATGTATGACCTGAGCAACTGGGATCTGCCAGGTTGGTCTGTCGGTGCTTCCACAGTTTATGCCTGGGATGCCAAGCCTTCGACCTGGGCGCTGGTGGACGGTGTGAAAACCGATGTTGAATCCAACAAAATTAAAGAGTCAGCGTATAGCCTGGATGCCATGTATACCGTCCAGGATGGCCGCCTGAAAGGCACCTTGATGAAGCTGCACTTTACCCAGTACGACAACCACTCTGATATCCCAAGCTGGGGCGGTGGTTACGGCAACATGTTCCAGGATGAACGTGACGTGAAATTCATCGTCATTGCACCGTTTACCATCTTCTAAACCCCCATTAACCGGGCACCCTGTGCCCGGTGAACCTCCAGGAATCGAACCCATGAAAAAGACCGTACTTATGACGCTGCTGGCGCTAGGGGTGGTGGGGTGTACCACCACTCAGGCGCCTTCTGAAGATGCTGGCCTGAAACAGGCTTACAGCAAATGTATCAATACCGCCGAAGGCAACCCGGACAAGATCAAGTCCTGCCAGAGCGTGCTGGATGTGCTGCGTCAAGATAAGCAACATCAGGCATTTGTGGAAAAAGAAACCATTAGCTCCTCTCAGTATCAGGATTGCATCCAGGCACGGAAAGAGGGTAACGACCAACTGGTGCAAAAGGATTGCGACAAAATCTGGCAGGAGATCCGCGCCAACAACCAGTAATTGCTAAGGATGCAGGATGAAAATTTTTAAAACGTCGCTGTTAGGAAGTTTAGTTGTAGGTCTTATCAGCAGTGGGGCTGCCTGGGCAGGGCAGCCAACGGTAGACAGTTTGAGCCAGCTCCAGGTCAACTACACCATTACCGATAATCAGGCTGCCCTTCACGGGGTAGAGTGTGCCAAACTGGGCGCTGACTGGAATTCTTGCAACAAAGCTACCATCAAGCTCACCAACGCCGGTGCTGCCATCACCGACAAAGACTGGGCGATTTACTTCCCCAGTATCCGCCGCATTCTGGCCGTGGATAACCCCCAGTTTACCGTGACCCATATCGTGGGCGATCTCCACAAGCTGGAGCCGACGGATAAATTTACCGGCTTCCCGGCCAACCAGTCTGTAGAGATCCCTATCGTTAATGAGTACTGGCAGATCTTTATGAGTGACGTGATCCCGCGCTGGTACGCCACCTCGACCGATGCCACACCGAAGGTTATAGCCTCCACTAATACCGAAGATCTTAATCAGTTTGTCACCCCGCTGACGGGCGACCTGTGGAAACGGGCGGCGGAAGACAACAGTATTCTGATGACCGCCGAAGCGCGTTTCGACAAAAACAGCGATGTGAAGCTGCTTAATGCCGGGACCCTGCGCGGGCAAATTGTCCCTACGCCGCTGGAGGTGAAGATCCACGGCCAGGACGTTGATCTTAGTAAGGGGGTTACGCTTGAGATGTCAGCGCTGGCGGCACCTTCGGCACAGGTAATCAATGACCGCTTTACGCTGCTTGGGGTAAGTACTTCCGGGGCATATCCGATCCGTACTGAAATTGCCTCCGGCCAGTTCAAAGATAAAATGGCGGTAACCGGTGCCTATACCCTGCGTATCGGGCCGAAAGAAGCAGTGGTGACGGGCTACGATCAGGCCGGGGTGTTCTACGGGCTGCAATCGATTCTGTCCCTGATCCCCACCGACGGCAGCCATAAAATCGCCACCCTGGAAGCCAAAGACGCCCCGCGCTTTGACTACCGTGGCATGTTTATCGACGTAGGCCGTAACTTCCACACCAAACCGGCTATTCTGCGCGCCCTCGACCAAATGGCGGCCTATAAGCTGAATAAATTCCACTTCCACCTGACGGATGATGAAGGCTGGCGCATCGAAATCCCGGGCTTGCCGGAATTAACCGATGTGGGCAGCAAACGCTGTCACGATTTAAGTGAGAAAACCTGCCTGTTGCCACAGCTTGGCTCCGGGCCGGATACCTCCACCAATGGCAGCGGCTACTTCACCAAAGCGGACTACATTGAAATCCTTAAGTACGCCAAGGCTCGCCAGATTGAAGTGATCCCGGAAGTGGACGTCCCGGCACACGCCCGGGCGGCGGTCATCTCCATGGAAGCCCGCTATGACCGGCTGATGAAAGCCGGGCAGGAGCAGGCGGCCAATCAATATCGCCTGTTAGATCCGACAGACACCTCTAATACCACTGGGGTGCAATATTACGACCGCACCGGTTATCTCAACCCTTGTCTGGCGTCCTCGCGCAACTTCCTCGATAAAGTCATTGGTGAAATCCAGCAAATGCACAAGGAAGCGGGCCTGCCGCTGACCACTTGGCATTTCGGCGGTGATGAGGCCAAGAACATCTATCTGGGGGCTGGCTACACTGACATTAACAATCCACAACCGGGCAAAGGATTGATTGATCTCAGCAAGCAGGATAAGCCTTGGGCGAAATCCCAGGTCTGCCAGGCGATGCTGAAGGATGGCAAATTCGAGGATATGGAACACCTGCCAAGCTGGTTTGCGGTTGAAGTCAGTAAAATTGTCGATGCCCACGGCATAGAAAAAATGCAGGCCTGGCAGGACGGGCTGAAGGATGCCAAAGACGCGAAGGCTTTTGCCACTAAGCGGGTCGGGGTTAACTTCTGGGATACCCTTTACTGGGGTGGCGCGGATTCCGTCAATGATTGGGCCAATAAAGGCTATGAAGTGACAATCTCGAACCCGGATTACCTCTATCTTGATTTCCCGCAAGAGGTGAACCCACAGGAGCCTGGCTATTACTGGGGCACGCGCTTTACCGATGAGCGTAAGGTATTTGCCTTTGTGCCAAACAACTTGCCGCAAAATGCGGAAACCTCCACCGATCGCGATGGCAATGTCTTTGCGGCTAAATCGGACAAACCGTGGCCGGGTGCTTACGGGATGTCGGCTCAGGTGTGGAGTGAAGTGGTGCGCACCGATGACGAGCTGGAATATCGCCTGTTCCCACGTATTCTTGCGGTGGCTGAACGTGCCTGGCATCGGGCTGACTGGGAACAGGATTATCAGGCTGGCCGTGAATACCAAGCTGGCGTCACTCAGCAGGTTAATACTGCGGCGTTGCATCAGGACTGGGTGCGTTTTGCCAATATCCTTGGCCAACGTGAAATAGCCAAACTGGATAAATCCGGGGTGGCTTATCGGGTGCCGGTACCGGGGGCACGTGTTATCGGAGGGATTCTGGAAGCCAATAGCGCGTTACCTGGCCTGGCGATCCAGTATTCACAGGATGGGGGCAAAACCTGGGTGGATTACCAGGATAAGGCGCGGCCTACGGTCAGCGGCGAGGTGATGATCCGCGGCGTTAGCCCTGATGGTAAACGGGTAAGCCGGGCTGAGCCGGTGAAGATTTAACCTTTAATACCCGCGCCCCGGCGCGGGTATTTTATAGGGATTCGGGCAGGGGGGTAAGATGGGTGAGTTTCCCCCGCTGGATGTCGATGTAATGCTGTTGGCGCAAAATCGCCAACACCTTCATTACCATGCTGCGGGAAAGATTACTGCGTTTGACGATAAAATCCGCCAGATTGGTTTGCGCCCGGATCGCCGGTTCCATCATCCACAGCCGTTCAATGTGGCTTTTGATAGTGGGATAACTGGCCCGGCCAATCATCATCTCTTCGCGCACGCACAGGATAGCCAGGTACCAGGAGAGAATGCGGTACATTTTATCGTGATAATTATGCTCAGCAATTTTGGCGAAGAAAGCCTCTGCTTCCACAAGTTGATAGATGCACTCCCCATCGGCATGGATGCGGAAAAACCTCATCGGATAAAAACCCATCGCAATCCCCGCAATGGCTGGGCCGCCACTCTTATCCAACAGTAATCGGTCACTTTGGCGTAACAGGGTGAATGCACCCTCATGGATCAGGCAGATGGTGTTGGTGGGTACCGGTAGCCGGTGATTTTTGGCGACGGTTTTTAATTGCTCTCGATCATAAAAAAGTTGGGTAACCGCGAGGATGTCTGCCAGGGGCTTTTCAGGTAATTGCATTGTTCTACCGGGTCAAAGATCGCACTGATTGAGGTTAATGATAGTAATTTGCTACCAATTGCGTGGGCTTTTAATGGTGAAGTGAGATTCAGACAAAAAAACCGGGTAAACCCGGTTTTTTTTAATTAAGGATGCGGGAGATTACTTTTCCTGCAACTCGTGAGCATGTTCGTCTTCGCGGCAGTCACCCTCAGCGCAGTGACCGTACAGGTACAGGCTGTGGTTGGTCAGACGAATGCCGTGGCTTGAGGCAATCTCGCGCTGGCGGGCTTCGATAGAGTCATCGCTGAACTCAATGACTTTGCCGCAATCCAGGCAGATCAGGTGATCGTGGTGATGTTGCTGGGTCAATTCGAATACGGATTTACCACCTTCAAAATTGTGGCGCGTGACGATACCGGCATCATCAAACTGGTTCAATACCCGGTATACCGTCGCCAAACCGATTTCTTCACCCATATCGATCAGGCGTTTATATAAATCTTCCGCACTGACGTGATGGTTAACCGGCTCTTGCAGCACTTCCAGGATTTTTAACCGAGGAAGCGTGACTTTCAGGCCGGCCTTCTTTAATGCGGTATTGTTGTCAGTCATGCGGGATTATCCTGTTGCTTGCGTTCACTCTCATCATCGAGAGGAAAAATTCGGGTACGCTAAAATGAATGCGTCTCATTATAGAACTGCTGTTACTAAATAGAAACCGCAAAACATTGCGCTAAAAGGTATCTTTTAAATGAGTTCACTGCATAAGTCGTAGCGAAATCATTCGATTAAGCCGAGGGGTATTGTACAGATAAGTACAGAAAAGTTACAAAATTGTAGCAATTATTTTTATAGTTATCGCCTATCAAAACGGCGCAGCGGGTGCGCCGTCTTATAATTAGGCGTTGATGATGTCGTCCAGATGCAGCTCTTCAGAGACCTGCTTGACCCATTTCTCAACACGTTCTGCGGTCAATTCTGGCTGACGATCTTCATCGATAGCCAAACCAACAAAGTGGTTGTCATCTGCCAGGCCTTTGGATGCCTCGAAATGATAACCTTCCGTTGGCCAGTGGCCCACAATAGTGGCACCGCGTGGCTCGATGATGTCGCGGATAGTCCCCAGGGCATCACAGAAGTATTCGGCATAGTCTTCCTGGTCGCCACAGCCAAACACCGCCACCAGCTTACCGTTGAAGTCTACCTCTTCCAGTGAAGGGAAGAAATCGTCCCAGTCACATTGTGCTTCACCGTAGTACCAGGTTGGGATGCCCAGCATCAGTACGTCAAAACCTTGCAGATCTTCTTTGCTGCTTTTGGCAATGTCGTGCACTTCTGCCACATCTTTACCCAGCTGCTTTTGGATCATTTTTGCGATGTTTTCGGTATTACCGGTATCGCTGCCGAAGAAAATGCCTACGATTGCCATGAGTTAAATAACCTCTTGAATCTAAAAAGTATGGTGGCGTTAATTGCCCATAGATGAGGCAATCATAGCAGAACAGGCGCAGGGGCGGAAACTGTCATCGTCCCCCGGGTGCACGCTGTGCTAAATGAAAACGAGAATTTTATGACGACGAGGGCCAGGCGAACAGCTGTGCTCCTCGTTATTACAAAGAGTGCAGCTTCTCCAGCTGTTCCATCAGGATGGCTTCGATCAGCTCGCTGCGGCTAATCTCGCGGGCATCTGCCAGCTGATTCAGGGCCTCAACGGCTTCGGCATTGAGTTTTAACTCGACGCGCTTAAGCCCACGACTTTTATCGCGCTTTAGCTGGTTGCGTTTATTGATACGCAATTGTTCATCACGAGACAGCGGGTTCGTTTTTGGTCGGCCTGGGCGGCGATCGTCCGCGAAGAGATCGATCGTCGTGCGGTCCGTTTGTTCTTTTGCCATGATAAAAGTACTGACAGGGGAAACAAGTTACGGGAGCAATAGCCCCGGCGTAATACAGCGCGCCATGATACATGAGGTGGCAAGGCGCGCCAACGCATTAGGCCGTTAAGACGTTTGGCCGCCGCGTTTTTAACCGATTTCTACCTGGGTTTCGAGATAACGGCGGATTGCTCGCAGCACGGCGTCGGGTTTTTCAGCATGTACCCAGTGCCCAGCCCCGGCAATTACGTGGGCTTGTGACTGGGGGAATTGGGCCACAATGGTGTCACGGTACTCCGGTAGAACGTAAGAGGAATCGCCCCCGCAGATCATTAGCGCAGGGTGGGGCCAGGCGGGCACCGTCTGCCAGCCCACAATATCGGTGTAATTACGTTTGAGCACGGGCACATTGAAGTGCCATTCCCCGGCGGCAAAGGACTTCAGAATAAACTGAATTACCCCTTCTTCACTGATTTTATGGCGCATAATGTCTGCCGCATCGCGGCGGTTGGTTGCCCCCGCGGCAGTGACGGCTTCAATGGCGGCAAAAATGGCGTCATGGCGGCGCACATGGTAAGCCACCGGGGCCATATCTATCGCTACCAGGCCCGTGACACGTTCTGGTGCGATAGCGGTGACGGTCATGGCAGTTTTACCGCCCATTGAGTGCCCAATCAGGGTGGCCCGGGGGAGGTTGTAGGCGTCCATGGTGTCGAGGATGTCCTGGCCAAGCGTTTGCCATGACATGTCATGGCTACGGTCCGAAAGACCGTGGTTGCGCAGGTCAACGGAGAGCACCTCGTGGTCGGTGACTAGTTCCCGAGCCAGTACCCCGAGGTTATCCAGGCTACCAAACAGGCCGTGGATTAACACCACCGGCGGATTGTTGTTCGTTTGCTGTGCAGTTTGCAGGCGAGCGTTCAATTTCATAGCAAAGTTCTTTTTTTGGAATCGGCAGGTTAGGGTATTATGTTCACCATTATTTCGCCCGGCCGCAAGTCATGCGCCAGATTGTAAAATCCGCGTGCTGCGTTCAGGCTTGTCGCATTCGAGGTTGGGTTTTGGTTTCATCAGCCCAATTACTGCTCTTCAGAACGAAATCTGCACTGGAATAAGATGAAAAAGATTGAAGTTGATGACGACCTGTATCGCTACATTGCCAGTCACACACTGCATATTGGTGAAAGCGCGTCAGACATTTTACGGCGTCTATTAAAAGTAACCGCCGCGCAGCTTGGGATGCCTGCGACTGTAACTGCAGCCAAAGAAGCCCGTCCTGTGGTTTCTGCCGCTGTGGAAAAACCTGTCTCCAAGGCCCGCGACCGCGTCCGGGCGATGCGTGAACTGCTACTCTCTGATGAGTACGCCGAGCATCGCAACGCTGTGAATCGTTTCATGATGGTGCTTACCACGCTTTACTCATTGGATGAGACTGCCTTTAGCGCCGCTACTGAGTCTCTGCATGGCCGTACCCGGGTGTATTTTGCCGGGGATCAACAAACGCTGCTAAAAAACGGCAACCAGACCAAACCGAAACACGTTGTGGGGACCCCGTACTGGGTGATCACTAATACGAATACGGGCCGTAAACGCAGCATGATTGAACATATCATGCAATCAATGCAGTTCCCTGCGGAGCTGATTGAAAAAGTTTGCGGCACAATCTGACACTTCACGCGTCACAAGGATAGATAATGGCCAACCATATTCGTGCGGGCCAGCCTGCACAACAGAGCGATCTTATCAACGTTGCCCAACTGACAGCCCAGTATTACGTGCTTAAGCCGGAGGCAGGCAACAGCGAACACGTGGTGAAATTCGGGACTTCCGGCCACCGTGGTAGTGCCGCCCGCCACAGCTTTAACGAGCCGCACATTCTGGCTATCGCCCAGGCAATTGCCGAAGAACGCGCGAAGAATGGCATCACCGGCCCGTGCTACGTAGGTAAAGACACCCATGCTTTGTCTGAACCGGCATTTATTTCCGTCCTGGAGGTGCTGGCAGCCAATGGCGTCAATGTGATTGTTCAGCAGGATAACGGTTTTACGCCAACTCCTGCTGTTTCTAACGCGATTCTGGTTCATAACCAGAAGGGCGGGGCGCAGGCTGATGGGATCGTGATTACCCCGTCCCATAACCCGCCGGAAGATGGTGGCATTAAATACAACCCACCTAATGGTGGCCCGGCTGATACCAACGTCACCAAAGTGGTGGAAGATCGTGCCAACGCGCTGCTGGCCGAGGGTCTGAAAGGGGTTAAGCGCCTGTCTCTTGACGCCGCTTATGCCAGCGGCCACATCACCGAGCAAGACCTGGTACAGCCGTTTATTGAAGGGCTGACGGATATCGTCGATATGGCGGCTATCCAGAAAGCGGGCCTGAAGTTAGGCGTCGATCCGCTGGGTGGCTCTGGTATTGAATACTGGAAACGTATTGCTGAGCATTACAAACTAAATCTGACCATTGTTAACGATCAGGTGGACCAGACCTTCCGCTTTATGCACCTTGATAAAGACGGCGCAATCCGCATGGACTGCTCCTCTGAGTGTGCGATGGCAGGCCTGCTGGCGCTGCGCGATAAGTTTGATCTGGCCTTCGCCAATGACCCGGATTACGATCGTCACGGTATCGTGACCCCGGCTGGTCTGATGAACCCGAACAACTACCTGGCGGTGGCAATTAACTATCTATTCCAGCACCGTCCACAGTGGGGCAAAGACGTCGCCGTGGGTAAAACCCTGGTTTCCAGCGCCATGATTGACCGCGTGGTAAATGACCTGGGCCGTAAGCTGGTGGAAGTGCCGGTTGGCTTTAAGTGGTTTGTTGATGGCCTGCACGATGGCAGCTTCGGTTTCGGTGGTGAAGAGAGCGCCGGGGCATCGTTCCTACGTTTCAACGGCACCCCGTGGTCTACCGATAAAGACGGGATCATCATGTGCCTGTTAGCGGCAGAAATCACCGCTGTGACCGGGAAAAACCCGCAGGAACATTATAATGAGTTGGCTGCCCGCTTTGGTGCGCCAAGCTATAACCGTATCCAGGCTTCAGCCACCACCGCGCAAAAAGCGGCGCTGTCTAAGCTGTCCCCGGAAATGGTCAGTGCCAGCACCCTGGCCGGTGATCCAATCACCGCCCGCCTGACGGCTGCACCGGGTAACGGCGCTGCCATCGGTGGCCTGAAGGTGATGACGGTAAACGGCTGGTTCGCGGCCCGTCCTTCAGGCACCGAAGACGCCTACAAGATTTACTGCGAAAGCTTCCTCGGGGCTGAACATCGCCAGCAAATTGAGAAAGAAGCGGTGGAAATTGTTAGCGAAGTGCTGAAAAACGCATAAAGCCGATCCCGCAGACAAGGGCGCTTCAGACGCCCTTTTTTCATGTATGGATGTCACAACATAAAGCGGTAGCCGATGCCGGTTTCTGTCAGCAGATGTTGCGGGCGGGCGGGATCATGCTCCATTTTCTGGCGCAGGTGGCCCATATAGATGCGTAGATAGTCGCTGTGATCCACGGCATTTGGCCCCCACACCTGATTAAGCAGCTGGCGTTGGGTCATCACTTTGCCGTGGTTATTGAGCAGGGTTGCCAGCAGGCGGAATTCAATTGGGGTGAGGTGGATCTCTTCATTGCCCCGGGTGATGCGCCGGGCAGCAAGATCAACCGTGATATTTGAGAAGCTAAACACCGGATCGCTGGGTTGATTGGCTCCGTGGCGGCGTATGGCTACCCGC
>CBIFWW010000112.1:0-10826 GCA_966186435.1 uncultured Enterobacteriaceae bacterium
CGTTGTTATCAGCATGTAGTTCAACTAACACCGCAAATATGCATTCTGAGACGCATGCAGTCGGCAATAAAGATGGTTTCTTACTGCAAGCCTCTCAGGATGAATTTGAAAATTTGGTTCGTAATGTGGATATTAAAACCCGCCTTATGGATCAATATGCAGACTGGAAAGGCGTTCGTTATCGTCTGGGCGGCAGTACTAAAAAAGGCATCGACTGTTCAGCATTTGTACAGCGCACCTTCCGCGAGCAGTTCGGCATGGATTTACCTCGCTCAACCTATGAGCAGCAGGATATGGGTAAATCAGTTTCACGCAGTAAGCTGCGTACCGGTGATTTAGTACTGTTCCGCGCCGGCTCTACTGGCCGTCACGTGGGGATTTACATCGGTAATAATCAGTTTGTTCATGCCTCTACCAGCAGCGGTGTGACCATTTCCAGCTTAAGCGAACCATACTGGAATAAGCGCTACAACGAAGCGCGTCGCGTACTCAGCCGTAGTTAAGTCATCGCTATCCCTTGACGATGACTTACCAGGTTAGTAAAAACGCTGCCCCGGCAGCGTTTTTTTATTTCTAAACATTGTCTAAAGTTGCACCTTTTCTCCGGCCATTGACGCTGGCAATTCAGTGCCTCGATCAGGTAAATTACGTTATCCTTTTACTATTAAACCTAAAATGGTTTTGTTAATTACCCCGGGGAGACGGCGTCTGATGGTGCCGAAACAGCGTTTTATTCGTTACTTACCGTCCCCGCAACGCATCATCGGGGTATCGCTGCTACTTGCCTTCGTTGTTTCCATTCTTTTTGGCAGCGGCACCCTGCTTTTTCTGCACCATAAACGCACTTATGCTTGGGATTTACTGGTTCATGATATCAACAGCTACCTCAGTGAACTGTTCCAGGATTTGCACATTACCTCGGATAAACTGCAACCGCTGACTTTTGGCGAGTGTGGGCATGTTTCCAGAACCCTCACCACTAACGCTGCTTTTAATGTCAATGTACGCGCGCTCCTACTAGTGCGTAATAACATGGCCTTTTGCTCCTCCGCTACTGGTCCGATGGCATACCCGATGTCAGCCCTGGTGCCAGAGATCGATACCTCACGGCTTTTAGACGTGGCGCTGATGGCCGAGACACCGATGATGCCCGGCAGACCTACGCTGGCCCTGTGGTACCGCAATGACACCGACAGTAAGCGCGGGATCTTTGCCACCCTTAACGTCAACCTTAATCCTTATTTGATGTACAGCGCCCGCCAGCACAACATTGTGGGCATCGCGCTAATTAATAAGCAACTGGCGCTGTCCAGCTTCTCGCAAAAGCTACTGTCCGTCAGCCAACTCCCTTTACACCCGCTGCGCACCTTTACCCTAAAACAGTACCCGCTGACTATTTATCTGTATGGCAATGAATGGCCACTTGAGGATATTCAGCTGTCGATTTTGGCAGGGATATTAGCCGGGGTATTTGGCGGCCTGCTGTATGGGTTCCTCGCCGGGCTTTATATGCGCCCAGGGAAAGAAATATTGAGTGGCATCCGCCACGGCCAATTCTTTATGGAGTATCAGCCGGTGGTGGCCAGTGACTCCCTGGCGCTAGGTGGTATTGAAGCGTTAATACGCTGGCACCGGCCAGGTGCAGGGCTGATTCCGCCCGATGCGTTTATTAACTTTGCCGAGGCCCAGCAGCTAATCGTGCCGCTCACCCGCCATTTGTTCACCCTGATTGCCCGTGACGCCCATGAGATGCAGAGCTTCATTCCCCAGGGCGCCAAGCTTGGGGTCAACCTCTCCCCCAACCATTTACACAGCCCGGGGTTCAAAGAGGACGTGCTTAGCTTTGTTAACTCTCTTCCCAAGGGCCATTTCCAGGTGGTATTTGAAATCACCGAGCGCGATATGCTCCAGGAGCAGGCCGCCCATGAGATTTTTGACTGGATGCATGAGCAAGGCTTCCATATTGCGGTGGATGATTTTGGTACTGGTCACAGTGCGTTGATTTACCTCGAACGCTTTACCCTCGATTATCTGAAAATTGATCGCGGCTTTATTCACTCCATCGGCATGGAAACCGTCACCACCCCAGTACTGGATACGGTTCTAACCTTAGCCCGGCGTCTGAACATGACCACCGTAGCAGAAGGGGTGGAAACCCGCGAGCAAGCCAGTTGGCTTATCGATCAAGGGGTCAATTACCTACAAGGCTACTATTTTAGCCGCCCACTGCCTTTAGAGAAGCTACGTGCCTGGGTGCAAAATCCCCCGGCAGTCCTGTAAATCAAAGTAGATTGATTTCACAACTGGCCCAGCCTCACTTATTATTCACAGACAACGCATTTTCAAAGGCTTGTGGCGGCCCCATCCGCTGTTTAGGCCCGGTTAAATAAGGACTGCTGAATACGATGGTAATTAGGCTGGTAGCACTGGCATTGGTTGCGCTGATGAGCATCGCGGCCCAGGCCCAGAATATTAATGAAAGCTACAGCTTCGCCGTGCTGGGCGAGCCGAAATATGCCACGGATTTCACCCAGTTTGATTATGTAAACCCCGCCGCGCCCAAGGGCGGTGATATTACACTTTCTGCCATCGGCACCTTTGATAACTTCAACCGCTATGCCTCCCGGGGCAACCCCGCCGTGCGTAGCGACCAGCTTTATGACTCGCTGTTTACAACTTCCGACGATGAACCCGGCAGCTATTATCCGTTGATCGCCGAAATGGCCCGTTACCCGGATAATTTTGCCTGGGCCGAAGTCACGATTAACCCAAAAGCGCGGTTCCATGACGGTACGCCAATCACCGCTGAAGACGTGGCCTTTACCTTCCAGAAATTTATGACTGAAGGGGTGCCGCAGTTCCGCTCGATTTACAAAGGGGCCAGCGCCAAGGCAATTTCCCGGCTAACGGTGCGTTTTGAGCTGGCTACCCCAAGCAAAGAGCGGATGCTGGGGCTGTTCTCCCTGCCGGTGATGTCGAAGGCCTTTTGGCAAACCCGTAAATTTAACGAACCGCTTCCCCACCCACCTCTTGGCAATGGCCCTTACCGTATCAGCGCCTGGCGCATGGGCCAATACGTGACCTACACTCGGGTGAAAAATTACTGGGCGGCCAATTTGCCGGTAAACCGCGGGCGCTGGAACTTCGACAGCATTCGCTATGACTATTATCTGGATGACAACGTAGCTTTCGAAGCCTTTAAAGCCGGGGCCTATGACTTCCGTAACGAAACCAACCCTAAAAACTGGGCAACCCGCTATACCGGCTCCAATTTCCGTGACAATTACATCGTTAAAGTGGCCCAGGAAAACACCTCGGCCCAGGATACCCGCTGGCTGGCGTTTAATATCCAGCGCCCGATCTTTGCTGACCGTCAGGTGCGGGAGGCAATCTCTCTGGCTTTTGATTTTGAATGGATGAACAAGGCGCTGTTTTACGGGGCCTATCACCGGGTAAACAGCTACTTCCAGAACACCGAATATGCAGCAAGCAACTACCCTAATGCCGCCGAGCTGATCCTGCTGGCCCCTTACAAGGCCGAGTTGCCGCCACAGGTGTTCACCTCGGTGTATCAGCCACCCGCGTCGAAGGGGGATGGCTTCGACCGGGACAATATCCTTAACGCCCTGGAGTTACTGAAAAGCGCCGGCTGGGTGTTAAAAGACAAGCAACTGGTCAATGTGAAGACCGGGCAGCCCTTTACCTTCGAGCTGCTGTTAAACAGCGCCGGGAATAACCAGTGGGCGTTGCCCTTCCAGCACAATCTGGCGCGCATGGGGATTACCATGAACATTCGCCAAGTGGATAGCTCCCAGCTGATTAACCGGCTGCGCTCCCGGGATTACGACATGATTCCGTCATTGTATAGCGCCATGCCCTGGCCCAGCCCAAGCCTGGAGATTTTATGGTCTACGGCCTATGTGAATTCCACCTGGAACGCCCCCGGGGTCCAAAACCCGATTGTCGATAAACTTATCAGCCAGATAGTGGCCAATCAGGGCAATAAAGAAAAGCTGCTGCCATTGGGGCGGGCGCTGGACCGGGTGCTGACCTGGAATTACTACATGCTGCCAATGTGGTATATGCCCATGGACACCTTTGCTTATTGGAGCAAATTCTCCCGCCGTGGTATCAAGCCGATGTATACACTCGGCTTTGATAACTGGTGGTATGACGTTAACAAAGCCGCCCGGCTGCCAGCCCAAAGGCGTTAAGGATTCGAAATGGCAGCCTATTTATTGCGGCGTTTACTGCTGATTATCCCCACCCTGTGGGCCATCATCACCATCAACTTTTTTATCGTCCAAGTGGCCCCCGGCGGCCCGGTGGATCAGGCCATTGCCGCTATGCAGTTTGGCCCGGCCAGCGGCGTGCCGGGCGCGGGTGGTGAAGGGATGGGGGCCAGCCATGCTCAGGTTGGGATTGGCAATGTGGGTGATAACCAGTACCGTGGTTCACAGGGACTGGATCCTGAAGTGATCAATGAGATCACCAAACGCTACGGTTTTGATAAGCCTCTTCATGAACGTTATTTCTTGATGCTTAAGGATTATCTTCGTTTCGATTTCGGTAACAGCCTGTTCAGGAGCGCCTCGGTATTAAAATTGATTGGCGATAGCCTACCGGTGTCCATCACTCTTGGGCTGTGGAGCACCCTGATTATTTACCTGGTGTCAATCCCCCTTGGGATCCGCAAGGCGGTGCGCAACGGATCGGCTTTCGATGTCTGGAGCAGCAGCCTGATAATCGTGGGTTATGCTATCCCGGCCTTCCTGTTCGCCATCCTGCTGATTGTGTTCTTTTCCGGTGGCAATTACTTCGATTGGTTCCCGCTGCGGGGCCTGGTGTCCCCACAGTTTGATAGCCTGCCCTGGTACCAGAAAATTACCGATTACCTATGGCATATCACTTTACCAGTGCTGGCCACGGTGATCGGGGGCTTCGCCACCCTGACCATGCTCACCAAAAACTCGTTTATGGATGAGATCCGCAAGCAATATGTGGTTACCGCCCGGGCTAAGGGGCTTGCTGAGCGGCAAATTCTGCGCCGCCACGTGTTCCGCAATGCCATGCTGCTGGTGATTGCCGGGTTCCCGGCCACCTTTATTAGCATGTTCTTTACCGGTTCTCTATTGATTGAGGTGATGTTCTCACTGAATGGTTTGGGGCTGTTGGGCTATGAAGCCACCCTCTCTCGGGATTACCCGGTGATTTTCGGCACCTTGTACATCTTCACCCTGATTGGGCTATTGATGAATATTCTCAGCGATCTGACTTACACCCTGGTGGATCCGCGTATTGATTTTGAGGGGCGAGGATGACCCCAACTAACCAAGCTCGGTGGGCACGATTCCGTCAAAACCGCCGGGGATACTGGTCCTTATGGATTTTCGGCCTGCTATTTGCCATGAGCTTGGGGGCAGAGTTGATTGCCAACGACCGGCCGCTGGTGGTGCATTACCAGAATCAGTGGTATTTCCCGGTATTTAAAACCTATGCCGAGAGCGATTTTGGCGGCCCGCTGCCCACCCAGGCGGATTATCAAGACCCGTGGCTGGCACAAAAGCTGGAACAAGGGGGCTGGGTGCTATGGCCGCCGGTGCGCTTCAGCTATAACACCATTAACTTTGCCAGTGATACCACCTTTCCCTCCGCCCCCTCGCGCACTAACTGGTTGGGCACCGATGCCAATGGCCGGGATGTGCTGGCGCGTATTTTGTATGGGGCGCGGATTTCTATCGTCTTCGGGCTGATGCTCACCCTGTGTACCAGCCTGCTGGGCGTATTAGCCGGGGCTACCCAGGGCTATTACGGCGGGCGTATCGATCTCTGGGGCCAGCGCTTCATTGAGGTCTGGTCCGGGATGCCGACCCTGTTCTTGATCATTATCCTTTCCAGCGTGATCCAGCCGGGCTTTTGGTGGCTGCTGGGGATCACCACGGTATTTGGCTGGATGGCTTTAGTGGGGGTGGTGCGGGCCGAGTTCCTGCGTACCCGTAACTTCGATTATATCCGGGCGGCTCAGGCGATGGGGGTCAGCGACCGGGTGATCATCCTGCGCCATATGCTGCCTAATGCCATGGTGGCGACACTGACCTTCCTGCCGTTTATCCTGTGTGGCTCGATTTCCAGCCTCGCCTCGCTGGACTTCTTAGGCTTCGGGATGCCCCTTGGCTCCCCTTCGCTAGGGGAATTGTTGCTTCAGGGGAAAAACAATTTACAGGCACCGTGGCTGGGGATTGCCGGGTTCTTATCCCTGGCGGTGCTGCTGTCACTGCTGATATTTATTTTTGAAGCCGTCCGTGACGCCTTCGATCCAAGCCGGGGCTGATGATGACCACGCCATTACTACGCATTCAGGACTTATCCATCGCCTTTAGCCAGCGCGGGGAAACCCGCCAAGTAGTAGAGTCACTGTCACTGGAGATTGCCGAAGGGGAAACCCTGGCGCTGGTGGGCGAATCCGGCTCCGGTAAAAGCGTTACTGCACTGTCGGTGCTGCGGCTGCTCCCTGCCCCGCCGGTGAGTTACCCCAGTGGTGAGATCTTTTTCCGCGACACCCCGCTGTTACATGCCCCGGAAAGCACCCTGCGCAAGATCCGTGGCAACAAGATCGCCATGATCTTTCAGGAGCCAATGGTATCCCTTAACCCGCTGCATACCGTGGAGAAACAGCTGTATGAAGTATTGTCTCTGCACCGGGGGATGCGCCAGGAGGCGGCGCGGGGGGAGATCCTAAGCTGCCTGGATCGGGTGGGTATTCGCCAACCGCGCCAGCGCTTAAATGATTACCCGCACCAGCTCTCCGGCGGTGAACGCCAGCGGGTGATGATTGCCATGGCGCTGCTGACCCGCCCCCAGCTGCTAATTGCCGATGAACCAACCACCGCCCTGGATGTGACGGTTCAGGCGCAAATCCTCACCCTACTCAAAGCGCTGCGGGAAGAGCTAAACATGGGGCTGCTGTTTATCACCCATAACCTAAGCATCGTGCGGAAGCTGGCGGATAACGTGGCGGTAATGCGCAATGGCCACTGCGTGGAGCAAAACCGCTGCCAGGCACTGCTTAATACACCGGAAAACCCTTACACCCGTCAGCTACTGGCCGCAGAGCCTGCGGGCAATCCACCTGCACTGGAAGCGGATTTGGCCCCGCTGTTAACGGTAAAAAATTTGCAAGTGCGCTTCCCAATCCGCCGTGGCCTGTTTAAACGCACCGTGGGCTACCATTATGGTCTTAAGGGGCTGAGCTTTGACCTGCGCCCGGGGGAAACTCTGGGGTTGGTGGGTGAGTCTGGCTCCGGTAAAAGCACCACCGGGTTAGCCCTGTTGCGGCTGTTGCCTTCACTGGGCGAGATTATTTTTGATGGCAAGCCACTGCACCTATGGGGACGCCGCCAGATGCTGCCGGTACGCCACCGGGTGCAAGTCGTGTTCCAGGATCCCAACTCATCCCTTAACCCCCGCCTCACCTGCCAGCAGGTGATTGAAGAAGGGCTTAAGGTTCATCACCCCCATCTGAGCACCAGTGAGCGCGAAACCCAAGTGGTGACGGTGATGGAAGAAGTAGGGTTAGACCCGCAGACCCGCGGCCGTTATCCGGCAGAGTTTTCCGGCGGCCAGCGCCAGCGCATTGCCATTGCCCGGGCGCTGATCTTGCGGCCGGAAATAATTATTCTGGATGAGCCAACCTCATCACTGGATCGCTCAGTGCAGGCCCAAATTCTCGCCTTGCTAATTTCGTTGCAGGAGAAGCATCGGCTGGCATACATCTTTATCAGCCATGATTTGGATGTAGTGCGCGCGTTATGCCACCAGGTGGTGGTGCTGCGCGATGGAGAAGTAGTGGAGCAAGGGGAATGTCAGCAAATTTTCAGCGCGCCACAGGCAGCCTATACCCGTCAGTTGATAAACCCTGACTGATACTAAAACGGATTGTCGGCTGAAAAAGGTTCAGCAATCGCCACACCAAAATTCTTTAACCGGCAGGTAGCGGCAAATTCATCCTGGATGTCGACAAACAGGCAAGGCTCCCCTTCACACTCCAGGATAGAGCTATCCACGGCAATATCGGTCAGGGCCATGCTCAGGTTTTGCATCACCGACCAGGCTTTATCCCCGCTTGGGCTAAGCAAACGCAGGCCCACCAGGCAATTTTCCAACGGATGTCCGTTTTGCGGAATCGGTTCAACTCTCGAGCCTGAAAAACCCGATAACCAACGGTAGCAATGCGGCAAACGGTGGATAATAGATAATTGTAACGTGTTCACAGCAATTTCCCCGGGAGCATAGTACTAAATTTCACAAAAGTTCTACATTTATGTTAACACGTTGTATACGAATTGTGCCAATCGTAATTACCATCACGCATAATGTTTAACATTGGTGTAATGGAACCGTTTACGTCCCGAATAATTAAATCCTGGTAAAGATCGGGTCGCCGCTATATGTATCGACAAATGAGATCTGACTCCACTTTTTTCACTACAACCCTGTGACTTAAAAGTCAGTCTAGCTTTACAAAAGCGAAACAAGTTTACGGATTTATGGCGGGGAATTGTTGATATGGATTAATGAAAAGGCACCTAAAGTGCCTGCCCATTAATTAACATGCTGCGCGGCTACGGCTAGCGTAGAGGTAAAAGAGAACTGAACTGGTGGCGCAGGCAGCCATCGACCACACCATCGGCCAGGCTGTAGTCAAGGTTGCCAGCGAGAGTAGCGCACCGACAACTGCCCCGATGCCAAAGCGGAAGGTACCCGCCAGGGAAGATGCCGTCCCGGCCATATGGGGGAATTCATCGAGGATCACCGCCATCGCGTTGGATGATATCAGCGATACACAGCCGATAAATGCCGCCACACCCAGCACCATCGACCAGAACCCTAGCCCAAACAGGCTACTGGCTACCAGCCACAGCGCCATCACAAACTGCACCCACAGGCCACTACAGAACATACGTAGCGCCCCAACCCGGCGTACAAAGCGGCTATTGATCATGGTCAGAACAAACAGGAACACGATATTCAGCGCAAAGTAGTAACCGAAATGCTCCGGTGCCACATGGTTAAGTTCGATATAGACAAACGGCCCGGCGCTCAGGAAGGAGAACATCCCGGCAAAGCTGAAACCGCTGGCCAGCATATAGCTCAGCACCTGCTTATGGCGGAATAAGGTGGCGAAGTTACGTAGCGTAGTAGTAACGTTGAATTTCTGGCGTTTCTCCACCGGCAGGGTTTCATGGATCATAAAGAAGATCATCACACAGGCCAGCAGCGCCGCCACCGCCAGGATCCAGAAAATCGCATGCCAGCTGCTCCACACCAATAGCGCCCCACCGATCATCGGGGCCAGCAACGGCGCTACGGTGGTAATCAGCATGACGAAGGACATCATCCGGGAGAACTCCTCGCGTGGGTAGATATCGCGCATCAGGGCGTTAATCACCACGCTGGCAGCGGCGGCAGACAGCCCGTGCAGGAAACGCATGAAAATAAGCTGATCCACACTCTGAGACAGGGCGCAGGCAATCGCCGCCAGGGCAAAGATAAACGTTCCACCCAGCACCACCGGCTTACGGCCCAGCGCATCCGCCATCGGGCCATAGAACAACTGCCCAATGGCAAAGCCCAGAATATAGGTGCTGAGGGTCATCTGGACACTACCAGCATCCACCGCAAACTGTTTGGCGATAACCGGTAGCGCCGGTAAATACATGTCGATGGATAACGGCATCAGCATGGCCAACAGGCCAAGGATAAAGACGATCCCGCGGGAAGAATTTTTCCTGGTGGTCACTGATTGCTCCTGAAATTAACCCTGTGAGACGCCAACGCTGGCGATCTCTTCTGCGGTTAACGGGCGGTATTCACCCGGAGCTAAATCGTCATCCAGGGCGATTTCGCCGATACGCTCACGGTGCAGACCCACCACGCGGTTACCTACGGCGGCAAACATCCGCTTGACCTGATGGTAGCGGCCTTCACTGATGGTCAGGCGCACTTCCGTCGGAGTGATGATTTCCAACCGTGCGGGCTTGGTGAGATCTTTTTCATTATGCAACTGAACGCCAGCCTCAAATTGGGCAGCAACATCGTCTGCCACTGGGGTTTCCAGGGTGACGAAGTAGGTTTTCTCACAATGGTGGCGCGGGGACGTGATACGGTGAGACCACTGACCGTCATCGGTCATCAGCACCAGGCCAGTAGTGTCGATATCCAGACGGCCTGCGGCATGCAGCTTATAGGCTACTGGCTCATCCAGGAAGTAGAGCACTGTCGGGTGATCGGGATCATCGGTTGAGCAAACATAGCCTTCCGGCTTGTTCAGCATAAAGTAGCGCGGGCCTTCTTGCACCACCAGCGGGTTACCGTCATAGGCGATATCGTGCTCAGGCAAGACTTTAAAAGAGGCGTCTTTTACCATTTCACCATCAATGGTGACGCGTTTGGCGCGGAGTTCACGGGTGGCGAGGGCACGGCTAATACCGAGCTGCTGAGCCAAAAACTTATCGAGTCGCATGGGGAATAGTTGCCTGTTATACCAATTGAGAAGCGAGAATGCTAATGAACAAGTATAACGGCCCACCCGAAGCGGAGAAAGGCCGATCTTTAACAATCTCCGTGGCATAATAGCGCTTCCATCCTTGATGCCAGAAACCACATGTCTTATACCCTGCGCCCCTATCAGCAAGAAGCCGTCGATGCCACCCTGCGCCACTTCCGCCAGCATGACGAAGCGGCCACCATTGTGTTGCCCACCGGGGCGGGTAAAAGTCTGGTGATTGCCGAACTGGCTCGGCTGGCCCGGGGCCGGGTGTTAGTAC
>CBIFWW010000113.1:0-10816 GCA_966186435.1 uncultured Enterobacteriaceae bacterium
CTGTCTCCGCGATGTTTGTCGTGGGCGCCGTGTCGATGGATGCGCATTATAGGGATCTCGATTTATAGCACAAGTGCTTTTTCGATCTTTTTAATCGTTCGATTGTTTTTCATGCGTCTTGCTGTGATCCTGTACGATCTGCCCGCAATTGCAGGCTTTTCAGCCTTATGATCGTTTAAATTTGCAGCCACATTTACCTAATCTTTTCCCCTGCTAAGAGGTCTTTTATGTCAGAAGTTTTACGATCCTATAAAAATCTTTCTCCCTGTATTGGGAAAAACGTCCTGATCGACCCTTCAAGTGTGGTTATTGGTGATGTGCGGGTGGGTGATGATGTTAGTATCTGGCCATTGGTTGTAATCCGCGGCGATGTAAATTACGTTTCCATTGGCAATCGCACCAATATTCAGGATGGCAGCGTATTACATGTGACCCATAAATCGAGCTACAACCCTGAAGGCAATCCCCTTCTTATAGGTGATGAAGTTACCGTTGGTCATAAAGTGATGCTCCATGGCTGCATTATCGGTAATCGGGTATTGGTCGGTATGGGATCTATTTTGCTCGATGGTGCAGTAATAGAAGATGACGTGATGATTGGGGCCGGCAGCCTGGTACCGCAAAACAAACGCCTGGAAAGTGGCTATCTCTATTTAGGTAGCCCGGTGAAGCAAATCCGCCCCCTGAAAGAGGCGGAACTGGAAGGACTGAAGTATTCGGCGAACAACTATGTTAAATGGAAAGATGACTATCTGGATTAAGGGAGCCAGACAATGCCAGTATCATCCCAGGCCTCATCTTTGATTAGCGATTCAGCCTCATCTTCTATATCCCAACGACATTGTTGAAACTGCGCTATCCAGGCTTCTTTATTAAGTAACCCGAAACGGGCAATTAATGAAGACTGGGATAGCGCACACTGGATTTGCATACCATTAACCAGCGCCGGGAAGAGGATTGCCTGTTGGGCCTCGTCCCACTGTTCCCTATCCGGGAACTGAATGGCCTGGTTCAATGGCCCAGCTCCTGCTTTAACGCGTTTATCACATCCCCGGTTTCCGGCAGTACACCATGCCACAGCAATATGGCATGCGCAGCCTGGCCCACCAGCATGCCCAAACCATCAGCGTATTGCTCGGCCCCGTGCTCAACACACCAGGCCAGGAAAGGCGTTAACCCTTTCTGGTAATACATGTCGTAGCACCGTACCCGATTGTTGATCAGCTGAGCCGGTATCGCCGGAACAGACCCAGAGATACCACTCGAAGTGGCGTTGATCACCAGATCAAACTCATGATCCTGAAGTTGATCAAAGGCAATGGCATCTACACTGCCGGTATGACTGAAAAGCCGGGCGAGTTCTTCAGCCCGCGCATGGGTGCGATTGCAAAGGGTTACAGCACATTCCAGTGTCAGTAATGGCAAGATGACGCCACGGGCCGCGCCACCAGCGCCAATCAGCAAAATCCGGTCGCCTGGCTTGATCAAATGAAGGCGCTGCAAATCAGTGAGCAACCCAATCCCGTCAGTGTTATCCCCCAGCAACCGGCCATCATCCAGCCGCTTGAGGGTATTAACCGCACCGGCCAATGTTGCACGTTCGGTAAGTTCATCAGCCCGGGCAAAAGCCTGCTCCTTAAAAGGAACCGTGACATTGGCCCCCTTGCCCCCCGCTGCAAAGAACGACTCTATCGACTGAATAAAATCATCCTTTGGAGCCAGCACCTTGCCATAAGGATGGTGGATCCCTAATTGCTCAGCGAACAAACGGTGAATAAAGGGGGACTTGCTATGTTCAATTGGGTTACCGAAGACGGCGTAAATTTCCATAACTTAGCCCTGACGGAAGCGTTCGCCCGTTAAGGCATCACGAATTTCAGAAGGATTCACCCGGCCACCGGTTTCCCCTGCCAACACTGGGAATGCATCCCCAAACTGACCCAGGACTTCTGCCGTGGTGCGGCAAGGCGGCTCGCCCGTGAGATTAGCGCTAGTCGAAACCAGTGGTTTACCGAAGGCCTGGCACAACGCAATCACTTGGGGATGGTTGGTCACCCGCACCGCCAGGGAATCAAAACGCCCGGTTAACCAGCGTGGAGTTTGAGCCTTAGCCGGGAAGACAAAAGTGACCGGGCCAGGCCAGCAGGAGAACACTGCCTCACGCTGAGCATCTGTCAGGGACGAATCATCTATATAAGGTTTAAGTTGTTCGTAGCTGGCAGCGATAAGAATCAGCCCCTTTTCAACAGGGCGCTGTTTCAATTCCAGCAGGCGATTTACCGCAGTTTCACTATCGGGATCGCACCCGACACCGAAAACTGCTTCAGTAGGATAGGCGATGACCTGATCTTGATTCAGAACACCAACGATGGCCGTGATGGCCTCTGTTTGCAGGTTATTATTCACTGGTCTGTCCCGCCATTAACGGCTTTCCACATTGTTTACTGGCACAGAAGCGTTTTAAGCCTTGTGCCGTTTTCTTCTCTATAAGCAGGGGGTAATGACAAAACTCGCATTCCCCTGCCACGGGTTTGAAATTAATGACGAACTGGCAATCGGGGTAGCGATCGCAGGAATGAAAGGTTTTGCCATAGCGTGAGCGCCGCTGCACCAGTTGGCCTTTCTGGCACTGGGGGCAAGGGATACTGGTATCGTCCGGTTTATCGATAACTTCGGTATGGCTACATTCTGGATAATTGGCACAACCAATAAACATGCCAAAACGGCCTTGCCTTAGTACCAGCGTATTACCGCATTCCGGGCAGGTTTGGCCATCCAACACTTTGACGATGTGACCATCCGCCTGGCTCTTCAGTGGGCGAATAAAATCGCACTCAGGATAAGTGGAGCAGCCAAGAAACGGGCCATGCTTCCCGCTTTTAATGACTAGCTGAGCCCCACACTGTGGGCAGGGCTCATTTTTATTGGTGGGGAACAAGGCTTCTTTGGCCATAATAACTCTTAAACTGACAGATTATTAATGCAGCATACCGTCATTTACCTCGAAGAGTAATTCTTCCATTTGCTGGTAAGCGTTTTCACACCCCGGGACATTGAACAGCACCATCAGTACAACCCACTTGAGATCTTCCAGTTCGAAGTCCTCGGTATCAAGCGCTGTTACCCGCTCAATAACCATTTCGCGGGTATCAAGGTTGAGAACCTGAATTTGCTCAAGGAACAGTAAAAATCCCCGGCAGTTGGCATCCAGACGCTGGCACTCTTCATCCGTGTAAACACGCATCGAGAGTGGATCATTGGCTAACTGCATTGGCTCCACCAGCCCTTCCTGATAATCGGCGAGCTTTTCAAGCCACTGCAACGCGTTGTAGATATCCTCGCGATCGAATCCAGCATCGCTGAGGTCACGGGTTATTCTATCCTGATCCACACTCATCTCTGTTTCGGTGTGGATATATGTCTCAAACAGATAGATTAGTACGTCGAACATGGCTTGCCCTCCTCAATCGGACATAGCCGCCGGGTACAGCTGCGATCCAACCTGCTAACTCCAGTTCGAGCAGTTGAGCTACCACCACTGGCACAGGTTGGCCGGCACGTTCAGCGACGACGTCAACAGATGTAACCTCATCACCTACGTTAGCCAACAGCCCAGGAAATGGCAATGGAATGGCCCCTTGATCTGATGAATATTTTGCCACTTTTGGCACCAACGGTATGCTATTCAGCTCATTTTGTGCATAGCTGAGGATATCCTCAGGGCTAGTGACCGTAACTGCCCCTTCCTGGATTAACCAATGGGGGCCTTCACTACCCGGGCTATGGATAGAACCAGGAATAGCGAACACCTCTCTACCTTGCTCTAGCGCACAGCGAGCAGTCACCAAGGAACCGCTACGTAAAGCTGCTTCCGTCACTAATACACCAAAGCTTAATCCACTGATAATCCTATTACGACGGGGGAAATGCATCGCCAGGGGCTGTGTTCCCAATGGGAATTCACTGACCACGGCCCCCCCATTTTCAATAATGCGGATAGCTAAATTGCGGTGGCGTTTAGGATAAATGCCAGGGAAGCCGTTCCCTAAAACCGCCACAGTTTTCCCTTGGGCATCAAGAGCCGCCCGATGAGCAACCCCATCGACCCCTAATGCCAGCCCGCTAGTTATAGTGAGACCACGCATCGCTAACGTCTGGCAAAACTGTTCGGTATTCTGCTTACCGTACCAGCTCATATTCCGGCTGCCGACCACAGCTAACTGGGGTTCCTTAAGCAAGTCTGGATTGCCGGCAAGATAAAAGGCACCGGGAAAACTGTCTGTTGCTTTGAGCTGTGCGGGATAATCTGCGGTGTCGGCGCAAATCAGGTGGTTGTCAGGGGCATCCAGCCAATGCCAAGCCTTGTCAATATTGACTTCAGGGAAGTTGATAAATTGCGATTGTTGCGTGCCGTTCAACCCTGCGTGGCCAAGCATTTCATGGGTAATATGGCGCTTACCTTTCAGCAAAAGGGCCGCTTTTAACATCTGCTCGCCATACAGGCCGTGAACCGCCATTAAGCGGACCCATAATTCCACTCTTTCCATGGTTAAAACCTCTCTAAACCTGCTTACCTGCTATCCATGCGATTGTTGCTTGATGCTGTCAATCAGGCCAGGAAATGTCTAGAATAGAGTTAATCAACTTTTCATCATCTGAACACAGCTCTGGATAACTATGTCTGTTTTGCATGTTTTACATTTCCCGGACGAGCGGCTTCGCATTGTTGCTGAACCGGTAAAAGAGGTTAATGCCGAAATTCAGCGTATCGTCGACGATATGTTTGACACCATGTACGCCGAAGAAGGTATTGGCCTTGCCGCGACACAGGTGGACATTCATCAGCGCATCATTGTGATCGATGTCTCTGAAAACCGTGACGAGCGCCTGGTCCTGATCAACCCTGAACTGCTGAACAAAAGCGGTGAAACGGGTATTGAAGAAGGCTGTCTGTCTGTACCTGAACAGCGTGCTTTAGTGCCTCGTGCTGAGAAAGTTAAAGTCCGTGCACTGGATCGCGATGGCAAAACCTTCGAGCTTGAGGCAGACGATCTGCTGGCGATCTGTATTCAACATGAAATGGATCACCTGGTCGGCAAACTGTTTGTCGATTACCTTTCTCCGATGAAACGCCAACGCATTCGCCAGAAAGTTGAAAAGCTGGATCGCATGAAGGCTCGCGCCGAATAAGTAAAAGGGATCACTGTGTCCAAACCTCTCCGTATTATTTTTGCCGGTACGCCGGACTTCGCAGCGCGTCATCTTGACGCGCTTTTGTCTTCTCAGCACCAGGTAGTTGGCGTATTTACCCAGCCTGACCGGCCCGCTGGCCGTGGCAAGAAGCTGATGCCTAGCCCGGTTAAAGTGTTAGCAGAAGAAAAAGGTATACCTGTCTTCCAGCCAGCTTCATTGCGCCCTGCCGAAAACCAGCCCCTGGTATCTGACTTAAAGGCTGACGTTATGGTGGTAGTTGCTTATGGCCTAATTCTGCCGAAAGCCGTTCTGGATATGCCACGCCTGGGCTGCATTAACGTGCATGGTTCGTTATTACCACGCTGGCGCGGGGCTGCGCCTATCCAACGTTCGCTGTGGGCGGGGGATGCCGAGACCGGTGTCACCATCATGCAGATGGATGTAGGCCTGGACACCGGGAATATGCTGTACAAGCTGTCTTGCCCAATTGAAGCCTCTGACACCAGCGCCACCCTGTATGACAAGCTGGCAGCCCTGGGGCCTGATGGATTATTAGCAACCCTGGAGCAACTCGCCAACGGTACGGCTAAGCCTGAAGTTCAGGATGAAAGCCTGGTGACCTACGCGGAAAAACTCAGTAAAGAAGAAGCCCTTCTGGATTGGTCTCTAAGCGCCGAACAGCTTGAGCGCTGCATCCGCGCCTTCAATCCATGGCCGATGAGTTACTTCACTATTGATGGCCAGCCGGTAAAAATCTGGCAGGCTTCCGTCATTGATCAGGCCTGTACCCAGGCCCCTGGTGAAGTTATCGCAGCGAATAAACAAGGCATTCAGGTTGCCACCGCCAATGGTATTTTGAACCTGGAAATTCTCCAGCCTTCCGGGAAAAAAGCCATGTCTGCGCAGGACGTATTGAACTCCCGTAAAGAGTGGTTCCTGCCAGGTAATATCCTGGCCTGATGCATATACTCTGCCCGGCTTAGCCGGGCATTTTTATTCCTTCACATTGGTCGAATCAGACCCTGGCTATGACAAAAAAACAAAACCTTCGCAGCCTGGCTGCCCAAGCGGTCGAGCAAGTAGTGGAAAAAGGCCAATCCTTAAGTGCCGTGCTTCCCCTGCTTCAGCAAAAAGTTTCCGATAAAGACAGGGCTTTACTCCAAGAGCTGTGCTTTGGCGTTTTACGCACCCTGCCACAGCTTGAATGGTTTATTGGCAAACTGATGTCACGCCCGATGACCGGTAAAAACCGTACTGTGCACTATCTGGTGATGGTTGGGTTATATCAGTTGGTCTACACCCGCATTCCGGCACACGCAGCACTCGCTGAGACCGTTGAGGGTGCCGTTGCGGTTAAACGGATGCAATTTAAAGGGCTAATCAATGGCGTGCTGCGCCAGTTCCAGCGTCAGCAGGAAGAGCTTATTGCCGAGTCTGAAACTCAGGCAATCCGCTGGTTGCACCCAAGCTGGTTATTAAAGCGTATACAACAGGCTTATCCTGAGAACTGGCAGACCATCGTGGAAGCCAACAACCAACGCCCTCCGATGTGGCTGCGAGTAAACCGTCAGTATCATTCGCGGGACAACTGGCTGGCCCTGCTTCAGGAGGCCGGCTATAACGGCCAGACCCACCCAGATTATCCTGATGCCGTACTGCTAGAAACACCACTGCCGGTCTCGGCATTACCCGGCTTCGAAGAAGGTTGGGTTACTGTCCAGGATGCTTCTGCACAGGGTTGTATAACTTTCCTGGCCCCGCAAAATGGCGAGTCTATTCTCGATTTATGCGCGGCCCCGGGTGGTAAAACTACCCACATTCTGGAGGCTGCCCCCAAAGCTACGGTCATGGCGGTGGATGTCGATCCGCAGCGCCTGAAACGAGTGCATGAAAACCTGACCCGTTTAAATATGCAGGCTGAGGTTAAGTGTGGCGATGGCCGTTATCCAGAACATTGGTGCGGGGAGCAAACCTTCGATCGTATCTTGTTAGATGCCCCTTGCTCAGCCACTGGCGTCGTGCGCCGCCATCCGGACATTAAGTGGCTACGCCGTGATGCCGACATCGCAGATTTAGCCGCGCTGCAAAGTGAAATTCTTAAGGCTATCTGGCCACGCTTAAAATCTGGCGGCACAATGGTTTATGCTACCTGCTCCATCATGCCAGAAGAAAACAGCCAGCAAATCGCGGCGTTTTTGGCACGTCATCAAGATGCACAGCTAGTAGAAACGGGTACACATGAACACCCGGGCAAGCAAAATCTCCCTGCGGCCGATACCGGGGATGGCTTCTATTACGCTAAGCTAATTAAACGTTGATCCTGTTAAGGGTCGCTTTTCATCAGGCGCTGAACTGCTAATGAAAATTATAATTTTAGGGGCCGGGCAAGTCGGCGGTACGCTGGCGGAAAACCTGGTCGGAGAAAACAACGACATCACTGTGGTAGATACCAACGGTGAACGTCTGCGTAGCCTGCAAGATAAATTTGATCTGCGGGCCATCCAGGGCCACGGCTCCCATCCACGGATCCTGCGTGAAGCCGGGGCTGAAGATGCCGATATGTTGGTGGCAGTAACCAGCTCCGACGAAACCAATATGATTGCCTGCCAGATTGCCTACACCCTGTTTAATACGCCGAATCGTATCGCGCGTATTCGTGCGCCAGATTATGTGCGTGATGCAGAACGTCTGTTTAATTCAGAAGCCGTGCCGATCGACCACTTAATTGCACCTGAACAGCTGGTAATCGACAACATTTACCGGTTGATTGAATATCCGGGCGCATTGCAGGTGGTGAACTTTGCCGAGGGCAAAGTCAGCCTGGCGGTGGTTAACGCCTATTACGGCGGCCCATTGGTCGGTAACGCACTCTCCACCATGCGCGAACACATGCCACACATTGATACACGGGTTGCGGCCATTTTCCGTCATGACCGCCCGATCCGCCCACAAGGTTCGACAGTTGTAGAAGCCGGGGATGAAGTATTCTTTATTGCCGCGTCTCAACATATTCGCGCAGTGATGAGTGAGCTTCAGCGGCTGGAGAAACCCTATAAACGTATCATGCTGGTTGGCGGTGGCAACATCGGCGCTGGTCTGGCCAAACGTTTAGAAAAAGACTACAGCGTTAAGCTGATTGAGCGCGATCAAAAGCGTGCTGCCGAGCTGGCTGAGAAACTGCAAAACACAATAGTGTTCTTTGGCGATGCATCCGATCAAGAATTATTGATGGAAGAACATATCGATCAAGTCGATCTGTTTATTGCCGTCACTAATGATGACGAAGCCAATATCATGTCCGCGATGTTGGCGAAGCGGATGGGTGCCAAGAAGGTAATGGTGCTGATCCAACGTAAGGCATACGTAGATCTGGTGCAGGGCAGCGTGATCGATATTGCGATCTCTCCGCAGCAAGCTACTGTCTCTGCATTGCTGGGGCACGTGCGTAAAGCGGATATTGTGGGCGTTTCTTCATTACGCCGCGGTGTTGCTGAAGCCATTGAAGCGGTGGCCCATGGTGATGAAAGCACATCCCGGGTCGTAGGCCGTGAAATAAATGAGATAAAATTGCCGCCTGGCACCATCATCGGCGCAATTGTTCGTGGGAATGACGTCATGATCGCTAATGATAATCTGCGAATTGAGCAGGGAGATCACGTAATTATGTTCCTGACTGATAAGAAATTTATATCTGACGTAGAACGGCTGTTTCAGCCAAGCCCATTCTTCCTTTAAAATATGCAAGGCGGCTTAAGTGCCGCTTTAGCATTAACCTTTTATATTATAAGGCGTTTAACGCCACTCCACTCTGTCCCTGCAATGGAAATTACACAATCATTGGTTAAACTTAAAGACTATTGTTCGGTGCATGGAGAATAAAATGAGCATATTTAAAGAGTTTCGCGACTTCGCGATGCGTGGGAACGTGGTTGACCTGGCAGTGGGTGTTATCATTGGTGCGGCGTTTGGTAAAATCGTCTCGTCCCTGGTAGCAGATATCATTATGCCACCGCTGGGGCTGCTGATTGGTGGGGTAGATTTTAAATCATTCGCCTGGACTCTGCGGGATGCTGTAGGTGACACACCAGCCGTTGTAATGCATTACGGGGTTTTCATTCAGAACATTTTTGATTTTGTCATCGTGGCCTTCGCAATTTTCATGGCGATCAAGCTGATGAATAAAATGTACAAGAAGAAAGAAGCCCCTGCTGCCGGCCCGACCAAAGATCAGGCTCTTCTAACCGAGATCCGCGATCTCCTTAAAGAGCAAAACAAGCGCGTAGATTAATTCCGCAAGTTAAAAAGCCAGTGGTAAAAAAGCGCACCGCCTGTTTGCCACTGGCCTCCCAGTTCCCCTTCTTAGTGAGTTTTGCTTTACGCTGAAAGCTACCTTTCCCTTTTCTACTTTTTTCTATCCGTTGCCTGAAAAGTGGATCCGTTAACAGGGCCTCCAGAGCATTATCATTGATTTGACCACGCTGATGTTGGTATTTACTCATTGTTGCCTCCTGATGTTGATATCGGCGGATTTTGCGCCTGATACTTTTTAAAATCAAGCCTTGGCACCTTGCTCCAACGTTTCCAGTATTGAGCAGTAGGCACTGCTGTGGTCTGCCCCGCAGCAAGAATCATGTAATAACTGGAGAGATTGTTTCATAAACTGCAACTCAGCAATTTTAGTCTCAACTTCACTTAACCTTGCCTGAACGATCCCCTTAGATTCCTGACAGGTATGATGTTCCGGATCGATCCGGATCGAAAGCAATTCGCGGATCGCTTCCAGTGTAAAACCCAATTGCTTGGCATAACGGATAAATTTTAGTCGCTGTAAGTCTTGCTCACTGTAGAGACGGAAACCGCCTTCGGTACGATTAGCATGATCCATCATCTGCTGCTTTTCATAAAAGCGAATGGTGTCCGGTGTTACTTCAGCCAGTTTCGCCAATTCCCCAATACGATATTTCATGTTTCGCCCCCTTGGATTTTAGTCATCAGTTTTTACCGGTAATCACCTGTGAGGAAGTCAGAACTCAGACCAGCTTGATGTAGTTTAAGTTCAAGTAAAGCCAGCCGGCGGCTGTAATCTTGGTAATTAGGATGCTCTTGTTCAATGGTACGTAGGAGATCGGCCAATTCCATGGCCTCTTTGCTCTGCTGTAGTTCGGCTTGTAATCAACCAGCGTTCTTCAAAAGCCTATGGCCTGCCCGTAATTCAGCAGGGACTTGGGAGTCATCATCAAGATCGAGTGGATCTCCAACGTCAGGAAGGTTATCAAATTCGCCGTTACGTTGGGCAGTTGATATATGGCGTTCAGCCCACTGATCCAGCAACCACATAGTATGTTCCAGAATGAAGAGGGTTGGAGATAGTGTACAGCGATGAGGAATTTCAGGCATAAAAAAACCCCGCAAGCGGGGTTTTTCTATGTTACTACAGATTACTCTGCAGCAGCTTCTGCTTTTTCGGAACGGTCGACCAGCTCGATGTAAGCCATCGGAGCATTGTCACCGGCACGGAAGCCACACTTCAGGATACGAGTGTAACCACCGGTACGGCTCACGAAACGTGGGCCCAGTTCGTTAAACAGTTTTGCCACGATCTCGTTATCACGAGTACGGGCGA
>CBIFWW010000114.1:0-10780 GCA_966186435.1 uncultured Enterobacteriaceae bacterium
GGTGAGTGATTATAAAAACCTTTATATAACACCGAATAATAAGAAGGAATTGAGTGATGCATAGCTTTAACCCGTCGCGGCGTCAGTTTCTCCGGCACGCGGTAATTGCCGGGGTATCAGTTTATTTAGCCCCGTTGCACAGTAAGGCTTATGCCGCCCTGTTTGAAGATAAAATTCTCCAGTCCCCGGCCTGGGACCCAGTCACCCGGCGGGTGCGGATGCGCATTGATGGCACCGCCAAAGTGATGGGCCAAAAAGTGTTTGCCCGCGATATACGCGCCCGGGATATGGCCCATTGGCCGCAAAAGCAGGGCCATGCATTTATCCTGCGCGCCACCCAGGCAGACCGGCTTTTTACCGGTATCGATCTTTCCCGCTTAGGGAGCGATCTCCAGCCAGATAGGATTGTTACCGCCGAAGATTTAACCCGTGATGGCCTGGCGTTCCCGGCTTTCTACGGTGACGATATGCTGCTACCGCAGGGGAAAACCCCGGCCTATCTCGGCCATGCCGTGGCGATCCTGATTTATCACGATTTCGCCCGGTTCCGCTTCGCCAAAGACGCCCTGAAATTCCATGATGATGTGGTTCACTACGGGGCGGTTACCGGCCCACTGGAGCGCGACCCCTGGGGCACTTTCCGCTTTGTACGGGTTGGCGGGGCGACCTCTGCCGATGATGATAGTTTCTCCAGTTTGAAAGATATGCCAATCTTCCCGGCGGCGATGCGCAAACACTTGCCGGTATGGCCCGAAGGCCGTGAAGGCGGCAAACTGGATGAAACCGGCATGGCCTGGGCCGGCAAAATTGCCGATGAACTTGCGGCCCCGCCAGCCAACTGGCTGGTGATGTCCCGTAATTACAGCACCCAGTCTATTGATACCGCCGCTCTGGAACCGGATAACGCTAATGGTTGGTACGATGCCGAGAGCCAATCCCTGCATCTGGTGGTGCCAACCCAGTCCCCGCAAGAAGTGATGGAGCTGCTCCCAGCGATGTTGGCTAAAGGGGCGCTGGCGGTAAAACAGGTCTTCCTCCACCCGTGTTATACCGTGGGCTATGGCTCTAAAGACCACTGTAACTTCCCGTTCTATGGTACGGTGGCGGCCATGTACGGCGCAGGTTATCCCATCCGCCTGGCCAATGACCGTTATGAACAGTTCCAGACCAGCCTGAAACGCCACGCCTTCGATATGCACTACACCATCGGGGTGGATAAAAACACCGGCATTCTTCAGTCCTTCAAGGGTGATATGACCGCCAACGGCGGCGGGCGCAGCAACTTTACCCCGTCAGTTGCGATGGTGGGGGCCACCGCGGCCCAATCCATTTATTACTTCCCGAAAAGCGATCTTTCCGCCGTGGGCATTGCCAGCCGGGCGATTGATGCCGGGTCTGCCCGGGGCTATGGCACCCTGCAAAGTATGGCCGCCACCGAAATGATGATTGACGAAATGGCGGAGGCGCTGAAGCTGGACGCCATTGACTTCCGCCTGCGCAACGTCCTGAAATCGGGCATGAAAAACACCCAGGGGGCGATACCCGCCGGGGCGATCCGTGCCGATGAAGTGTTACGTAAAGCCGCCGAGCACCCCCTGTGGCAGCAGCGGGACCGCCGCAAACGCGAGTTCGAAAGCCAATATCCTGGCAAGCGTTACGGGGTGGGCTTTGGCTGCGTACAGAAGGACTTCGGCACCGGGGCCGAAACCTCTTTCGCCCGGATTGAGGTCAGTGAAGAAGGGCACATCACCCTGTATCACAGTGGGGCGGAGATGGGCACCGGGATGACAACCTCCCAGTCGGTGCTCTGTGCTAAGTGGTTGGGCAACCCGGCAGACAGCGCCCATTTCTCGGTGACCGACTGGTCTGTATTACCGATGGTCACCAGCGGCGACCCGTACATCATGAGCCAGGCGGATCAAGATACGTTACAACGTAACCCATTATGGACCCCTTCCTGGTGTTCGCCCTCCAGCGCCAGTAACTCGGCGTTTTATTTCTCCCACAGTACCCGGGAAGCGGCGCGGTTGATCTTCCAGCAGGGCTTGTGGCCAGCGGCCCTTAGCCTGTGGCAAACCGGGATTGGCGGCGGCCAGGCGGCCCCGCTGGTGGTGCGCCAGGAAGATGCCCGATGGGTCGAAGGCGGCCTGACGGCAGCGGGGCTGGAGATTCTACCGCTGCCGCTGTTAGCCAAAACCGCCTGGAAACTGGGGCTGATAACCGGGGCGACGGTACATGTGTTCAACCGTTGGCAGTGGGCGGAAGCCGATTTCACCCTCGACAACCAGCCCCTGCGTCTGCCGATTGATGGCCTGGCGGTGCGGCGCAATGGTGAGTATAGCGTGGTGGATCGCAGCCAGGTGTATTACCCGCCGGTGCAGCGTAATAATGCCGCGGTGACCTATTACAGCGCGGTGGGTACCCTGGCAGAAATCTCCGTGGAGATTGCCACCGGTAAAGTGGAGCTGTTGACTCACCACTCGATCCTGGAGTGCGGCAACCTGATTGTACCGGAGCTGGTCTCCGGCCAGCTTCAGGGCGGTCTGGCGATGGGTATCGGCCATGCCTTGCATGAGTATCTGCCTTTGTACGAAGACGGCCCCGGTAATGGGACATGGAACTTTAACCGCTATAAAATCCCGATGGCCCGCGATGTGGCGGTGTGGCGGCAGACCGGGGAAATCCTTCCGCCGCTGTCGGAAACCGACCCGCCCAAAGGGATGGCTGAAGTGACCATGATCCCCGTGGTGGCTGCACTGGTGAACGCGATTGCCGCGGCCACCGGCCACCGTTTCCGTGATTTACCCGTGCGGGCAGAACAGATTCGCGAGGTGCTGCAATGAGCATAACTACCCAACCCCTCTCCTTAACCATCAACGGCCAAAAGATGGGGCCTTTCGAGGTGCCGGAAGGGCTGATGATGATTGATTTCCTCCACGAATACCTCGACCTTACTGGCAGTCGCCTGGGCTGTGGGCAGGGGATTTGCCATGCCTGCGTGATTATTATCGACCGGCCAGATGGCACCAGCGAGGAACGCCGCACCTGCATCACAGGGGCCAACTTTTTTAACGGTAAAACCGTGCGCACCGTGGAGGGTCATAGTACCCCAGCCACCGACAGCGCCCCGGCCCAACCTTCCCCGGTGCAGCAGGCATTCCTGGAGCACTATAGCTTCCAGTGCGGCTACTGCACCCCGGGGTTTGTTAATGCCGCCACCATTTTTATCGAGAAACTAAAACGCCAGCCGGTGGCCCGTGAGCAACTGGAAAGCGAGATTGAAAAAGCGCTGGAGAACCATATCTGCCGCTGTACCGGCTATGTGCGCTATTACGAAGCGGTACGCGATTTGGCCCTGAGCACCCCAGGCCTGGTGACAGGGGGGCAAAAATGATCAAGCGTATTTTTGGCGGGCTGGTGCTGCTGGCGCTGGTGATAGTGGCGATCCTATGGTGGCGGGAAAACCGCTCCTGGGATGGCCCGGTTCAGCAGGTCAAAGCCAGCCCGCAACAAATTGAGCGCGGCCGCTATCTGACTCAGGCGGCAGACTGTGCCGCCTGCCATACCGCCTCCGGCGGTGCACCACTGGCGGGGGGATTCCCGCTGGAAACCCCCTTCGGCACCATTTATGGCAGTAATATCACCCCTTCCGCCGATAACGGGATTGGCCGTTGGACTAATGAGCAGTTTTATCACGCGATGACTCGTGGGGTGGCCCCCGGTGGCCGCCATCTGTATCCGGCGATGCCCTACACCTCCTATAAAGGGATGACCCGCGAAGACAGCGATGCCATTTATGCGTATCTGATGACTCGCCCGGCGGTAGAGGTTGCCACGCCGGAGAATGAATTCCCGTTCCCCCTTAACCAACGAATGGCGATGATTGGCTGGAATCTGCTGTTTTTCTCTTATGATGCGCTGCCTGCCAGCTCCCAGGGGACATCGGTTGAATGGGGCCATGGTCGCTACCTGGCGGATGTGCTAGGCCACTGCGGTGAGTGCCACACCCCGCGCGGTAAGCTGGGGCAGATGGATCTCGACAAGCCAATGCAGGGCGGGGTACTGGGGCGCTTTAGTGCACCGGATATCACCCCACACGGGTTGGCCCAGCGGGGCTGGACGCCTAATGATCTCCAGCTGTTCCTGAGCCACGGCATTACCCCACAGAGCACAGCCTTTGGTGAAATGCACATGGTGATGGATCTCAGCACTCGTCACCTGACGGCCGGGGATAACAAGGCGATGGCTATCTATCTGATGGGGGATACGCCCCCGCCAGCGGCTGAAGTAAAATCGCAACCGGCCAAGGGGCCGGGCCGCACTACCTGGATGAATGTGTGCGCCGGTTGCCATGGGCGCGAAGGGGAAGGGAAGCCAAATGTCGCCCCGGCAATGGTGAATAATGCCACCATGCGCCAGCCAGACAGCCGTAATCTGGTGGTGTCGGTGCTTGATGGCTTACCGGCCCAGTCCTTCCCGGCTAACCAACAAATGCAAAGTATGCCGGGCTTTGCCGGGGATCTGAGTGACGAGGAGGTGGCGCAACTGGTGAACTACATGCGCAGCGCCTGGGGCGGATTACCGGGGGATCTTCGCGCCAGCCAGGTCAAGGAGTTACGGGATAAAAACTAATCAGGAATGGCCAGCCAACTGGCCTTTTACTTTTACTGGATGAAACGCCGCAGGGCAGCAACGATATCTGGGTTTTTTAATTGATCTACCATCCACGGACTGAAGGCCCAGGGAGCCAGCGCTGCGCTTGCGATCAACGCCTCCAGCGCCACCCATTGGTAATCCATCACTTCATCCGACGCCGGAGACGGTGGGCAAGTAATACTGGCGGCAAATACCGGGCAGTATTCGTTTTCCTGGATGCCGCTGGCATCAGTGGCGCAGTAACGGAAGGCCGTGCTCAACGCGGTTACATTTGCCACCGTCAGCCCCAGTTCAATGGCAGCACGGCGGGCCACGGCGGCCTCTAATGCTTCATTGTGCGCCGGGTGGCCACAGGCGGAATTAGTCCACACGCCGGGCCAGGCCACTTTTGCCAGTGCGCGCCGGGTCACCAGCACCTGGCCTTGATCATTAAACAGGTAGCTGGAAAAGCCAAAATGCAGCGGGGTGATGCTGCTGTGTACCCGGGACTTTGGCATCTCACCAATCGGTTGTAAATCTGCATTCAGCAGAATGACGTTTTCAACATCTGGCATGGCACACTTCCTGAAAAATGAATAAAAATAAGGCCTGGTCTTGAACTGTTAGTGTAGAGCAGCCACATCTAAGAGACTTCATATTAATCGCGTCAATCAGAAGACAGTAAGGATAAATTCACCCCGTAGGCTGGGGGTGGTATCATGCGCAACGCTAATTATTCCTGTGACTTTATTGAGAATCTCGCCGTGAACTCTTTTGCCAGCCTCAACCTACTTCCTGAATCGCAGATCGCTAACCTGAACGATCTTGGCTACACCAGCATGACCCCGATTCAGGCCGCCGCATTGCCCGTGATCCTGGCCGGGAAGGATGTCCGCGCCCAGGCTAAAACCGGCAGCGGCAAGACCGCGGCATTCGGGCTGGGGATTCTGGCCTATATCGACGCCACGCGCTTTGCCTGCCAGTCCCTGGTGCTGTGCCCGACCCGTGAGTTGGCCGACCAGGTTGCTCAGGAGCTGCGCCGCCTGGCCCGCTACCTGCCCAACATTAAAATCCTGACGTTGTGTGGCGGGGTGCCATTAGGTGTTCAACGTGATTCATTAGCTCATGCGCCGCACATCATCGTTGCCACCCCAGGCCGCTTACTGGACCACCTCGAAAAGCAGACCGTTTCCCTGGATGCCCTGCAAACCCTGGTGCTGGATGAAGCCGACCGCATGCTGGATATGGGGTTCGCGGATGCCATCGACAGCGTGATTAACCACGCACCGGCCCAGCGTCAGACCCTGCTGTTCTCCGCCACCTGGCCGTCGGCTATTGCTGCCATGAGCCAGCGCATCCAGCAGGCGCCACAGGCCATTGAAGTGGATACCGTAGATGAGCTGCCCCAGGTGGAACAACAGTTTTATGAAGTGTCGCGCAATGGCAAAATCACCCTGTTGCAAAAGCTGTTGAGTAAGCATCAGCCCGCTTCCTGCGTGGTGTTCTGTAATACTAAGAAGGATTGCCAGGCGGTGGTGGATGCCCTGCTGGACAGCAACCAAAGCGTGGCCGCATTGCATGGGGATATGGAACAGCGCGATCGCGACCAGACCCTGATTCAGTTTGCCAATGGCAGCAGCCGGGTACTGGTTGCCACCGACGTGGCAGCCCGTGGGCTGGATATTAAAGCCCTGGAAATGGTGATCAACTACGAGCTGGCCTGGGACCCGGAGGTCCATGTCCACCGTATTGGTCGTACCGCCCGTGCCGGTGAGCAAGGCCTGGCTATCAGCCTGTGTGCGCCGGAAGAGGCCGTGCGTGCCAGCGCCCTGGAAGAGATGCTGCATATGAAACTCAACTGGCAGCAGAGCCAGCTGGGCGTGTCTATCGTACCGCTGGAAGCCGAGATGTCCACCCTGTGTATCGACGGTGGCAAAAAAGCCAAGATGCGCCCGGGCGATATCCTGGGTGCGTTAACCGGTGAAATGGGTATCCGGGGTGAAGATATCGGCAAGATAAACGTCCATCCAATGCATACCTATGTTGCGGTGCGCCGGGGTATTGCCCGTCAGGTGTTTAAGCAACTCCAGCAGGGCAAAATTAAAGGCAAAGCGGTGCGGGTGCGCTTGTTTAAGTAACGGTTAATTTAATGAAAAACGCCTCTGTTAAAGAGGCGTTTTTTTGGCCGGTTGTCAGGCTTTTAAGCCGGGATGAAACTGGGTCACCTTCAATTTTATTGCAGGATGGCTCGCAGAGATTTATCACGAGGCGGCAACGGAGTGGCATCCCGATGTAACCCGCCTCGAAGACCCGGCAAAAAAAGGAGAATGAGGCAAGTATCCCGGGGCGCAATTAGATAGTCTGGCAGGCGAATTAATCAGCCAGGAGGCGCAAGATCAGGGATGGATGAACAGCACAGGGCACGGGGCTATTCTGTTGCGGCGGCCCCACATGATTTGGCATTTAAACAGTTTCTGACCCACCCGGACACCGCCAGGGATTTTATGGCACTGCATCTCCCCCAGGAGATCCTGGACATTTGTGACTTTAGCACCCTCAGGCTGGCACCGGGCAGCTTTGTTGAAGATCACCTGAAAGCCTATTACAGCGACGTGCTCTACAGCCTCAAAACCCGTGATGGCCAGGCGGGCTATGTGCAGGTGTTGATCGAGCATCAGTCCACCCCGGATAAGCTGATGGCCTTCCGCATGCTGCGCTACGCCGTGGCCGCCATGCAGCAACATCTGGATGCAGGCCACAGCATGTTACCGCTGGTGATCCCGGTGCTGTTTTATGCCGGCAGACGCAGCCCGTATCCGTATTCCACCCGCTGGCTGGATGCATGTGCTATCCCGCAGTATGCAGAGAAACTCTATAACGCCAGCTTTCCGCTGGTGGATGTGACGGTCATCGATGATGACGCCATTAGGGGGCATGGCCGGATGGCGGCTCTAACGCTGGTGCAAAAACATATTGCCGAGCGCGACCTGGCAAAAATCCTGGATCCTCTGATTAGCATGATGGAGGCCCACCCCCTGACGAGACAGCAAATAGTTTCCTTGATAAATTATTTAATCCAGACCGGCAAAACGGAAAATGCCAAAACGCTGATGCACAAAATCGCATCACGCATGCCACATCAGGAGGGTGAAATGTTAACTATTGCACAGCAACTGGAAGAGTACGGCTATTACAAAGGTATCCAGATGGGCCGGGTAGAGGGAATTAATCAAGGGATAGAACAGGGAATAGAACAGGGCAAGGAGGAAGGGATAGGTCAGGGTGTCAATTTCGTCGCTCGTAGAATGCTGGATAGCGGTTATGAGATGGCGGCAGTTGCCGCCATAACCGGCTTAAGCGAAGAGGCCCTGCAACAACTTGCTGAGTAATCCCCCCGATACTGCTTTATTTGCAACGCCGCCGTTCGGTATGGTGGCGTGCCTGCTGGACAGTAAATCCCGAACAACTACGCTAAAAAAATCCGCTCTGGTTGCGGGCGGATTATGATATTTGACGTTTGAGATCTGGTTTTATCCTGCTCCCCCTTACGCCTTCTCAATATTAACCAGAAACGCCTTATGCTCTGGCGTTTGCGAGTTGAAATACCCATTGTAGGGGCCAGCGTATTCGCCGGGTCGCCTTTTGGAGCCACCCCTTCAAAGCCCCAGTGCTACAAGCCAAAGGAATAATTTGATGAATGACATCACCTTCTTTACCCGTTTTCAGGCCGATATTCTGGCAGGGTTAAAAACCATCACCATCCGCGATGCCAGCGAAGCGCATTTCCAGCCGGGGCAAGTTCTGACCGTCGGACGCGTTGAGGATGATGTAACTTTTTGCCAGATAGAAGTGCGCAGTATCACGCTTACAACACTTGATAGGCTCACCGAGGACCATGCTCAACAGGAAAATATGTCCCTTGATGTACTCAGATCAATGATCAAAGACATTTATCCGCATCAGTCACAGTTTTATGTGATTGCTTTTATTTGTCTTCATGCCCACTAAGATAGTTAAACTTTCTGTTGGCTACCGTTTTCTAAATGTTTCACCGAGAAAAACCTAACCACGTGACAACGTTACTTAATTTATGGTTTGTCGGCGTACTTTCCCCACCCGCGCTTCCACCTGCTGCTTTAATTGCTGCCAAGTGCCCAGAGCGAAACAGGCTTCCACCAGAATAAATAATGGGCCAATCATTAGGCTCATTATGTCATCGACAAAAGCGGGTTTGCGGCCTTCCCAATGATGGCCAAGAAACTGAAATCCCCAACCCAGGCTCAGCCCACTTAAACTGACCCCCAGCCAGACCGCCGTACTGCACCCGGCCAATCCATAACCATATATCAGGGCCACAATCAGAATCAGGGTCATAAAGATCCCAAGAACCCGGTTCAGCCACAGGTAATAACAGGCACTGGCAGCCGCTAGCAACATTGCCAGTGTAAAGGGTGCATCCCAAAGGATAAATACCGGCCGCGAGAGCAGGGCTGTCAGGCTGAAGACAATTAACGGAATACCTATGCAGTGAGTGGCAATATTGCGCGGGTCACGGTGATAAGCGGCGTAATTCACAATCTGTTGTTCCATGGTCTTCATCGATTTAACCTGAGAGAGGAGGATAAGTTTTAGTGTAGTCGGCGGTTATCTGGCTTATTCAAAAACGCTTCAATTCGCGCGCATTATTTGTAATCGATTACTTCTGAGGATTTGACGATGACAACCGTCAGTGAAAATGCCCAGTCTGCTCGGTCTCTATACATCAGCTCTTATTGCCCAGACTTTCCTCAATAAAAGCGTTCCATGTGAAGGAGGGTGAATATGAGCGCAATGGTCGCTATCAAAACTGGCTGAAGCGATCTCACCTCAATAGAAAATCGTACAGCAGCCTTCAAGGGAGATTGGTCGTCGGGCTGTCGAGCTGTTAATGAGCAAGCTCGACAATCCCGACGGTAACCTGGAGCGGGTGATGCTTGATTGCCGTTTGGTGCAGCGCGCCAGTGGCTAAAGTATTAAACCCTTTGCGTAACGGTAGTGGCCAGCCAGTGTTTGAATAAATTGGTTCTAAAGGTGTGTAGAAATTCTGTGACATTGGCACAGCCGGTTTTTTCTGCAAGATCGTAACGGGTTTTATAGATCGTCTTGATATGCAGATTTAACGATTTGCCAATATCGCTAATATTCTTCTCTTCGGTCATCAATTTTAAAAATACTTGCTCGCGCTCAGTTAACTCAATACTGTCTGACTGCAATAACCGCTCCTGACGCGGTCTATGACTGAGCTTGAACAACGTATCGCTGAATGCATCTGCACTGGCTTTAATCGATAAACGGGTAACGGGCATATTATTAAGGAAAGCGTATGCCTGCTTATCAATTAACATAATTAAGCGGTGTTTCATTAAATCATAATGATGCGCTAAAACATCGAAATAATGCTCGGCAGAGAAAAACACAAACCGAATATTAGGGGTATGACTTCGATATGTAGACAATAATGTTTCAATACCTAATGCCAAGTAACTGTCATCAACCCAAATATCGGCATTCTTTAAAGTAATTATGCTGTGCTTATCGTTCATAGTAGGGTATCGAATAGAATAGTTGTAAGTTTTAAGTATAGGATAACCTTTAAAAACATGTGGAAAATTATTGCTGAGGCAGTTTAAAATCCAAAGTTATAGTTTCAAGCTTTAAAACCATAGGGTTATTCTATGATGAATGCGTTGTAAACAACGACGTTGCCGGTAAGTCAGCTTACCGGCATATCTCATCGCAAGCTTTGATCAAATATCATCGCCGGTGTAGCCCACCACGATTTCAAGAGTCTTACGAATGATATCATTAGTAACCACGTCGCTGGTGGTTTCTAAGACATTGATCAGGAAAATAATAATATCTTTATTGGAGACATAACCATTGGCTTGCATCAAATGACTAATTGCCATACCCAATACTGCCGTCTCTTCCTGCAACCGGTCCCCGGCGTGGCGGAAGTAGTCAGAAAGTGCTGCGTCGGGAAGAGAAGCAAAAATGTCGGAATGATGAAGTGTCGCCTGATTCATGTTGTGTACCAGTAAATTATTAAGTTATGTTCGAGCAATCAGTGTATTTTTTTATTAACTGATTGCGGCCGGTTACTAAA
>CBIFWW010000115.1:0-10680 GCA_966186435.1 uncultured Enterobacteriaceae bacterium
CATTATGAGTGATGTGCTCTAACCAACTGAGCTACGTAGCCATCTTTTTCTCGCGCTACCTTATCGGCGTTGCGGGGCGCATTATGCGTATTGGGCTTTGCAGCGTCAACACATTTTTTCCCGAAATACTTCCGATTTGAATCGTTTGGATGAGTTACATACAGCCTGATTTAATAATCAACAATTATTGATTATTTATCACTAAATCTACGGGGTAGCGCGGTGAAATTAAACCAGTAAAGTATATAAAAACGGGCCTGAAGGCCCGTTGGCGATACTTACTGATGATAGGCGGACTGATGCACGCCCACAGCTCGGCCTGAAGGGTCATTCATGTTTTTGAAGGTTTCATCCCATTCAATAGCCTTAGCCGAAGAACAGGCGACCGATGGGCCGCCGGGAACACACTCGGCCGCGCTTGGGACCGGGAATAACGCTTCAAATACTTCGCGGTACAAATAGGCTTCTTTAGAAGAAGGGGTGTTGTACGGGAAGCGGAAGCTGGCCGTTGCCAGTTGCTGGTCAGTGACCTGCTGGGCCGCCACTTCTTTCAAGGTATCGATCCAGCTGTAGCCTACACCGTCGGAGAACTGCTCTTTCTGGCGCCATGCCACGCTTGCCGGCAAGTAAGATTCAAAACATTCGCGCAGAACGTGTTTTTCCATTTTGCCGTTACCGCACATTTTGTCCTGCGGGTTGATACGCATGGCGACGTCAAGGAATTTTTTGTCCAGGAACGGAACCCGGGCCTCAACCCCCCAGGCTGACATCGCTTTATTGGCCCTGGCGCAGTCAAACATATGCAGCGCCTGGAGCTTACGCACGGTTTCTTCATGCAGCTCTTTAGCGTTTGGCGCTTTGTGGAAATAGAGATAGCCGCCAAATACTTCATCGGAGCCTTCCCCGGAGAGCACCATTTTAATCCCCATGGCTTTAATCTTGCGGGACATCAGGTACATCGGGGTGGAGGCGCGGATAGTGGTTACGTCATAGGTTTCTATGTGGTAGATAACATCGCGGATAGCATCAAGGCCTTCCTGAACCGTGAAATGGATTTCATGGTGCACGGTCCCCAGGTGGTCAGCAACTTCCTGGGCCGCTTTCAGATCCGGGGCATCTTTCAGGCCGACAGCGAAGGAGTGCAGCTGTGGCCACCAGGCTTCACTGCGTTCCTGGTCTTCCACCCGGCGGGCGGCGTATTTTTTGGTGATGGCGGAAATAACCGAAGAATCCAGGCCGCCGGAAAGCAGCACGCCGTAAGGTACGTCAGACATCAAATGGCTTTTGACCGAGTCTTCCAGCGCGGTACGCAGGGCGTTGGCATCGGTAACGTTATCTTTTACCGCATCATAATCAAACCAATCGCGCTGGTAGTAAGAGCGGATTTCACCGTCCTGGCTCCACAGATAGCTGCCGGCCGGGAACTCTTTAATGGTGCGGCATACCGGAGTCAGCGCTTTCATTTCTGAGGCAACATACAGGTTGCCGTGTTCGTCATGGCCCATGTACAGCGGGATGATGCCAATATGGTCACGGCCAATCAGGTAGGCATCTTTGGTTTCGTCATACAGTACAAAGGCGAACATCCCTTCTAGATCATCAAGGAACTCTGGCCCTTTTTCCTGATACAGCGCCAGGATTACTTCACAGTCAGAACCAGTCTGGAATGAGTAACGATCGCCATATTCTACGCGCAAGGCCTGATGGTTGTAGATTTCACCGTTAACTGCCAGGGCGTGGGTTTTATCAGCGTTATACAACGGCTGAGCACCGGCGTTGACGTCAACAATGGACAGACGCTCATGGGCGAGGATGGCTTTATCGTTGGCATACACCCCTGACCAGTCTGGGCCACGGTGGCGCATCAGGCGGGAAAGCTCCAGGGCTTTCTTACGCAGCTCAACTACATCGGTTTTAATATCCAGAACACCAAAAATTGAACACATACCCTTCTCCATCATCGCCTACGGCGAGTTAATTATGCCGCTGTCATGGATAAGAAAATGACCTATTTGGCAGTGTTGGTGCAAGGGGTTTAGCGGCTGAATCTCAAAAAGTGCAATAGGGGTTAAAGGATAGTGAATTATGGCGAAGGTTTGGACGGGTAAATTATCAGATCGACAATGAAAGGCGAGTTGTATTGATGATTATCTAATTTATGGGCTGCGCCAGTGCCAACTGGCGCAAATCACAATTAAATAATGTCGATTTCTGCCACAGATGGGTAGATCCAGCTTGGCCGGAACGGCATAGCATCGATATCATTTAAGGTGGATACCCCGGAGAGCACCAGGATGGTTTCCAGGCCGGCCTGGAAGCCCGCCAGAATATCGGTACGCAGGTTGTCGCCAACAATCACCGTTTGTTCCGAGTGGGCCTGCATCTTATTTAAGGCTGCGCGGATGATCCACGGGCTGGGTTTACCCACCACAAAGGGTTGGCGACCAGAGATCTTCTCAATCCCGGCGCAGAGTGCGCCACAGGCAGGGTAGAAGCCACGGCCATGGGTATCCGGGTTGGTGGCGATAAAGCGCGCACCGTTCGCCACAAAGTAGGCTGCCTTATGCATCATCTCCCAGTTAAAGGAACGGGTTTCGCCGACGATCACAAAGTCCGGGTTGATATCAGTAATGGTAAAGCCCGCTTTATACAGCTCATGGATTAACGCCCCTTCACCTACCACATAGGCTTTTTTACCTTCCTGGCGGCGCAGGAAATCGGCGGTCGCCATGGCGGAAGTGTAAAACACGCTGTCCGGCACATCGACACCGGCTGAGGCAAAGCGGTTTGCCAGATCCTGGCCGGTTTGGGAGGGATAGTTAGTGAGCAATACCAGCGGAATGCCTTTATCCATAATACGGGCCAGAAACTCGTTGGCACCGGGCACAGCGACGTTGTCGTGCATCAGCACGCCGTCGATATCGCAAATAACGTTTTGAATGGTCATAAACTACCCACGTAGAAAGAAACGGCTAACTATACCTGATAGCGCCAGGCGGCGTTAACCCTCAAGCAAATGTTGCAGCAGGATCCCATTAAGCATTGCCCGCTTAACCAGGGCAAAGGCGCCAATGGCAGAGCGGTCATCTAATTGGGAGCGCACCACCGGCAAGTTTTTACGGAAGGCCTTTAGCACCTGGGTGTTGATACAGCTTTCGATGGCGGGCATCAGCACTTTCTCTGCTTCTACAATCTCCCCGGCAATGACCACTTTCTGTGGGTTAAACAGGTTGATGGCAATCGCGATGGCTTTCCCCAGATGGCGGCCCACATGCTCCAGCACTTCAGTGGCGAGCGGATCGCCTTTAGTGGCAGCTTTGCAAATGGCGGTGATATTGCAATCGTCGAGAATCAGACGGCTGGGATAGCCTTGCTCCAGCAGATGACGCACCCGGCCTTCAATGGCGGCATTGGCGGCGATAGTCTCCAGGCAGCCGAAATTACCGCAATGGCAGCGCTCCCCCAGCGGGTCCACCTGAATATGGCCAATCTCACCCACGTTACCGTTACGGCCAATAAAGATCTGCCCGTTGGAGAGGATACCGGCCCCGGTCCCGCGGTGTACGCGCACCAGAATGGAGTCTTCGCAATCTTTAGTGGCACCAAAATAGTGCTCCGCCAATGCCAGGCTGCGAATATCATGGCCCACAAAACAGGTCACCTTGAAACGATCGGTTAAAGAACTCACCAGTGGCCAATCGTGGACATTGATGTGAGGCATATAACGCACCACGCCACTTTCCGGGTCAACCAAACCAGGCAGGATCACTGCGATAGCTATTAACTCGCGGATGCGCCGCTGGTGGGTATCGAGAAAGTGGGTGATAGCCTTTAGTAGCGCATACTCCAGGGTTTCCTGGGTGCGTTCCGGCAGGGGATAGTGCTCTTCAGCAATGGCTTTAGCGGAGAGATCAAACAGGGTGATGGTGGCATCGTTACGCCCGAGGCGCACGCCAATGGCTTGAAAACCCCGGGTTTCAGTAATGATAGAAATCGCCCGGCGGCCCCCGGTGGAGGCCTGCTGGTCAACTTCCTTAATCAACCCGCGCTCAATCAGCTGGCGGGTAATCTTGGTGACACTGGCGGGAGCAAGTTGGCTCTGCTCGGCGATTTGAATGCGTGAAATAGGGCCTAACTGATCGATCAGGCGGTATACCGCCGCGCTATTAAGCTGTTTGACCAGATCCACATTTCCAATGGGTGCGTGTCCGCCAGTTGTCATACTTGCCTTATCCGGTTACGACCTCGTTTCCATTAACGAAGGTCTTGATGATGTGGTAGTCGCGGCTAAACACGGTCAGGTTAGCGACTTTACCCGCTGCGACTGAACCCAGCTGTTGGTCCACGCCGATGGCACGGGCCGGGTAGAGGGTAGCCATACGCAGGACTTCATCCAGGGCGATGTGGGCATGCTCAACCAGGTTACGAACGCCTTCGATCATAGTCAGGGAGGAACCGCTCAAGGTGCCGTTCTCATCCACACACAGACCATCACGGTAGTATATTGTTTTGCCAGCAAAAATGAACTGGTCAATATCCGCACCCGCTGGCGCGGTGGCATCAGTCACCAGACACAGTTTGTCGCCCTTCAGGCGTTTAGCGGTACGAATATTGGCATAATCCACGTGCAGGCCATCGGCAATGATCCCGCAATAGACATCTGGCTCGTCGAAGATTGCCCCTGCCAGGCCTGGTTCGCGGCCAGTAATATAAGGCATGGCGTTAAACAGGTGAGTAGCAAAACGGATACCGGCGCGGAAACCGCGTTTGGCTTCATTCAGGGTGGCGTTGGAGTGGCCAGCGGAAACCACAATGCCTGCGGCAGTCAGTTTCTCGATAATCTCAGGCTCTACCTGTTCCGGGGCCAGGGTGATTTTAGTGATTACATCGGCGTTTTGGCACAGGAATTCAACCAGTTCGGCAGTGGGTTTACGCACGAAGCTCGGGTTGTGGGTACCTTTTTTCACCAGGTTAAGCCATGGCCCTTCCAGGTGCAGGCCCAGGGCCTGGTGCTGATATTTGCCCAAGTATTCCCGCATTACGCTAACACCCTGCATCATTAATTCGTCACTGGTAGTGATAAGCGTAGGTAGATAACTAGTACAGCCCGATTTCTCGTTGGCTTTCTGCATGATTTCCAGCGTTTCTACGCTGACGGCTTCTGCGGTGTCGTTAAACTGTACGCCGCCGCAGCCGTTGAGCTGTACGTCGATAAAACCGGGGGCGATGATGGCACCACCCATATCGCGTTTTTCGATGTCAGACGGTAATTCCGCCGCCGGACATACACGCTCAATCAGGCCATTTGCGATAACTACCGCATGGTCGTCCAGGACATCTCGGCCGGTGTAAATCCGGCCGTGGGTTAGTGCAAACATATTTACCCCCGGTAAATCTAATTAAAGACCTTTAATATTTTCTGCTTCTAACTCACGGAAGTACTTCAGCGTCTTCACTTTGAGTTCCATTGTGGATGGCTCATCACACACCATGACCGCTTTTGGATGCAGTTGCAGGCAGCTGATGGTCCACATGTGGTTGACGTTGCCTTCTACGGCAGCCTGAAGGGCCTGCGCTTTCACGCCGCCCAGTACCAAGATCATCACTTCTTCAGCATCCAGCAGGGTACCCACGCCAACGGTCAGCGCATATTTAGGAACCTGGTTCACGTCGCCGTCGAAGAAACGAGAGTTCGCCACCCGGGTGTCATGGGTCAGGGTTTTAATACGGGTACGGGAGGCTAATGAAGAACCTGGTTCGTTAAAAGCAATGTGCCCGTCGTTACCTACACCACCCATAAACAGGTTGATTTTGCCATAGGAGCGGATTTTTTCTTCATAGCGACGGCACTCCGCGTCGATATCTTCAGCAGTCCCATTAAGCAAGTTAATGTTTTCAGCTGGAATATCTACATGATCAAAGAAATTGCGGTGCATGAAGCTATGGTAGCTCTCCGGGTGCTCCTTTGGCAGGCCAACATACTCGTCCATGTTGAAGGTAACAACATGTTTAAAGCTAATCTGGCCCGCTTTGTGCATCTCAACCAGCGCTTTATACGCCTCCATCGGGGTACCGCCGGTAGGCAGGCCCAGAACGAAAGGACGGTCTGCGGTCGGTTTGAATGCGTTGATACGGTTAACAATATGGCGTGCAGCCCATTTGCCAACGTGCTGCGGGGTAGCCAGTGGAATCAGTCTCATCATTCACCTCAAGGGTTTTTAAGTTATAAGCCAGACGGCCGCTACTAATACTGTGGTTAAGCGTACCTTAAACACAATGATGAGTATCGCCGGTCTTGATTTTTTGAATGATAAAATAAGTTTTTCATGATGGCCAGCAGAAGGGGGTGGTGAGTGCGATATTTGGTGATAAAAATCACAAATAACGCGTATTTAATTTGCGATACGAATTAATTTTTCACACACTTCTGCTGTGAAAATGTAACATCGCTAATTCTTAAGGGTTGGTTACACAATAAAAATGGCTTAATAAGCCTGGCAAGGTCTCATAGGGGGAATAAAGTGAGTATTCTTGGTTATTTGCAACGTGTGGGCCGCGCATTAATGGTGCCGGTAGCCACATTGCCTGCTGCCGCGATTCTGATGGGCGTGGGCTACTGGATCGACCCGGTTAGCTGGGGTGGTGATAACGCACTGGCTGCGTTATTCATCAAATCTGGCTCGGCCATCATCGACAACATGTCCGTACTGTTCGCTATTGGTGTGGCTTACGGTATGTCTAAAGATAAAGACGGTGCGGCAGCATTAACCGGCTTTGTTGGTTTCCTGGTTCTGACTACGCTGTGCTCGCCGGCAGCGGTAGCGATGATCCAAAAGATCCCGGTGGAACAAGTTCCAGCGGCGTTTGGTAAAATCAGCAACCAGTTCGTGGGTATCCTGGTGGGTATCATCTCTGCTGAGCTGTACAACCGTTACAGTGCGGTTGAATTACCAAAAGCACTCTCCTTCTTCAGCGGCCGCCGTTTGGTGCCAATCCTGACATCCTTTGTGATGATCGCGGTTGCCTTCGCGCTGATGTACGTTTGGCCAATTATCTTCAACGGCCTGGTGACCTTCGGTGAGCACATCCAGAAAATGGGTTCCGTAGGGGCGGGCGTATACGCCTTCTTTAACCGTCTACTGATCCCAGTTGGTCTGCACCACGCCCTGAACTCCGTGTTCTGGTTTGACGTGGCCGGTATCAACGACATCCCTAACTTCCTGGGTGGCGCACAGTCTATCGAAGCCGGTAAAGCGGTGGTCGGTATCACTGGTCGTTATCAGGCGGGCTTCTTCCCGATCATGATGTTCGGCCTGCCGGGTGCCGCGCTGGCGATTTATCACTGCGCACGTCCGGAAAACAAAGCCAAAGTGGCCGGTATCATGATAGCCGCTGCCTTTGCTGCCTTCTTTACGGGTATCACCGAACCGCTGGAATTCTCCTTCATGTTCGTGGCGCCGGTACTATATGTAATCCACGCCTTCCTGACCGGTATCTCCGTGTTCATCGCGGCGAGCATGCATTGGATTGCGGGTTTCGGCTTCAGCGCCGGTCTGGTGGATATGGTGCTTTCCTCTCGTAACCCGTTGGCGGTTCACTGGTGGATGTTGATCCCACAAGGTTTGGTGTTCTTCGTTATCTACTACGTGGTGTTCCGCTTCACTATCACCAAGTTCAACCTGATGACCCCGGGCCGCGAACTGGCTGTTGCCGGTAGCGAAGCAGATGGCCAGGACACCAATGTGGGTGGCACTAACGCTACTGCGCAGGACACCAATGAGCTGGCGCGCCAGTACATTGCGGCAGTTGGTGGTTCTGAAAACCTGACCGGGATTGATGCCTGTATTACCCGTCTGCGCCTGAACGTCAAAGACTCTTCTAAAGTGAATGACGTGCTGGCTAAGCGCCTGGGTGCGACTGGCGTTATCCGCCTCAACAAAACCAGCGTGCAGATTATCGTTGGCTTTGTAGCTGAGAAAATTGCCAACGCCATGAAAACCACCGGCCACGTGGATGCATCCGCTCCGGCTACCGCCCCTGTAGCCGCGGCACCTGCCGCAGTAAAACCGCAGGTTATGCCAAATGCGGTCACCATCGCAGCCTTGGTATCGCCGGTTACCGGTGAAGTGGTTGACCTGGAGCAGGTTCCTGATGAAGCCTTCGCCAGCAAAGCAGTGGGCGACGGCGTAGCCGTTAAACCAACGGATAAAATCGTGGTTTCTCCGGCAGCCGGTACCATTGTTAAGATCTTCAACACCAACCATGCCTTCTGTCTGGAAACAGAAAAAGGCGCGGAAATCGTGGTTCACATGGGGATCGACACGGTCGCACTTAACGGCCAGGGCTTTACCCGCCTGGTGGAAGAAGGTGCCGAAGTTCAGGCCGGCCAGCCGGTTCTGGAGATGGATCTGGACTATCTGAACGCCAATGCCCGCTCAATGATTAGCCCTGTGGTATGTAGCAACATCGATGACTACGCAGGCCTGGTAATTGAAGCGAAAGGCCAGGTGGTTGCAGGCCAGACCCCGCTGTATCAGATTAAAGGCAAGTAATCGTTCCTGAGTAACATTCTGCCTGAGCGGCCAGGGATTCCTGGCTGCTTTTTTTTGCCTGTCAATTGCCAGCGTTCTGACCCTTCCCGCCCGCATTCAGTGGGTGTATATATACAACTCTATTTTTTTGCTATCGAACCCTGGGCAGTGATCTAATCCGTGCGCCTGGCCCAGCGCTAAAACCTCCTTTGTACGGCGAAGAATTTCTGCAACAAATGGTTGTACCCTGCGCCGGGTTATTAGAACATGTGCCGTTATTCGGTTTATTTTGGTACACCAGCATTGAGGAACCTGTAATGAGTGAGGCAGAAGCCCGCCCAACTAACTTTATTCGCCAGATCATTGATGAAGATTTGGCCAGTGGCAAGCACAACAGCGTATGTACCCGCTTCCCGCCGGAGCCTAACGGTTACCTGCACATCGGGCACGCGAAATCCATCTGCCTGAACTTCGGTATCGCTCAGGATTACCAGGGCCAATGCAACCTGCGTTTTGATGACACCAACCCGGTAAAAGAAGACATTGAATTCGTAGAATCCATTAAAAACGATGTGCAATGGCTTGGTTTCCAGTGGGCAGGTGATATCCATTATTCCTCTGACTATTTTGACCAGCTGTTCAACTACGCCGTTGAGCTGATCAATAAAGGCCTGGCTTATGTGGATGAACTCACTCCAGAGCAAATCCGTGAATACCGTGGTTCCCTGACGCAGCCCGGCAAAAACAGCCCGTTCCGCGATCGCACCGTGGAAGAGAACCTGGCGCTGTTTGAAAAAATGCGTGCCGGTGGCTTTGAGGAAGGTACTGCCTGCCTGCGTGCCAAGATCGATATGGCTTCACCGTTTATCGTGATGCGCGATCCGGTGCTGTACCGCATTAAATTTGCCGATCACCACCAGACCGGTACCAAGTGGTGCATCTACCCGATGTACGATTTCACCCACTGCATTTCCGATGCGCTGGAAGGGATCACCCACTCTCTGTGTACCCTAGAGTTCCAGGACAACCGTCGTCTGTACGACTGGGTGCTGGACAACATCACTATCCCGGTTCACCCGCGTCAGTATGAGTTCTCGCGCCTGAATCTGGAATACACCGTCATGTCCAAGCGTAAGCTAAACCTGCTGGTGACCGATAAAATCGTTGAAGGCTGGGATGACCCACGTATGCCGACCGTTTCCGGTCTGCGCCGCCGTGGCTACACCTCTGCTTCCATCCGTGAATTCTGCAAACGTATTGGTGTGACCAAGCAGGATAACTTTGTGGAGATGGCGGCCCTGGAAGCCTGTATCCGTGAAGATCTGAATGAAAACGCTCCGCGCGCCATGGCGGTTATCGATCCGGTGAAACTGGTGATCGAAAACTACCCGCAGGGCAGCAGCGAGATGGTCTCCATGCCGAACCATCCGAGCAAGCCAGAAATGGGTACCCGCGAGGTGCCATTCAGCGCAGAAATCTGGATCGATCGTGCAGACTTCCGTGAAGAAGCCAACAAGCAGTACAAGCGCCTGGTGATGGGTAAAGAAGTCCGCCTGCGTAATGCTTATGTGATCAAAGCTGAGCGCGTTGAGAAGGACGCAGAAGGCACTATCACCGCGATTTACTGCACCTATGATGCCGACACCCTGGGCAAGGACCCGGCTGATGGCCGGAAAGTGAAAGGCGTGATCCACTGGGTAAGTGCTCAGCATGCACTGCCGGTTGAGTTCCGTGTCTATGACCGCCTGTTCAATGTGCCAAACCCGGCCGCTGCGGAAGACTTCCTGTCTGTGATCAACCCGGGATCCCTGGTGATCAAACAGGGCTTTGCTGAGCCAAGCTTGGTTAATGCTGAAGTGGGTAAAGCCTACCAGTTCGAGCGTGAAGGTTACTTCTGCGAAGACAGCCGATATAGCAATGCAGATAAGCGGGTATTTAACCGTACCGTAGGTTTGCGTGATACTTGGGCGAAAGCCGGGGAATAAGTTTTCGGAATGTATAAAACGCCGCATAATGCGGCGTTTTTTTTGCTCTCAATTCATTACCTTGCAGAAACAGATATATTCGCGTAGCGAAATAATTTAACTTCGCCCCCTCACTGACAAAATCAACCCTTCCTGAAAAATTACTTTTTAGCGGAATAATAAAT
>CBIFWW010000116.1:0-10642 GCA_966186435.1 uncultured Enterobacteriaceae bacterium
ATTCTGTGCCGTGGCATCACTCCACTCATGGGCACATTCCGGGCAGACATACATATCGTTATCCAGATAAGTGTATTCAGAATTGCACTTAGGGCAATGAGGGAGAGACATGGCGTAAGTCCTTAAAAATAGGTGAATGCTTAAAATAATGGTTTCGTAACGCCAGAGGCTTCTGGCAGCTAAAAGTAGCTTAATGATACCTCAAAACTTAAGTGGGGAGCAGGCCTTATTCTCTAGCGCTAGCGATAAGCCCGCTACAGAACGGGCACAACACGTCAAAGCCATGCTGGAAGGGGAACACCGCAAAGTAGTCAGCCAGAAAATGGTGCTAGCGATTGTTGGGACGCGGAAAGCAAATAAATCCATCACCATTAATGCCATTGTCGGCACCGAAGTGCTGCCCAACCGTAACCGGCCGATGACAGCGCTGCCCACCTACATCCGCCACAGGCTGGTGCAAATTCTGCCGCTGATGTTTTTCCCCCACGTGGCCCCGATTAAAGCCCTAATGGGCCAACCGCAAACCCAGCTGAAAACCTGGTTGATGGGCCTACCTGGCAACCCGGGCGTGCCAGGAGATTACCCATCTGGGCCATTTACCTGAACCTGTGGATCACCGTTGTGTGGCCGATTTTGCCGATGCGGCGCTGGGCTGCCGCTGGCATCCCGATATGCTGCTCTAAACTATCAGTAACGTTGCCTTGGGGATGCCTAGCGCTTTGCCAGCGCGATGATGGCCGAGATATTAACTCATGTAGGGGGAATGCGATTGTACGCGCAACGGGGCATTGCACCCCCGTTGCCGCTGCGATGAGTGGTATCATCAGTTCTGGTTTTCGATTAAGCATGTTTGATAGACAGGCGACATACGCGCAACCGCGATTGCCAGCCTGCTGAATAAGGTAGGGTTTATGAGTCATGCAACCACCCAGCAAGACGCTCCGTTTGGCGCTTTACTGGGCTATGCGCCAGGCGGCGTAGCAATTTATTCCTCCAACTACAGCAGTTTACAACCCGATGAACGCCAGGATAGGGCGGCCTTCCGCAGCTACATTGGCCGTGAATACATGGGCCATAAGTGGCAGTGCGTGGAGTTTGCCCGCCGGTTCTGGTTCCTCACCTATGGGTTTGTCTTTACCGATGTCGGTATGGCTTGGGAGATTTTTTCTCTGCGCTTTGTACGCCAGGTGGTGAATGACGAAATTCTGCCGTTGCAGGCCTTTGCCAATGGCTCGCAGCGTGCGCCCACTGCCGGGGCTTTGCTGATTTGGGAACAGGGCGGGGAGTTTAAAGATACTGGCCACGTGGCGGTTATCACCCAACTTTGCGGCAACAAAGTGCGGATTGCCGAGCAAAACGTGGTGCATATGCCGTTGCCAGCGGGCCAGCAATGGACCCGAGAACTGACCCTGACCGTTGAGGAAGGTCACTATACCCTGCATGACACCTTTGACGACACCCACATCCTGGGGTGGATGATTCACACTGCGGATACCGAATACAGCCTGCCACAACCGCATCCCGATCCGGCTTCGCTGGTGATCAGCGGCGTCACGCTTAAGGATGACGGCCAATTTCAGGGCGAATGGCTAAATACTCAAAATCCGTTAGTAAGGGCTTACGTTGAAGCTAACGGTCACTACATCAGCCAACAGCCTTGCAGCTATTACACCATCACGGAAAGCGCCGAGCAGGAGCTGATTAAAGCCACAAATGAATTGCACCTGATGTACCTTCATGCCACTGACAAGGTGCTGAAGGATGACAGCCTGCTGGCGCTGTTTGATATCCCGAAAATCCTGTGGCCGCGCCTGCGTCAATCCTGGGCGCGCCGCCGTCACGACATGATCACCGGTCGCCTCGATTTTTGCATGGATGAGCGTGGGCTGAAGGCTTACGAATATAATGCAGATTCCGCCTCCTGCCATACCGAGGGCGGGATTATCCTCGAGGAGTGGAAAAAAACCGGCTATCGCGGGCCGGGCTACAATCCTTCCCAGTGGCTGTTAAGTGATCTGGCAGATTGCTGGACGCACAGCCGCACCCGGCCTTTTGTCCATATCCTTCAGGACAAAGATAAAGAAGAGAGCTACCACGCCCAGTTTATGGCCCAGGCCATTCGCGATGCCGGGTTTGAATGCAAAGTCCTCTATGGCATGGATGAGCTGCACTGGGATGCGACCGGCCAGCTGATTGATGGCGATAACCGGCTGGTGAGCTGCGTGTGGAAAACCTGGGCCTGGGAAACCGCCATGGAACAGGTGCGTGAAGTGGATGAAGATGAATACGCCGCGGTGCCTATCCGCACCGGGCCAGGCGGTGAAGTGCGCTTAATCGACGTGCTGCTGCGGCCGGAAGTGCTGGTGTTTGAACCGCTGTGGACGGTGATCCCTGGCAACAAAGCGATTCTGCCGGTGCTGTGGTCGCTATTCCCGAATCACCGTTATTTGCTTAACACCGCCTTTGAAGTCACTGATGAACTGGCGAAAACCGGTTATGCGGTTAAACCTATCTCCGGGCGCTGTGGGAGTAATATCGATCTGGTCAGCTATTCTGATGAAGTACTGGATCAGACGGCGGGTAACTTTGTCGACCGCACCAATATTTATCAGGAATTATGGTGTTTACCGAAGGTAGCCGGGAAATATATCCAAGTGTGTACCTTTACCGTGGGGGGCAGCTATGAGGGGGCTTGTTTACGCGGTGATAAAAGCCTGGTGATTAAGAAAGAAAGTGATATTGAGCCGCTGATTGTACTGCCTGACGTGCAATGATTCAGGCCTAGATAAATAAACGGCGCTCTGGCGCCGTTTATTTAAATAACTGTAACCAGTATAACGCAATAGCCGCAGAGTCACCCTTTAGTCAAGCGTAACAACGCAATCACAAAAATGCGTCATTCAAGAAATAAATATGACACTTTATGTTATATTTTAGCCGCTATTCATTCACTATCTTTATGGCAGGGACTGTGCATTTTATCATCGGCTTAATCACTTATTGATAGTCGCTGCCACCAAACCTGATAAATAAAATACGGGTACGCGATGTCAATAACCAGACGTGATTTTCTTAATGGCGTGGCGATCACCGTTGCCGCTGGCTTAACCCCAATGGAGATGGCCCGTGCCGCCAACAGCACTCTAATACAGGGTGAATATTACCCGCCCATGCTGACCGGGTTGCGTGGCAACCATGCTGGCTCGTTCGAGATGGCCCACGCCCTTGGCCGCGAGCATGAAAAGTTCGACATGAGCCAACTTCCGGTAGAGGAAGATTACGACCTGGTGGTCGTCGGAGGGGGTATCAGCGGCCTGGCGGCGGCGTGCTTCTGGCGAGAATTAATGGGTGAGCACAGCAAAATTCTGGTGCTGGATAACCATGATGACTTCGGCGGCCATGCCAAACGCAATGAATTTTCCGTTAACGGTAAGACGGTGATTGGTTATGGCGGCAGCGAATCTTTCCAGTCGCCGGGCAATAACTTTAGCCCTGAGGTCAACCGCTTGATGGCGGCGTTAGGGATTAGCGTGTCGAGAATGAAGGCGGATTTTGATACCACTTTTTACCCGGATCTCAAGTTAAGTCGAGGGGTGTTCTTCGACAAAAAGAACTTTGGTAGCACCAAAATTGTCAGTGGCGATCCCGGACGGACGGTGTCCGATGATATCCCACCAGACAGGCTTAATGGCCGGCCTATTGAGGACTTTATCGCCGATTTTCCCTTAAGTGACAGCGATCGAGAGGCGTTGCTGACCTTGCACGTGAACCCGCAGGACTATCTGCCAGGGCTATCAGTACCAGAGAAAATGGACTGGCTGGATAACAACAGTTACCGCAAGTTCCTGGTTGAAAAAGTCGGCCTAAGCAAAATGGCGGTGCTCTATTTCCAGCAACGCTCCAATGATTTTTTTGCCATCGGTATTGAAGGGATCAGCGGATCTGATGCCCGGGCTTGCGCGTTGCCGGGGATGGAAGGCATGGGGCTGCCGCCACTAGATGGTGAGGCCCTGGCTGACCTCGAAGAACCCTACGTTTATCACTTTCCCGATGGTAATGCCGGGTTAGCACGTCTGATGGTGCGCCACCTGATCCCCGATGCCCTGCCCGGTAGCTCGATGGAGGACGCTGTAACCGCACGGCTTGATTACGGCAAGCTTGATGTGGCAGGCAGCCCGGTGTGTATCCGCCTGAACAGCATCGTGATGAATGCGGCCAACGTGCCTGATGGTGTGCTGGTAACCTATGCCCACGGCAGTAAAGCCCGCCGGGTGAAGGGCAAACAGGTGGTGATGGCGGGTTACAACATGATGATCCCGTTTATTGTCCCGGAAACCCCGGAACAGCAAAAAGAAGATCTGCGGATGAACGTCAAAGCACCGTTGATCTACACCAATGTGGTGGTGAAGAACTGGCACGTTTTTATGCAGACCGGTGTCCATGAATTCTACTCGCCTGGTGCGCCTTACAGCCGGGTTAAGCTGGATTACCCAGTGAGCATGGGCGGTTATCAGCACCCGCAAACCCCCGATGACCCGATGTGTATCCATATGGTTCATGTGCCAACCTATCCCGGTAGCGGCATGTCGGCCCGTGAGCAATTCCGTAAAGGCCGTGCCTGGTTGCTAGGCACCACTTTTGATAGCCATGAGCAGATCATCCGTAATCAATTGCAGGAGATGTTTGGTCACGTGGGGTTTGATCATCAGCGGGATATTGCCGCTATCACGCTTAACCGCTGGGCCCACGGCTATGCCTATTACGCCAGCCCGCTGTTTGATGATATGGAAAAGATACCGGGAATCATTGCTAACGGGCGTAAACCCATTGGCCGCATCGCCATTGCCAACTCTGATTCAGACTGGAGCGCCTATGCCCATGCTGCTATCGATCAGGCCTGGCGGGCAGTGAACGAACTTAAGGCAATGGGGGCAGGAAAATGAAGCGATTACTACCAGCATTGGTCCTGATCTTCTCTACTACTGCGATGGCCGGGATGTCTCAGGGCGAGTACGTAGCGCGGATCGCCGATTGTATGGCCTGCCATACCACTGAAACAGGCAAACCCATGGCCGGGGGCAAAAAATTCCCCACCCCCTTAGGTGATATCTATGCCACCAATATTACGCCGGATAAAACCACCGGGATTGGTAATTATAGCTATCAAGACTTTGAAAAGGCGGTGCGCCAAGGGGTGGCTCGTGATGGCCATGCGCTGTATCCGGCAATGCCTTACCCTTCCTACGTCCGGCTTTCTGATGACGACATGCAGGCACTGTATAACTATTTTATGCATGAAGTGACGGCGGTAAACCAACCTAATCGGGAGAACGACATCCCGTGGTTATTATCCGCCCGCTGGCCGATGCATATCTGGAACTGGCTGTTTATTGATGATGAAGCCAAAAAGCTTGGGCCAAAATCCGATGAGGCTGCAGCCATGATTGCCCGTGGGGCTTATCTGGCGGAGGGGCCGGGCCACTGTGGGGCATGTCATACGCCACGTGGTTTCGCCATGCAAGAGAAGGCTTTTGATAGTTCCAGCCCTGTTTTCCTGAGTGGCGCCCTGACCGATGGCTGGTACGCCCCGGATCTGCGGCACATTCGGTTATCACAACCAGAATTGATGGAGTTATTGCGCCAGGGCCGTAGCCTGCATCATTCAGTGGCCGGGCCGATGGGAGAAGTGGTGACCCAAAGCACCCAATACCTGACCGATCAGGACAGTAAGGCCCTGGCACTGTATTTGCTGAGCATCAGCCAGAAACCGTCCCCTCTGGCGAAGGCAAACCTGAAGCCCAACAGCGAGGGCGGCAAACTTTACTTCCGCTACTGTTCAACCTGCCACGGCACCGAGGGCCAGGGCGCCGATAACAACGTCCCGACCCTGGCGGGCAATGGGGCAGTCATGGCACCTGATCCCTCGAACCTGATACGCGTGATGGCTTTTGGGGCTGAAACACCGGCCACTCAGGGAAATATTCCTTACCGGATGCCGGGCTATCAGGGGGTGATGAGCGATCAGGAGATGTTGACGCTGGTGAATTACATTCGAGGGACCTGGGGGCAGGGGGCCACAAAGGTGAATAAAGAGGATATGGATAAAATTATGGCACCTAAAAAGTAGGTGCCATTGAAATTATAAGCCCCCCTCCAGAAGAGGGGGCCACAGATCAGTAATAGTAGATATAAGGTTTCTTGTGGTGAGGGAAGATGACCCCATCAGGATCTGCGCCCTTCATGATATGGCTGATGGCGACAGACTTCTTCGCTCGGCGGGGCTTAGTCATCATTATTTTGGTCCAGGCAGATGGATTGTGACTGGCATTCCAGTTGGGCCAAAACCCTTTTACGCGATGACGATGATGCATCATCTTGCCATCGTACCCACCATAGCCCACATGACTATGCGGTTTAGGTAAGCCGCTGTTGTCACGATCTTTTCTGGTATTAAAAACAGACATTTTAGGTTCCTATTTATCAATAGTTACCACATATGTCCTCCTCGGTATTTTTCGCGCGGGCGCGTAACTCTTGCATACCTGGGCCATGCCAGTCGCGTTGATGGCCACACATCCAACAAGAACAGCCGCAAGGGGTTTTATAATGACGGCCTAAATGAGCTGGGCTGCCATCGCCTATTTCAAAATCATGCTGACGTCTTTACTTCATGCGCCACATATGGTGACGTCGTACTGCACGAGTGCGTACCATTGTTCTTCCTCATAATGAGCGCGGTCACTAACCGCGCGGTTAGGAGGAAGTTATTTTTTAAGTTCAAAGTAGGCCTTTAAGGTTTCAAATTTATATTAAGAGGGATTCAAGCCATTTAAGGGGCGGCTAACCATGGGTACATCTGAGAGCCAGTTTTTCTCTCCACGAGCACGGAAATCTGCAATCGCTTCTTCAATAACTTCACGGCTTAAAACCTTGGATTCCACAATCATTTGTAGGCCAAGCCCTGGGACAAAGCCCGGCAGAATACGATAGCCGCAAAAGACAGGGGGTGGGGAATGGCGTTTAAGCTCTTGTTTACGCTTATTAACGACATCAAAGAAATTCAGCCCATCAACACGGGGATATTCTCTAACGAATCTGTTCATCCCCATACGGCGTAAAGCCTCCATGTCACCCGACTTCTTTAGGTCTGATATTGCTTTAACCCAAACGTCATTAAATGCCACTTCGCTTACCAGATCCTCAAAAGCAACCTCTGCCGTAATGATTTCCGCATTCCAGTAAACTGCGGGATCGCGACCTAAAAAAACAATATCACTCCAATCCCAAATACCGCTGGAAACACCCTCATAATGATCAATTGGGTCATGGTACACGCCCCCACACCTAGCGCGTTCAAGGTGAATAAGGTTTTTAATACGTTGTGTTTTAGCCCGACGTTTGCGGCGTGACAGAGAGATGAAAAGGGGTTTTTTGCGGCTCATGGAACTTTCCTCACACAGGCGTTGGGAAATATCCAACTCAACAGGCTATGCGAAGCTGTGGCAATCTACAAGATTATTTTTTAAGCAAATTAAGTGATTTCACAGTATGTTGTGGCTATGGTCATCTAATAGCTTACTGGGTATTGCTTCAAGGCAAAAAGGTTTTGCGAAGCGAATTCCAGATTAATATTATGCCTCGCCAATTAAGCTAAAACCCCTTGCCGCCACTACCTTAGGACAGTATCTTTCCCCGGCACCTGCAAAATCAGGTGCCGGGATTGGAACCCTGATAATGTTACAGGCGACATAGGATATTATGTCGTGCGCTCAGCTATACCTCAATGGTGGGCTGGGCGGGGGCACCGAAAGGTGCGCCGGTTTCCTGTAACGCCGGTAGTTCCAACCCCGTCCAAGTCCACCACCATGAGATTGGAACCTCTGTTGGTGGTTTATTACCCGATACAGGAGGCTGCCAATATGGCTACAACCCTTACCCAAACTCTGCCCTTATCTGACACACACGCCTTACCCCAACGACGTTACACCGTCGGCTACGCTCCTCAACGCGGGGATACCAGCCGCCCGGCCTTAAATCTCAGCGGTAAGTGGCTGCGAGAAGCTGGCTTCGACACCGGCACTGGCGTCACGGTTAAAATCGCCGATGGTTGCATCGTGCTAATTGCTGATGACCTGCAAACCCAAGAGCTGCGAAAAGAACTTAAACAGTTGCAGTAATCGGTAAAGGCGGTGTAAGTATCCCGCATAATCGTGCCATTCACATTTAGAGATCTTCCGGCATACTCATTTTGCCAACGAAGGAGATCGCTATGCGTAAAGCCCGTTTTACTGAGCATCAGATCATCACAGTGATTAAGTCAGTTGAAGCCGGACGAACAGTGAAAGATGTCTGTCGAGAAGCCGGTATCTCTGAAGCCACGTATTACAACTGGAAGTCTAAATACGGTGGCATGGAAGCATCTGATATTAAAATGATAAAGGATCTTGAGGACGAGAACCGGCGGCTCAAGCAGATGTTTGCCGACCTCAGTCTTGAAAATCGCGCACTGAAAGACGTTATCGAAAAAAGCTCTGAAGCCAGCCTTTAAGCGTGAGCTGGTGACGCATCTGATAACAACATTCGGACTGAGTATTCGTCAGGCCTGCAGGAGTCTAAACCTGAGCAGAACCGTTTATCATTATCGTCCGGACAACACCCGTGACGATCCCGTTATTTTCGCGTTACAGGCGGCGGCTGAAAAATATCCACGTTACGGCTTCCCGAAGCTTTTTCAGGTTCTGAATCGGCAGGGATATCAGTGGAACCATAAGCGGATCCACCGCATTTACTGCCTGCTGAAACTGAATTTTCGTCGCAAAGGCAAACAGCGTCTGCCGGTACGTAACCCATCGCCGCTGACCACTCCTGAAGCTTTGAACCAGAGCTGGTCTGTTGATTTTATGCATGATGCGCTGATTTGCGGTCGTCGCTTTCGCACCTTTAATGTCGTCGATGATTTTAATCGCGAGGCTTTGTCGATAGAAATAGACCTGAACCTGCCGGCCCAACGAGTGGTTCATGTGCTCGACAGGATCGCAGCAATCCGGGGATACCCCGCTATGCTTCGCATGGATAACGGTCCGGAATTAATTTCGCTGACTCTGGCTGACTGGGCAGAAATGCACGCTGTGCAGCTGGAATTTATCGAACCGGGTAAACCGACTCAGAATGCATTTATTGAACGCTTTAACCGGACATACCGCACTGAAATACTCGATTTCTATCTGTTCAGGACGTTGAACGAAGTACGAGAAATCACAGAACGGTGGCTTTCAGAATATAACTGTGAACGTCCACATGAATCACTGAACAACCTGACACCGGAGGAATACCGATTACAACATCATCTGACCGGGATCTCTAAAAGTGCGTGGAACTAAACCGGGTCTATTTACAACCACACCAGCATGCCACAAGAACATCATGAAGCAGGTTTGTTGGGGTCTTCGCCTGCTGCTATATAGACAGGTGCTGTCATTCAGCTTTCGCCTTCATCACAAGTTGAAACCGCAGCTAATATGGCTCTAGCACCTGAGATGCCATTCTTAGATTAGTTGAGACAAGGAGCATCGACTAACCACTTAGAGATTAATGATGTACAGGCTAAAATTCCCATTGCGGATGGTGCAGTCTTTCTTGTTTCACCGGAGATCTTTAAGCTGTTCATCAAAGAAACCAGTGGTTCTGTCGGTGAAGAGTGGCGAGAGGAGCAAAAAGCATTCCAGAAATTGAGGCCGCATCTCTGAGGCAAGGAGGGGGACCTGTGAGGTTCGAGACCCGCGCAATACGCGAAAAGTAAAAGGATATATTCTAGAGAATTCAACGACTCTTTTTCCTGATAGCCTACCAGAAAAAATCCTTATTTAACATTCATGGAGAAGAATTAAGTTTTGCAGGGCTTTTGTCTGCTCTTTTTAATAGGGGGTTAGATGTTTAAGGGGGTAAGAGGTAATGCTTTTATTACTTATCCTGATATTGACTTTTTACTATAAAAATAGGCGCAATAGGCTTGTTATGTTTCCATTACGCCTGAGGTTACAACTAACGCGGCAGGGCGGCTATGATGTGAGTTGTGCTGCCTGTGGGCTATCTTCTTTATTTCTTAATAATGCCTTTAGAATAGGGGTAATCATAAATGTGCTGACAACGGCCATAATAACCAGCATTGTGAATATTTTTTGAGGTAAGAGGCCTAGGTCGTAACCAACGTTTAAGACGATTAACTCCATTAAAGCTCTCGTATTCATGGAGAAGCCAATAATAAGTGAATTTTTGTGCGTTTCTCCGACGAATCGACTAGCCAGATAGGTTCCACCAAATTTACCAACGAATGCAAGCAGGCAAATTACTATACATAACATAATGTCTGACAGTTCAGATAATAAACCTATATTGGTTTTTAATCCGGTATAGGCAAAAAAGAGCGGCAGAAAAAAAACGTTAACAAAACGGCCAATGGTTACATTCCATGCATGAACAAAATTTCTATTCTTATGTAAGCTTAAGCCAAAGATAAAACCACCGATAATAGCGTATACACCCAAGTAGCTCGTGATGATGGCACTAACAAGCAGTCCCGAGATAATATAAAAAAAGATAATGGAATTTATTTGTTGAGCATTTTTTAGCAGTCTCTCTATAT
>CBIFWW010000117.1:0-10635 GCA_966186435.1 uncultured Enterobacteriaceae bacterium
ATCAATATCAGGGCAGATAAGCCCTTAGATAGATGCCTGTTTTTTTACCTGTAATAAAGGATAATTCGATGAGTGATTTCCTGCCTTTCTCCCGCCCCGCCATGGGGAATGAAGAGTGTGATGCCGTGGCGCGCGTATTGCGCTCAGGCTGGATCACCACCGGCCCACAGTGCCAACAGTTGGAGGCGCGCTTTTGCCAGATTACTGGTAACCGCCACGCCATCTCCGTCAGCTCTGCCACCGGCGGGATGCACGTCACCCTGATGGCGCTGGGTATTAAACCGGGTGATGAAGTGATTACGCCTTCACTGACCTGGGTATCCACCCTCAATATGATTGAGCTACTGGGGGCCACCCCGGTAATGATTGATGTCGATAAAGACACTCTGATGGTGACCGCCAGCGCGGTGGCGGCGGCCATCACCCCGCGTACCAAGGCCATCATCCCGGTGCATTATGCCGGCGTGCCTTGTGATATCGATGCCATTCGCCAGGTGGCTGGGCCGCTTGGCATCCCGGTGATTGAAGATGCCGCCCATGGCGCGGGCACCCTATACAAAGGCCGCCCCCTTGGGCAATCCGGTACGGCGATTTTCTCCTTCCACGCCATTAAAAATATGACTTGTGCAGAAGGCGGGATGGTGGTGACCGATGACGACGAGCTGGCTAACAAGATCCGTAGTTTGAAATTCCACGGCCTGGGGGTGGATGCTTTTGATCGCCAAACCCTTGGCCGCGCCCCGCAGGCGGAAGTCATCAGCCCGGGGTTCAAATATAACCTTGCCGATATTAATGCCGCCATTGCCTTGGTGCAGCTGGATAAGCTGGCGGCCTTGAATGCCCGCCGGGCGCAGATTGCCGCCCATTACCTGGAAGCGCTGGCAGACACCCCTTATTTACCGTTGGCCACCCCCGCGTGGCCCCATCATCACGCCTGGCATCTGTTTATTTTGCGGGTTGATCCAGAACGCTGCGGGTTTACCCGTGATGCGTTAATGGCGGAATTAAAAAACCGTGGTATTGGCACTGGCCTGCATTTCCGTGCGGCTCATACCCAAAAATATTACCGCGAGCGCTATCCGCAGGTTTCCCTGGCGAATACCGAGTGGAACAGCGACCGCATTTGCTCCATCCCTTTATTCCCGGACATGACAGATGACGACATTACCCGGGTCACCTCTGCGCTACGCGATATCGCAGGATGCACCCATGACCAATAACCCTGAAATCAAAAAAGTCTCGATTGTTATCCCGGTCTACAACGAACAGGAAAGCCTGCCGGCCTTGATCAGCCGCACCGAAGCCGCCTGTGCGCTAATGGGGAAACAGTACGAGATCCTGCTGGTGGACGATGGCAGCAGCGATGCGTCTGCCCAAATGATGGCCGAAGCGGCCCAGGCCCCCGGTAGCCATGTGGTGGCAGTGATGCTCAACCGCAATTACGGCCAGCATTCGGCGATCATGGCGGGCTTTAGCCACGTCACTGGCGACCTGATTATTACCCTTGATGCGGATCTGCAAAATCCGCCGGAGGAGATCCCGCGGCTGGTAGCAAAAGCTGATGAAGGCTACGACGTGGTGGGCACCGTGCGCCAGAATCGCCAGGACAGCCTGTTCCGTAAGCTGGCCTCGCGCACCATCAATAAACTGATCCAGCGCACTACCGGCAAAGCCATGGGCGACTATGGCTGCATGCTGCGGGCTTACCGCCGTCATATTGTCGATGCCATGTTGCATTGCCACGAGCGCAGCACCTTTATCCCGATTCTAGCCAACACCTTTGCTCGGAAAGCCACCGAAATCCCGGTGATGCACGCCGAGCGTGAGTTCGGGGATTCAAAGTATAGCTTTATGCGGCTGATTAACCTGATGTACGACCTGGTCACCTGCCTGACCACCACCCCGCTGCGGTTACTTAGCGTGATGGGTAGCGTCATTGCCTTGATGGGGTTCCTGTTCTCCGTGGTGCTGGTGGTGCTGCGGCTGGCGCTGGGGCCGCAGTGGGCCGCGGATGGTGTGTTCATGCTGTTCGCGGTGCTGTTTATGTTTATTGGCGCTCAGTTCATCGGGCTGGGGCTATTGGGGGAATACATCGGGCGCATCTATAACGATGTCCGCGCCCGTCCCCGCTATTTTATTCAACAGATTATCCGGCAGCCTGCTGAGGCGACCGCAGAGGAAACCAAACAATGAAAGCTGTCGTTTTTGCTTACCATGATATCGGCTGTGCTGGCGTAAAAGCCGTCCTGGACGCGGGCATTGAAATTACTGCCATCTACACCCACCCGGACAGCTCCGGGGAGAATCACTTTTTTGGCTCCGTGGCCCGTTTGGCCGCTGAAAACGGCATTCCGGTGTTTGCCCCGGAAGATGCTAACCACCCGCTGTGGATTGAACGTATTCAGAACAGCCAGCCGGATGTGATTTTCTCTTTCTACTATCGCAACCTACTGTGTAGTGAAATCCTCAACAGTGCTCGGGTGGGGGCGTTTAATCTCCACGGTTCCTTACTGCCCAAATACCGGGGCAGGGCACCGCTGAACTGGGTGCTGGTGAATGGCGAGACCGAAACTGGGGTCACACTCCATATGATGACCAGCCGGGCGGATGCCGGGGATATCGTCGGCCAACTGCCGGTAGCTATCAAGCCGCAAGATAACGCCCTGAGCCTGCACCATAAGCTGCGGGATGCCGCCAGCCAACTGTTGGGGGATATACTCCCGACGATTATCCGCGAAGATTTCCCACGGCAGCCACAGGATCACAGCCAGGCCACAGTAGTCGGACGTCGTTCGCCGGAAGACGGCCAACTGGCGTGGTCACGGCCTGCGGAACAGCTGCACAATCTGGTACGGGCGGTGAGCGATCCGTGGCCCGGCGCCTATGGCTATGTGGGCACCAACAAATTCATCGTCTGGAAATCCCGAGTACGTCTTGATTTGGCGGCGGCCACGCCGGGGACGATAATCGCCACCGATCCGCTGACCATCGCCTGTGGCAACGGTGCGCTGGAAGTACTCACCGGTCAGTGTGAAAACGGGGTTTACATGCAGGGGGCGCAATTGGCCCAAGCGCTGGGGCTGGTGGCCGGGGCAATCCTGCGGGATAGCGCTGCTTCCGCCATTAAACGCCGCACCCGGGTGCTGATCCTCGGGGTGAATGGCTTTATCGGTAACCACCTGACGGAGCGATTGTTGCAGGATGACAACTATGAAGTATACGGGTTGGATATCGGTTCCGATGCGATCACGCGCTTCCTCGGCTGCCCGCGCTTCCACTATGTGGAAGGGGACATCAGCATTCACTCCGAGTGGATCGAATATCACATCAAGAAATGCGACGTGGTGCTGCCACTGGTGGCGATTGCCACACCGATCGAATATACCCGTAACCCGCTGCGGGTGTTTGAACTAGATTTCGAAGAGAACCTGAAGATTATCCGCGACTGTGTGAAATACCAGAAACGCATTATCTTCCCATCCACCTCTGAAGTGTACGGCATGTGTGCCGACAAAGAATTTGATGAAGATAAATCTAACCTGATGGTGGGGCCGATCAACAAACAGCGCTGGATCTACTCGGTCTCTAAGCAGCTGATGGACCGGGTGATCTGGGCCTATGGCGAGAAAGCCGGTCTGCGCTTCACCCTGTTCCGTCCCTTCAACTGGATGGGGCCGCGTCTGGATAACCTTAATGCTGCCCGTATCGGTAGCTCGCGGGCTATCACCCAACTGATCCTCAACCTGGTGGAAGGCTCGCCGATTAAGCTTATTGACGGCGGCCAACAGAAACGCTGCTTTACCGATATTTCTGACGGTATTGAAGCGCTGTTCCGTATCATTGAAAACCAAGGCGGCCGCTGCGACGGGCAGATCATCAACATTGGCAACCCGAACAATGAAGCCAGTATCAAAGCCTTGGCAGAAATGCTGCTACGCTGCTTTGAGCAGCACCCGCTGCGCCAGCACTTCCCGCCGTTTGCCGGTTTCCGTGAGGTAGAAAGCGGTAGCTACTATGGCAAGGGTTATCAGGATGTGGAGCACCGCAAGCCGAGCATTCGTAATGCCAAACGCCTACTGGACTGGACGCCAACCGTCGGGATGGAAACCACCGTCGCTCAAACCCTGAATTTCTTCCTGCAAACCGTGGAACTGAACGATAAACCATGAAAAAGGTCGGCTTACGTATAGATGTGGACACCTGGCGGGGCACCCGCGTCGGGGTACCCCGCCTACTGAGGTTGCTCAGCCTGCACCAAGTGCAGGCCAGCTTCTTCTTTAGCGTGGGGCCAGACAATATGGGCCGCCATCTCTGGCGTTTGCTGAAACCGCGCTTCCTGCTAAAGATGCTGCGCTCCCGGGCCGCCACGCTATACGGCTGGGATATCCTGCTGGCAGGCACCGCCTGGCCCGGCAGGCAGATCGGGCGTGGCAATGCCGAGACCATCCGGGCGGCGGCGGATCACCATGAGATCGGGTTGCACGCTTGGGATCATTTTGCCTGGCAAACCTGGGCCGGGGTGTGGGGCGAGGAAACCCTCGAGGCCCAGATTACCCTCGGGCAACAGGCGCTGGCGGAGCTTCTCGGTGAGCCAGTGCGTTACTCCGCCGTGGCGGGATGGCGGGCCGATGAGCGGGTAGTAGAAGCCAAAGAGCCGTTTCACTTCCATTACAACAGCGATTGCCGGGGCCAGCGCCCCTTCCGGCCAATCCTGAAAAATGGGTTACCAGGCACCCCGCAAATCCCGGTCACCTTACCCACCTGGGACGAAGTCGTCGGGCGCGAGGTGACGGCAGAAGGCTTTAACCGCTACATCCTCGATCTGATGCAGCGCGACACCGGCACCCCGGTTTACACCATCCATGCTGAAGTGGAAGGCATTGCTTTTGCGGCACAGTTCGATGAATTGCTAACCCTGGCTGCCCGGGAGGGGATTGGCTTCTGCCCCCTGGGGGAATTACTGCCCGAGGACATCAGCACACTGCCCACCGGCAGCGTGATACGGAGTGAAATGCCAGGCCGGGAAGGCTGGTTGGGATTTCAAAACAACGGGTGATCATAATATGAAATTCGCTAAATGCGGCCTGGGCCTGATACTGCTTTATGGACTGTATTATCTGCTGCCCCTGGAGTTCCGGGCGCTGTGGCAGCCTGATGAAACCCGTTATGCCGAAATCAGCCGTGAGATGCTGGCCTCCGGCGACTGGGTCGTTCCTCATTTCTTTTCTCTACGCTATTTCGAAAAACCCATTGCCGGTTACTGGATCAACAGTATCGGCCAGTGGATTTTCGGCCACAACAACACCGGAGTGCGGGCGGGGTCGGTCTTTTCGATTACCCTCAGCGCCCTGCTGGTAGGTTGGCTGGCATTCCAACTCTGGCGGGAGAAACGCACGGCAATTATCGCCGGGGCCATCTTCCTGACCGGGCTACTGGTATACGGGGTCGGCACTTACGCGGCGCTTGACCCGATGATCACCCTGTGGATGGTTGCCGCCATGTGTGCCTTCTGGTGGGCCAGCCACACGCCGGGCCGGGGTAAAAAAGCGCTGGGTTACCTGGGGCTAGGGGCGATCTGCGGCATGGGGGTGATGACCAAAGGCTTTCTGGCGCTGGCTATCCCGGTGCTGGGGGTGCTGCCTTGGGTGATACAGCAAAAACGCTGGCGCGAGGTGTTAATCTTCGGCCCGTTAGCGGTGGTGGCGGCAGTGCTGATCGTGCTGCCCTGGGGGTTGGCGATTGCCCAGCGCGAGCCGGATTTTTGGCACTATTTCTTCTGGGTGGAGCATATTCAGCGCTTTGCTGAAGCTGATGCCCAACATAAGGCCCCCTTCTGGTTCTATATACCGTACCTTATCGCCGGTTCGCTGCCCTGGCTGGCGCTGCTACCCGGTGCATTGAAGCTGGGGTGGCAAGGCAGGAAGCAACATGACGGCCTGTTTTACTTACTGGGCTGGACGCTGATGCCGCTGCTGTTCTTTAGCGTGGCGAAGGGCAAACTGCCGACTTATATCTTGCCGTGCTTCGGCCCGCTGGCGATCTTGATGGCCCGCAACGGGGTGGATTTGGCAAAGGGATATTCCCGCACCCTTAAGGCCAACGGCCTGATTAATCTTATTTTTGGTAGCCTGTGCGTGGTGCTGGTGTTGGCCGTGCTCTCCCCATGGGGGTTGGCTAAACGCCCAGTCTATGCCACCCATGAATTGTTTAAAATCTTCTGCGCCACCCTGATTTTCCTGGCCTGGGCTGTGGTGGGCTATCTGTGCTGGCGCGGCCCGTCGTCACGTTGGACTTGGGCGGCGCTGTGCCCCCTTGGGCTGGCGCTGCTGATGGGGGCCGCCGTGCCAGGGCAAGTGATGGAATCGAAACAGCCTCAGCCCTTTATCGATAACGTGCGGGGAAATCTGGCGGAAAGTAAGCTGATTTTCAGCAACAGCGTCGGGTTGGCGGCGGGGCTGGCCTGGGAGCTTAAGCGTTCAGATATCAATATGTTCGATAGCCGTGGTGAAGTGAAATATGGGCTGAAATACCCTGATGCTGCCGGGCGCTTTGTCGATAGCCCTGACTTCCCGGCCTGGCTGGCTCAACACCGCCAGCAAGGGGTGATTTCTCTTGTGCTGTTGTTAAATAAGGGCGCCCCTTGGCAGAGCAACGGTTTTCCAGCCCCGGATTTCCTCTATCAGCAGGGGCGCTTTGTATTGATTCAGTACCGGCCCCAACCATGAATAGTCTGCTGATCCTGCTGGCCAGTTTGCTGAGTTGCGCCAGCCAGCTGTGCCAGAAACAGGCCACCCGGCCCCCACGGCACCGCAGCCGGGGGCAGCATATGTTGCGCTGGATCGGGCTGGCGTTGGTGGCGATGGGGCTGGCGCTATTGCTGTGGCTGATGGCTTTGCAGCAGGTGCCGGTAGGGATAGCCTATCCGATGTTAAGCCTGAACTTTATTTGGGTGACGCTGGCGGCCCACTGGATTTGGGGTGAGCCGGTTGGCACTCGCCACTGGTGTGGCGTGGGCCTGATTATCGCTGGGGTAACGGTACTGGCGGGGGGCTTATGAGGGGGTATCTTTGGGCGCTGGCGAGCGTAGTACTGGTCAGTATCGCGCAATTAGTCATGAAAGACGCCATGGTACAGCTGCCACCCTGGCAGGATATTCCGGTGTTGCTGGCCTGGTTGTTTAGTTTTAAGGCCGGGGTATTAGGGCTGGGGCTGGGCATTCTGGGATATGGCTGTTCGATGGTGTGCTGGAGCATGGCACTGCACCGTATCCCGCTGGGCAAGGCTTACGCACTACTCAGCTTGAGCTATGTGCTGGTGTGGTTGGCGGCGGGCCTGTGGTCCCCCGCCTCGTTTATCGGTGTCGGGTTGATTGTGGCCGGGGTGCTGGTGATTTTCCTGCCCCCGGCACAAAGGCGTTAGCCAGGCAGTTTGCTCTTCGGCCGCCCTGGCCCTAACAGAATGGCCAGTTTGCTGCCCCCTTGCGTCGTCTCCATCCAGATCTTACAAACGCTGGTTAGTGGCACCGAAAGCAGCATCCCCACTGGGCCTAACAACCATCCCCAGAACAGCAATGACAGGAACACCACCAGGGTGGACATGCCCAGCCGGTGGCCCATAATCCGCGGCTCCAAAATGTTACCCAGCACCATATGTACCGCCAGGAACAGCCCGCCAACCATCAACGCTTCATAGGTGCCATTGAATAGTAGCGCCTGGATCATGGGGGGAATGGCTGAGATAACCGAGCCGATATTAGGAATGTAATTCAGCAGGAAAGCCAGCACTCCCCACATCAGGGCAAACTGCACCCCCAGGAGCCACAACCCCGCCCAAACCACGATACCCGTCGCCAGGCTAATCACCGTTTTTAACGCCAGATAGTGGCTCACGCCTTTTAATGCCCGGTGCAAACCGGCAATGTGCAGTTGGGGTTTATCAAGTGAAAAACGCAGTTTATAGGGCAGATGGCGGGCTTCAAACAGCATAAAGATCACCGTCATTACCAGCACCACGATATTGGCCATCGCCCCGGAAAGCTCGGTCATCATGGTGGTGGCGAAGGTCATCATGCGCTCGGAATCCATGCGCTGTAGCAGGCGTTCTGGCGAAAGGTGCATGTGCATAAATGGAATGGCGCGTTCCAGTTCCAGCACCTTTTTGGTGAGCATTTTATTGTAGTCGGGCATGAGGGCGACAAAATCATTCATCGACGCCGCCAGTACCCCAATCAACAGCATCAGGGTAAACAGCACCACCACAATCACAATGCCGATAGCGAAATTACGTTTTACCCGGCGGCGAACAAACCATGTCACTAACGGGTTAAGGACGATGGCAAAGAATACCGCTAAAAGTAGCGGGACGATAATATCGGCAGCAGCGTGTATACCGGCAAGAATAATGACCATAGCGGCCATTTTCTGAAGCATATGCAGCCCGGCCTTTTCAGGCAATTGGCTTTGGGTCATGGAGTAGTTCCGTTTTTTAACATTCGTCTAGTGTAGCGGTTGTGTTAACGGAGGGCGTGGCTATCTGTCTGAAAATGGGCAGTAAAATTACCCCGGCAGGGCCGGGGTAGAGAAACTTATTTGATAACGATGGTATTAACGATATTTTCTGCGGCGGTCTGCGCCTGCTGCTGGTTATCGGCAGGCAGGGTGATTTGCAGGGTGATCAGTTTGTCATCGGCTTTGGTCAGTACCACGGAAGAGTACGATGTCTGGCCCTTGGCAGAGATGATGGTATCTAGCTGCTGAGCCTTCTGGCCCTTGATATCAATAGACTTATTTGTCACAACCTGGAGCTGCGGATCGCGGCTGCGCTGCTGCTCTTCCAGGCGTTTTGCCAGAACGTCCAACCCTTCAGTGGTGCTGTCACCGGTAATAACAATCACCGCTTTCTGGCCGGTCAGGTCGGAATAAACGTGCATATTATTAGCCTGGGTGCCCAGTTTACCGCTCTGGTCAGACATATCACCCGGTAGGGAGAAGGTCAGCTTACCGTCCAGTAGTGAAATTGGGGCGGCAGCTTCGCTGCTATTAGCACCGGCGACGGGGGTATTACTGTCATTATTGTCACAGGCTGCAAGGCCACACACCAGCAGGCCAATCCCAACATATTTTACCAGCTTACGCATTGACTGATTCCTTTACGTTATGCGGCCATACCGGCCATACCGCCATCTTATCATAAGATTCTGGCGCTGCTCTTAACCTGCCTGCAACACCGGGTTTTCAGATTTATCTGCCAACCGCTTCAACACCATATTCAATAATACGCCATACATTGGTAAGAAGAAAATTATACTTATCAATACTTTGAAGCTGTAATCCACCATGGCAATTTCTACCCAGTGGGTCGCCATAAAGGGATCCGGGCTGCGCCAGAAGGCAATGGAGAAGAACGATAGGGTATCGCTGACGTTACCAAATAGTGTGGAGGCCACCGGGGCCAGCCACCAATGGCTGCTTCGGCGCAGGCGGTTAAACACATGAACGTCGAGGATCTGCCCTAGCGCGTAGGCCATAAAGCTGGCGGCGGCGATACGGGCCACAAACAGGTTAAAGTGCAGTAGTGCCTCAAAGCCTTGCCACTTACCCATATAGAACAGGGCTGAGATAACATAGGATGCCATCAACGCGGGGATCATCACGGCGAAAATGATCCGCCGCGCTAGAGGCGCGCCAAAGACCCGAACGGTTAAGTCGGTTGCCAGGAAGATAAACGGAAAGCTAAAGGCACCCCAAGTGGTGTGAAAGCCAAAAACCGTCACCGGGAGTTGTACCAGATAGTTACTGGAAATGATCACCAGTAAATGAAACAGAGTCAGCCAAATCAGCGCGGAACGGCGCTGGGCTTTAGAAAAATGCGTCATATTTTGACCTTTTTGGTGAATGGGGTGAGGGAACCCAATAAAATCGTCGAGCATGATACGGCATCATCATCGTGATGCAACGGTTAATTTTAGCGCAATCGTTCACGTCCCTTGCACGATAAATTACCCGGGGTAAACTAGCGCGGTTTTTCCCCCGTCAGAGGCTGTTATGACCGACCTGTTTGAAAACCCCGATCGTACCCTGGATGCTTTGGGCCTACGCTGCCCGGAGCCAGTAATGATGGTGCGCAAGACTGTGCGCGATATGCCGGTGGGTGACACCCTGCTGATAGTGGCAGATGATCCTGCCACCACCCGTGATATCCCTGGGTTCTGCCGTTTTATGGAGCACGAGCTTGTGGCCTCACAAACGGAAACCTTGCCCTACCAGTACCTGATCAAAAAAGGTCATTGACCAGCCTGGCGCAGGATGCGCCAGGCTGGTAGTTACTTTTTGCGCAGCAAGCGCAAGGCATTGGCGGTCACCAGCGCTGTGGCCCCGGTATCGGCCAGCACCGCCATCCACAACCCCGTCACCCCTAGCAACGTCGTCACCAAGAAAATCGCTTTCAGCCCCAGCGCCACGGTAATGTTCTGGCGGATATTGGCATGGGTGGCCCGCGCCAGGCGGATCATCGCCGGTAGCTCCAGCAGGCGGTTGTGGGTCAGGGCGGCATCGGCAGTCTCCAACGCCACGTCTGTGCCGCCGCCCATGGCAATCCCGATTGACGCACTCTTCATGGCCGGGGCATCGTTTATCC
>CBIFWW010000118.1:0-10626 GCA_966186435.1 uncultured Enterobacteriaceae bacterium
TTATAGAGGTTTACTGAGGCTAAATGTAGCTATATTAGCCCCTTACCACCCGTTATCACCCTTTATAGCTCCCTATACCTAAGCAGAAGCATTGAACGGAACAATAAATCTAATAAATAACTTATTTGCCATACTTAATAATATCTCTCGCAACTTTTACTTTCTTATAAAAAGTTGCTTGTTTTATCCCCTCTAGGGATATGTTACGTTCTTGGCATAATGAGAGAATGTCATTGTAGATCACGCTTAAATCCGTATAGCTTGCTTTTCCATATTTACTCAATAACTCTATTAACAATGCAATCAACTTCCAATTATTATTGTCTTCATCCTCCTTACGGTATTGTCCTCTGCCATTATTTCGAAGCCTTTTCCCAACCTCATATAACTCATTTCCACCTAATGTAATTAACACATTAGCCCAATCTTTATCTTTTACTACCTGTTGCACAGCGATATTTATTCTTTCCTTAACCTCTAATGGCACAACACCCTCCCTTTGAAAAATGTATGCCGCAGTTAATACTAAATTGGCTTCTATTCTTTTTTTTGCACTAGCGTTTTTATACTCGTCAAATAGCTGTATATTTCTTGTTATAGCAGACCTTAACTTGTGGACATCTTTTAACTGCTCAGAAGATAAATCCTTCTCGCTAACATCATAGTCGAATCCGTACATTACCAATGCAACTTCATGCGGCATAAGGTAAGTTAATCGTTTAAAATAAAAATATTTATCGTCTGTATTCACGTTATCCATCATCCCCCCATAACTATTCAGCATTTTAAACTTAAGGTATTATTAAAACTATTTTACGTGAACGCGCGCAAAATCATAAGGTGTGATAGCTCCATTCTTGTTAGCATCAATGTAATCAGCCCACCATTGCAGCATTAATCTTCTTTCTTCAAGATATTCAGAAGTATGCATATATGAACCTTTCACGTTTTTTCGTTCAACGTGGCTTAGCTGTCTTTCAATGGCATCATCATTCCATAGTTTCGACTCACTTAGTGCACCACGCGCCATAGTTCTAAAACCATGCCCGCATACTTCTGTTTTCGTATCATATCCCATTACACGTAATGCGCTATTTACTGTATTTTCACTCATTACTTTTTTGGGATCATGATCGCTGGGAAATATAACCTCGCCTTTACCGCTCAATGCATGTAAACGTTTAAAAATATCAAATGCCTGTTTGCTAAGCGGAACAATATGTTCAGTTTTCATCTTCATCCCACGCTCAGAGTGTTTTACGCCAGGAATAGGCGTGCGAATTCCGGGTATCGTCCACTCGCTTCGTTCAAAGTTAACCTCACTCCAGCGAGCAAAACGCATCTCACTTGAACGAATAAATGTCAGTAGCGTTAATTCAACGGCAAGCCGTGTCATTAGTCGCCCTTTATAGCGTGATAGTCTTTCAAGGAACTCAGGGATTCTTTTTGGGGGTAGCGCTGGGTGATGGGTCGCCTTAACGCTTAAAAGCGCTCCAGCCATATCACTGGCAGGATTTGATTCAAGAAGGTCATTCTGCACACCGAAACGCATAATTGCGGTTACGCGCTGCATGAGCCGCTGCGCAATATCATGTTTACCTGCCGTATCGACAGCTTTGATCGGATTAAGAAGCTGGCAGGTTCTCAACGTTCTGGCATCAATTTGACCTATCGAGGGGAAAATATACTGTTCAAGCGTCAGCAGAACGCGACGGCAATGATCTTCGCTCCAAGTTAGGTTACTTGCGTGCCATTGCCTTGCGATAGTTTCAAATAAATATGCCCCCTCAATTTCAGCTTGTGCCCCCTTTTGCTCAGCTTTGGGGTCAATGCCCTGAGACAACAATTTCTTTGCTGCATCACGCTTACCCCGAGCTTCAGCCAAAGTGATCGTCGGGTATACACCAAAAGCGAGCCGATCTTCCTTTTTGTCGGATGGGCGACGATATTTCATACGCCAGTACTTGGAACCTTTAGGGGAGACTTCAAGATACAAGCCGCCTCCATCAGCCATTTTATAGGCTTTCTCTTTCGGCTTTGCGGTCTCTATCTGGCGAGCGTTGAGTTTCATTTTGGGGGCACAAATCCTGATCGAATTGACATGCCCCCGATTATGCCCCCAAAAGAGGGTAGACCACAAGAGACCAGGAAAGACCAAGAAATAAGGTAACTTGCTTTTTTTAAAGGATTTTTTCTGGATAAGTAGACTTCAAAAAACGTCAGAAGAAGTGTTAATGGTGCCGAAGGCCGGACTCGAACCGGCACGTATTTCTACGGTTGATTTTGAATCAACTGCGTCTACCGATTTCGCCACTTCGGCACTGAAGGGATACGGAAAACGCTGCGATTATACCTGTCATACCGATGTATGCAAGGGCTAGTATCATGTCTCTATGCTAAATGCTTAAATTAACATCAACACACTTACTTATCTGTTTTGCCATGAGTTTCTTTATAGCGCCTGATCCGCTTTGTAATAGCCATATAGACTCTCGTTATGCTCAGCGCACTTAGAACGCTGATAAGATGGTCAGCTGACTTCTTGTATTCCCTTCCACAGGCATCCCATAAATGGATGCTATACACTTTCAAGTCAGGTACGTCACTACAGGATCTAGCCATGAGCACCATTAAAAGTTATGCCGCATCCCAGGCGGGTTCCACGCTGGATCTGGTGGATATCGAGGCCGGTGAACTGCGAGCCGAAGACGTAGAAGTGACCGTGGATTACTGCGGTATCTGTCACTCGGATCTCTCGATGATTGATAACGAATGGGGGATGTCCAGCTACCCACTGGTGGCGGGCCACGAAGTTATCGGCCATGTCACGGCGCTGGGCAGTGCGGCGCAAAGCAAGGGCCTGAAGATCGGACAGAAGGTGGGGATTGGCTGGACGGCGCGCAGCTGCGGCCACTGTGATGCCTGCATCAATGGCGATCACATCAACTGTCTGGAAGGCACGACTTCCACCATCGCCAACCACGGCGGCTTCGCCCAGAAGATCCGCGCCGATTGGCAATGGGTGATCCCGATGCCGGACAGCATCAACCTTGAGTCCGCCGGGCCGCTGCTATGTGGCGGTATCACCGTATTCAAACCCCTGCTGATGCATAACATCACCGCCACTAGCCGAGTGGGGGTGATCGGTATTGGTGGCTTGGGCCATATCGCGATCAAGCTGCTGCATGCCATGGGCTGTGAAGTCACTGCCTTTAGCTCTAACCCATCAAAAGAGCAGGAAGTCCGTGGTTTTGGCGCTGATAACGTGGTGAACAGCCGCGATCCTAAAGCCTTAACCGCTCTGGCCGGTCAGTTTGATTTGATCATCAACACCGTGGCGGTGGATCTCAACTGGCAGCCGTACTTTAAAGCCCTGGCCCACGGCGGGAGCTTCCACACCGTGGGTGCGGTGATGAAGCCGTTCGAAGTGCAGGCTTTCACCCTGATTGGCGGGGACCGCAGCATTTCAGGTTCAGCCACCGGTACGCCGTTCGAGCTACGTAAGCTGGTGAAATTCACCGCCCGCGCCAAGGTTGAACCGCAGATTGAGATGTTCCCGATGTCACAAATCAATGAGGCTATCCAGCACGTGCGCAACGGCAAAGCCCGTTACCGCGCAGTGTTGAAAGCCGATTTCTGATGTGAAAACGGCGGAGTAATCCGCCGTTTTTTACTTGCTTGCCAGCGCGGCAAATACCGCCGCAACCGCCACCGCCCCCGGGTCTTTCACCCCTTGCAGGTGGGCCTCATTCACATAGGACGAGCGCCCGGCCCCGGCTTTGGTGATATTGGCCGTTTCGTCGGCCCCCTTCTGTGCCGCTTTGGCCACCGTCTTGAGGTTTTTGCCGGTAAAGTGCTCCAGCGCCGGTTGCAAGGCATCAATCAAGGTGCGATCCCCCAGTCTGGCCCCCCCGTAGCGTTTCATCTGGTTCAGCCCCGCCATCAGCGCCAGCGGCAGCGCTTTGCCCTCCGCCATTTGCTGGCTGGCAGCGGTGAAGAAGATTGACATTAATACCCCGCTGGAGCCACCCATCACCGTCGCCAGCCGCTCGCCAATCACCGCCATCAGCGCCACCGGCTCATTCAGCGGCAATTTGCCCTGCTTCAGTTGGTCGGCAATATCCCGGGCGCCGTTAGAGAAGGTGGTACCGGTGTCGCCATCACCCACTTTGGCATCCAGGGCGTTGAGTTTACTCTCCAGATGGATCAACGCCTGGGTGCCTGCTTCTATCAGGGCTTTTGCATGGGGGTTATCGGAAGCCTTGGCATCCACGCTATCGTGCACCTTACGCTGTTTCATGCGTAGCATCGGGGCGAAGACCACCATTGGCCGCCAGCCCAGGCTCACCACCTCAGCCTGGAGCGCCTTGGTGATGGCATCGTTAAGCACGATAGCCGTCAATGAGAAGCCTTTCATATCCAGGGAACTCACCAACGGCGCCGGGCCAATCAGGAAATCTATTTGTTCGCTGATTTCACTGTGGGCCAGATCTTTGGCGACAATACCCATCTCCAATTCCGAGGTGCCCCCCAGATTGTTAATCAGTATCCCCAGCCGGGCTTTTTCCCCGGTCATCAGCCGCAGCTGTTTCGCCATCGCCTCAACAATCTTTTTGCTGTTATGGCTCTTCAGAGTGTAGGCCCCCGGCTCGCCGTGGATGCCCAGCCCCAGCTCCACATGGCCGGGCTTGATGCGGGCTTCGTGCTCCTCGGCCCCCGGCAGGTTACAGGTTTCCATCGCCACCCCGAGGGTGTAGATGCTTTCACAGGCCTGCTGGGCCAGCTCGCGCACGTCCGCCAGCGCTTTGCCCTGTTCAGCGGCAAAGCCCGCTACTTTATGCACTAGCGCCGTCCCGGCGATACCGCGCGGGTGTTTGTTGTCCGGCAGGCTGATGTCATCAGCCACGATGACCATCTCCACCTTCAGGCCATAGCGCCGGGCTTTTTCCGCCGCCAGGCCGAAGTTAAGCCGGTCGCCGGTGTAGTTTTTAACGATCAATAGGCAGCCGCGATCGCCGGTCACCGCCATGATGGCATTGAGCACTGCATCCACACTGGGGGAGGCAAACAAATCCCCGCACACCGCCGCCGTCAGCATCCCTTTGCCGACAAACCCCACGTGGGCCGGTTCATGGCCGGAGCCACCACCGGAAACCACCGCCACTTTGCTTTTATTCCAGTCGCTACGCATAACCACCCGTATGGCGGGGTCGACATCAAGCAAGGTAAGGTTGCGGTGAGGGGAACAAATAATGGCACCTTCGATAGCGTCATCGATCAGTTTTTTTCGATCGTTGAAGAAGAATCTGGACATGGTTTCCTGAATTTCTGCAAAACGTATCAAAAGCATAGACCCTGGTGCGGCCTCTGGCGCAAAATCCGGAATTACCTGGATCCCTACGGGGCCAAAGGCGGCTATGCTTTTTAACATTACGTTAGAAAATTCCCCGAAAGGACGGCACCATGACTTCGCCACTGCTTATTGCCCGCACAACGGACATCCAACTTAACCTTCTGCCACGTATGGTAAACCGCCATGGCTTAATTACTGGCGCCACCGGGACAGGTAAAACCGTCACCCTGCAAAAAATTGCTGAGTCGCTGTCGGAAATCGGCGTACCGGTATTTATGGCTGATGTGAAGGGTGACCTAAGCGGGGTGGCTGCCCAGGGGCAGGAATCAGAAAAGTTGCTCACCCGGCTTAAAAGTATCGGCATGACTGACTGGGCGCCCCATGCTAACCCAGTCACGGTGTGGGATATTTTCGGTGATAAAGGCCACCCGGTGCGAGCCACGGTTTCCGATCTCGGCCCCCTGCTGTTGGGGCGCTTACTGAGCCTGAATGACGTGCAAAGCGGGGTGTTGCAAATCATCTTCCGCGTAGCCGATGACCAGGGGCTGTTGCTGCTGGATTTCAACGATCTGCGGGCCATCACCCAATACGTGGGGGATAACGCCAAATCCTTCCAAAACCAGTACGGTAATATCAGCAGCGCCTCCATTGGGGCCATCCAGCGCGGGCTGTTGACCCTGGAGCAACAGGGCGCGGAGCACTTCTTTGGTGAACCGATGTTAGATATCCAGGACTTAATGCGTATCGGGCCAAACGGGGCCGGGATTATCAGCATCCTGAGTGCGGAGAAGCTCTACCAGCAGCCGAAGCTGTACGCCACCAGCCTGCTGTGGCTGCTGTCTGAACTCTACGAGCGCCTGCCGGAAGTGGGCGATCTGGATAAGCCAAAAATGGTGTTCTTCTTTGATGAGGCCCACCTGCTGTTTAGCGATGCGCCCCAGGTGCTACTGGATAAAATCGAGCAGGTAATTCGCCTGATCCGTTCTAAAGGCGTGGGGGTATGGTTTGTGACCCAAAGCCCGTCAGATATCCCGGATAACGTGCTGGGCCAGTTGGGTAACCGGGTGCAGCACGCCCTGCGCGCCTTCACCCCTAAAGACCAAAAAGCAGTGAAAACCGCCGCCCAGACTATGCGTGCCAACCCGGCTTTCGATACCGAAGAAGCCATCCAGGCCCTGGGCACCGGGGAGGCATTAATCTCTTTCCTCGATGAGAAAGGCAGCCCAACGGTGGTAGAGCGCGCCATGGTGATTGCCCCTTGCTCGCGCATGGGGCCAGTCACCGACGACGAACGCAATGCGTTGATCAATAACTCCCAGGTCTATGGCAAGTATGAAGAAGCGGTAGATCGGGAATCCGCCTACGAGCGCCTGCAAAAAGGGGTGCAGGCCTCTGGTGAACATCAGGATGCGCCCGCAGCCAAAGGCAACGATGTGGCGGTCGATAACGGTATCCTCGGCGGCCTGAAAGATATCCTATTTGGCACCACCGGCCCGCGTGGTGGCAAGCATGATGGCGTAGTGCAAACCATGGCGAAAAGCGCCGCCCGCCAGGTGACCAACCAAATTATCCGTGGGGTATTAGGTAGCCTGCTAGGTGGCCGCCGCCGCTAAGGTTGAGTCTGGCCGGGGCAGCCCGGCCTGTGGATGTTAATGCCCCCATCGCAGCCATTAAACAACCCGCCGTAGCGGGTTTTTGTTTTTCGGCCTGAAGGTCAGGATTTTTTGACCAACAGCCACAGGCTGATCAGCAAGAAGGTGGCGCTGGGTAACAGGGCGCCGAGTATAGGCGGGATGTTATACACCAGGCTGAGTGGCCCGAAGATCTGGTCCAGCACATAGAACACGAAGCCGAAGCTAATCCCCGTCACCACCCGCACGCCCATCGCAACACTACGCAATGGCCCAAAGATAAACGACAGCGCCATCAGCATCATTACTGCCACGGAAATCGGCTGGAAGATTTTACTCCACATATTCAGCTGGTAGCGGCCCGGGTCCTGGCCACTGGCCTTAAGGTATTTCACGTAGTTGTGCAGGCCGCTAATGGACAAGGCATCGGGATCTAACGCCACCACGCCCAGTTTGTCCGGGGTGAGGTTAGTCTTCCAGGTGCCACTCACCATCTGGGAGCCGTCGATCCATTTCGGGTTCTTCAGGTCAGATTCATCCACCTGAGCCAAATGCCACAGCTTCTCTTTGCTATCGTACTTGGCAGTGGCGGCGTAGCGCACTTTTTCCAGACGACGGTCTTTGGTGAAGCTGTAGATACTGATACCGTCCAGCTCACTATCGTCGCGTACATGTTCGATATACACGAAGTCATGGCCGTCCTTCGCCCACAGACCCTGTTGGGTAGAGAGCAAAGAGCCACCGTACATCGCCTGAGCGCGGTAGTTACGGGCCATCTGTTCACCCTGAGGGGCCACCCATTCACCAATCGCCATGGTGAGCAACACCAGCGGGATAGCGGTCTTCATTACTGACGCCGCTACCTGCATACGGGTATAGCCAGAAGCCTGCATCACCACCAGCTCAGAGCGCTGGGCCAGCATCCCCAGCCCCAGCAGCGCACCCAGCAGGGCCGCCATCGGGAAGAAGATCTGAATATCTTTAGGCACACTCAGCAGGGTGTACATCCCGGCCCCGGTGGCGGTGTACGCCCCCTGCCCGGCTTTCTTCAGCTGATCGACAAATTTGATAATGCCGGAGAGCGACACCAGCATGAACAGGGTCATCATAATGGTGTTAAAAATGGTTTTACCGATATAACGGTCTAATACGCCAAAACCAATCATGCTATTGCTCCTCTATGGAGAAAGCGCGAGCGCAGCCTCCGCATCGGCACCGTATCCCACAGGTTCAGTAATATCGCCAGGCCGAGATACACTACATTCACCGCCCACATCCAAATCATTGGGTCCAGCTTGCCTTTACCACCGTTGGAGCGAATAGAAGTTTGCAACAGGAAGAACACCAGATACAGCAGGATAGCAGGCAACATGGATAGTACCCGACCCTGGCGCGGGTTAACCACGCTCAACGGAACCACCATCAACGCCATGATGGCTACCGCTAACACCAGGGTGAAGCGCCAGTGCAGCTCAGCCCGGGCCTTGTCGTTATCGGTATTCCACAGGGTGCGCATGTTCATCTGCTCGGTATCACTTGAGTCAAGTGATACCGCCTGATGGCCGACAATTGCTTTGTAGTTCTGGAAGTCAGTAATGCGGAAGTCCCGCAGCAATGCGGTGCCTTCGAAGCGGGTGCCTTTATCAAGGGTAATGATCTGAGCGCCGTCTTTACGTTGCGACAGCTGCCCGGAATCCGCCAACACCACTGAAGGGCGCGCATTGCCTTTTGGCCGCAGTTGGGCCAGGAATACATCCTTAAATTTGCTGCCTTCTACGCTTTCGATAAACAGCACGGCCCCACCGTCGGTGGATTGCTGGAACTGGCCCTGGGCCAGTGCCGCCATGCCGGGGTTGGCTTTGGCTTCCGCCAACACTTCATCCTGGTGGCGTGAAGACCACGGCCCGGCCCACATCACATTGACCGCCGCCAACACCCCGGTGAAGAGCGTCAGGATCATCGCCGCTTTGACCAACACCGCACGGCTCAGGCCGCAGGCATGCATCACGGTAATTTCACTTTCGGTATACAACTTACCGAAAGTCATCAATAGCCCCATAAACAGGCTAAGCGGCAGGATAAGTTGTAGCATTTCAGGCAGCCCCAGCCCTAACAGGGACAGGACTAGATTGGTGGGAATTTCACCATCAACTGCAGCGCCCAAAATCTTCACCAGCTTTTGACAAAAAAAGATCAACAGCAGGATGAAAAGTATAGCCAGCTGGCTTTTGAGCGTCTCCCGGACGAGATATCTTATGATTATCACATTAAATACGCCTGTGAAAACGAGTCTTTTTGCAGGAAAATTGCTTGTTTCATGGCTTAATCGTCATTTATTCTCTTGGGTCTTTAAAAGGTCGCTAAGATTAAAACACCTAGCGGTTTTTCGGCCAAGAATGCGCAATGACGAACCGAAACCGTATAAAACATTCGTTAAGATTAACACGAAGTCATCACAACAGCGGAAATGAGTTACGAAAGCTTGCAATTCTATCCATACCATCCGCTGTTGTCTTTAAGATTCAGGAGCGTAGTGGATGGAGTTCAGTGTAAAAAGTGGTAGCCCCGAGAAACAGCGGAGTGCGTGTATCGTGGTTGGCGTCTTTGAGCCACGTCGCCTTTCCCCGATTGCCGAACAGCTGGATAAAATTAGCGACGGTTATATCAGCGCGCTGCTGCGCCGTGGAGAACTTGAAGGTAAACCCGGCCAGACCTTGTTATTACACCACGTTCCCAACGTCCTTTCTGAGCGTATATTGCTGATTGGCTGTGGCAAGGAGCGCGAGCTGGATGAGCGCCAATATAAGCAGGTTATCCAAAAAACCATCAACACCCTGAATGATACTGGCTCGATGGAAGCGGTATGCTTTTTAACGGAGCTGCACGTTAAAGGCCGCAATACCTACTGGAAAGTTCGCCAGGCGGTAGAAACAGCCAAAGAAACCCTCTACAGCTTCGACCAGCTGAAAACCAACAAAAGCGAACCGCGCCGCCCGCTGCGCAAAATGGTCTTTAATGTGCCAACCCGCCGTGAATTAACCAGCGGTGAGCGCGCTATCCAGCATGGCCTGGCGATTTCCGCCGGTGTCAAGGCAGCCAAAGACTTAGGCAACATGCCGCCGAACATCTGCAACGCCGCTTATCTGGCTTCTCAAGCCCGTCAACTGGCCGATGCTTACAGCAACAACGTGGTTACCCGCGTGATTGGCGAGCAGCAGATGAAAGAGCTGGGGATGCACTCCTACCTGGCGGTGGGCGCTGGCTCGCAAAACGAATCCCTGATGTCGGTGATTGAGTACAAAGGCAATCACAGTGCCGATGCGCGCCCGATTGTGCTGGTGGGTAAAGGGCTGACCTTTGACTCCGGCGGTATCTCCATCAAGCCTGCCGAAGGCATGGACGAGATGAAATACGACATGTGCGGCGCGGCGGCGGTTTACGGCGTAATGCGCATGGTCGCGGAGCTTCAGTTGCCCATCAACGTGATCGGCGTCCTGGCGGGCTGCGAAAACATGCCTGGCGGTCGCGCGTATCGTCCGGGCGACGTCCTGACCACCATGTCCGGGCAGACCGTTGAGGTGCTGAACACCGACGCCGAAGGCCGTCTGGTGCTGTGCGACGTGCTGACCTACGTTGAGCGCT
>CBIFWW010000119.1:0-10540 GCA_966186435.1 uncultured Enterobacteriaceae bacterium
TATACCAAAGCACCAGCGGTGACGAGCCATTGTTGGACATCGAAACAATCCTTTTATGATAATTGAAGGGGTACAGCTTTTAACGGACTTCCTTTTTAGCCTGCCATATTTACCGTTGGGATAAAAACGGTGAATCGTTCAAGCAAAATAAAAAATACGTTTTTTCGGATTAGCCGGAATGCCATATAAGCTATTGATTAGCAGCACAATCGCTGATGCAGATACTTACCACGTTAATTCTTATAATTAATTCCGGGGGCGAATGATATAAACCTATCAAGAATCGTTGATAAAACAAGACGGCGGGAAATATTTTAATTTATGCTTAATCCATAAAAGGTAAAAAATCACAGGTAACCCTATGGAAAATAACGTCGACCGCCACGTGTTTTATATCTCCGATGGCACCGCCATCACCGCTGAAGTGCTGGGACATGCGGTGATGTCCCAGTTCCCGGTGAGCATCAACAGCATCACCCTGCCCTTTGTGGAAAATGAAACCCGGGCTAAGGCCGTGAAAGAACAAATTGATGCTATTTTCCAGCAAACCGGTCAACGCCCGTTGGTGTTCTACTCCATCGTATTGCCGCAAATCCGCGACATCATCGTGCAAAGTCAGGGGTTTTGTCAGGATATCGTCCAGGCGCTGGTTGCCCCGCTGCAACAAGAACTTAAGTTGGATCCTTCGCCCATTGCCCACCGAACCCACGGATTAAACCCTGGTAACCTGAATAAGTACGATGCCCGCATCGCCGCCATTGATTACACCCTGGCCCATGATGATGGGATCTCGATGCGCAATCTCGATCAGGCCCAGATTATTCTGCTGGGCGTATCCCGTTGCGGTAAAACCCCCACCAGCCTCTACCTGGCGATGCAATTTGGTATCCGCGCCGCTAACTACCCTTTTATTGCCGATGATATGGACAACATCCAGCTTCCGGCGGTACTTAAACCTCTTAGCCACAAGCTGTTCGGCCTGACGATCAACCCTGAGCGGCTGGCGGCAATCCGCGAGGAGCGCCGGGAAAACAGCCGCTATGCCTCCATGCGCCAGTGCCGCCTGGAAGTGGCTGAAGTAGAAGCCCTGTATCGTAAAAACAAAATCAGCTACCTCAACAGTACTAACTTCTCGGTAGAAGAGATCGCTACCAAGATTATGGATATCAAAGGGCTTAATCGAAGAATGTACTAATATGCTAGTACACAAATACTGGTTGATATGGTAAGGTGCCGCTCATTCGGTAGATGAATCTTTCCGGTAACTTGAAATTGGCACGGATTGGTTTATCGTGACAGCCATCACTTCCCGGTATCTCTACCGATGAGAAGCAACCACATTCTGAGACACCTGATGAACAAAACTGATGAACTGCGGACGGCGCGCATCGATAGTCTGGTAACGCCCGCTGAACTGGCGTTACGCCACCCGATTGGCGCCGACGTCGCCAGCCACGTGACCGCCTCCCGTCGCCGCATTGAAAAAATACTCAATAGCGAGGATAACCGCCTTTTGGTGATTATCGGCCCTTGCTCGATCCACGATTTAGACGCCGCAACGGATTACGCTCGCCATATTCAGGCCATGCGTGAGAAGTACCAAGACCGCCTGGAAATCGTGATGCGGACTTACTTCGAAAAACCGCGCACCGTGGTGGGCTGGAAGGGGCTGATTTCAGACCCAGACCTCAACGGTAGCTACCGGGTAAATCACGGTATCGAACAGGCCCGCAAACTGCTGCTCCAGGTGAACAAGCTGGGGGTGCCCACGGCCACTGAATTCCTCGATATGGTGATCGGCCAGTATATTGCTGACCTGATAAGCTGGGGGGCCATTGGTGCCCGCACCACCGAAAGCCAGATCCACCGTGAGATGGCCTCGGCACTCTCTTGCCCCGTCGGCTTTAAAAACGGCACTGACGGTAACACCCGCATTGCCATTGACGCCATCCGCGCCGCACGGGCCAGCCATATGTTCCTCTCTCCGGACAAACATGGGCAGATGACCATCTACCAAACCAGTGGCAACCCTTACGGCCATATCATCATGCGTGGCGGCAAAGTGCCAAATTATCACGCCCAGGACATCGCCATGGCCCGCGAAGCCTTGCATGAGTTGGATTTGCCGGAGCAATTGGTGATCGACTTCAGCCACGGTAACTGCCAGAAGCAGCACCGCCGCCAGTTGGATGTGTGTACCGACGTGTGCCAGCAGATCAAAAATGGCTCTAAGACCATTGCCGGGATCATGGCTGAAAGCTTCCTTAAGGAAGGGACGCAGAAGATTGTTAGCGGCCAACCGTTGGTTTATGGTCAATCCATTACTGACCCTTGTCTGAACTGGGAAGATAGTGAAACCCTGCTGGCGATGTTAGCAGAGGCCGTAGACACCCGATTCTAATCTCCCCCCCGCCCCGGCATTCGCCGGGGTTTTTTACATCCAAGTCACAAGTAAGTGTTGATGGCAACCTCCAGTTACATGATAATGATTATCATTGTTGACTTAATAACCATTTACCACTATGGACAACACGCTGACCCCGTGGCAACCACGCCGCACCCTGCGTTCATCCCAATGAAGTTCATCAGATCGACAATAAAACCTTATTGAATGACGGCGACCGGCTGGACGTCGTTTATAACGGCCAGTAGTCCCTTAAAGGTTTTACCACTTCCCTGGTGCTGGGGAATGCCTCTGATAAAGAATATTGGTCACCGCAGGGTATCCCGCAGCATGGCCGCAACGGCAAAGTCTTTGTTAGCTACCAATGGTAATAATAATGCCCCCAGGAAGGGGGCTAACAATGGAGAAACGTTTGTGAATACCACCTGCAACATCTGGCTTGAAATGAAAGCATCGCACCCGAAAAAGTACGCCCGCGACCTGGCGGCACTGATGAGTATCAGTGAAGCTGAGCTGGCCCACGCCCGGGTTGGCCATGACGCCTGGCGCTTGCATGGCGACACGGGCAAGATCCTCGCCTCCCTGGAATCCATCGGTGAAATCAAATCCATCTGCCGCAACGAGTACAGCGTCCATGAGCAGGTAGGGGAATTTACCAACCTGCACCTGGGTAACCACGCCGGGATCGTGCTTAATCCTGGCGCACTGGATCTGCGTTTATTCCCGCAACAGTGGAACTGCGCCTTCCATCTGCGTGAATCCACAGCCCGTGGAGAACGCCAGAGCATCCAGTTCTTCGACCATCAGGGGAATGCCATCCTCAAGGTTTACACCACAGATAACACCAATATGCAGGCCTGGGGGGATTTCCTCACCCAATACATTTATGCCGATAACCCGGCGCTGGTGCTAACTAAGCCAGTGGCTGTCAGCCACGACCTACTGGCCGATGCTGAAGTGGTGGAGCAAGAGTGGCGTGCCATGACCGATGTGCACCAGTTCTTTGGCCTGCTGAAACGCCATAACCTCAGCCGCCAGCAGGCTTTCCGCCTGGTTAGCCCGGATCTGGCTTGCCAGGTGGATAATCAGGCCCTGAGCCAGCTGTTGGATCTCGCCCATCAGGATGGCAATGCCATTATGATCTTCGTGGGCAACCGTGGGGCGGTACAGATCTTCAGCGGTGCCGTCGAGAAACTGACGCCAATGGAAAACTGGATCAATATTTTCAATCCAGCCTTTACCCTGCATCTGCAAGAAAACCATATTGCTGAAACCTGGATCACCCGCAAACCAACAGCCGACGGCCATGTCACCAGCCTGGAACTGTTTGCCGAAGATGGCACCCAAATCGCTCAACTTTACGGCCAGCGTAGCGAAGGCCAGCCGGAGCAAACCCAGTGGCGTCAGCAGGTTGAATCTTTGATCAACCAGGAGGACGCCGCATGAAACGCTGGCTTCTGAGCCTGATTGCCCTGCCGCTGGCCGCCCTGGCAGCCCCGGAGCGGGTGGTAAGCCTGGGTGGGGACATTAGTGAAATTGCCTGGCAACTCAGCGGCGGCAAAACACTGGTTGCCAGGGATAGCACCAGCCTCTCCCCTGCGGCCATCACCCAATTGCCCGATGTGGGCTACCTGCGCCAGCTCAATCCTGAAGGGATACTGGCGATGACGCCGGATCTGGTGCTGGCCAGCGCCGCCGCTCAGCCCTCATTGGCGCTGAAACAGGTGCAGGACAGCGGCGTGAAGGTAGTCACCATTCCGGTGGACAATAGCCTCGCCGCTCTGCCCGTCAAGATCAATGCGGTGGCTGCGGCCTTAGGGAAAACCGCCGAAGGGCAGAAACTGGCGCAATCCGCACAGCGGCAGATCGCCGCGTTACCCACCGCTAAGCTGCCAGTAAAAGTGCTGTATATCCTCAACCACAGCGGGATGTCGGCCCTGGCCGCCGGCCAGGATACCGCTGCCGATGCGGCGATCCGTGCGGCGGGCCTAACCAATGCGATGCAGGGGTTTAGCCGCTATCAGCCGTTATCCCAGGAAGGGGTGATTGCCAGCCAACCGGATATGGTGGTGATTAGCCAGGATGGGTTAGCCGCTCTAGGTGGTGAAGCAGCGTTATGGAAGCTGCCCGGTCTGGCGATGACCCCGGCGGGCCGTAACCATAAGCTGCTGGCGGTGGATGAGATGGCGCTACTGGGCTTTGGCCTGAGAACCCCCCATGCGGTGGCAGCATTACGCCAGGCCGCAGAGGGGCAACCTTGACCGGGAAAGCCCGCCCGGCATCGGCCCTGACCTTACTAGGCCTATTGTTACCCGTGTTGTCCCTGGCGGCCACTAGCCAGGGGGCCATCGCCATCCCCCTGGCAGCACTGTGGAACAATGCCGCCGATGGCATGAGCCAAATCTGGTGGCATATCCGGCTACCTCGGGTACTGCTTGCAGTACTGGTGGGCGGTGGTCTGGCGCTGGCAGGCTGCGTGATGCAGGGGTTGTTTCGCAACCCGCTGGCTGACCCTGGCTTATTGGGGATCAGTAGCGGGGCGGCGCTGGGGGTTGGGTTTTCACTGTTAATTCCGTTGGGATTACCGGCGGCGGTGATGATCTACACCCCTACGCTAGCGGCCTTTGGCGGGAGTCTGGCGGTAACGCTGCTGATCTTTAGCCTGTGCCATCAACGTAGCCAGGATCTCTCCACCCTGCTGCTGGTAGGGATCGCCATCAATGCCATTGGCGGTGCGCTGCTGGGGGTAATGTCGTGGCTGAGTAACGATCAGCAGTTGCGGCAGCTTTCCTTGTGGGGGATGGGCAGCCTGGGGCAGGCCCAATGGTCAACCCTGCTGGCTTGTACCAGCTTGATGTTGCCCACCATGTTCTGGCAATGCCGCTTAAGCCGCAGCCTCAATCTGCTGGCATTAGGGGATGAAGAAGCCCACTACCTGGGGGTGAATGTGGCCCAGGTGCGCCGCCAGCTGCTGGTTTGCAGCGCGCTGGTGGTGGCGGCGGCGGTGGCCATCAGCGGGGTGATTGGTTTTGTCGGGCTGGTGGTGCCCCATTTGCTGCGCCTGTGGCTTGGCCCCGATCACCGTTGGCTGGTGCCTGGTTCAATCCTCGCCGGGGCATCCCTGCTGGTGCTGGCTGATACGGTGGCCCGTACCCTGGTGGCCCCGGCGGAAATGCCGGTGGGGTTAATTACCAGTCTGTTGGGTGGCCCCTGGTTTCTGTGGTTAATTTACCGCCAACGTCGGGGGCGTCATGGATAATTCACTGGTTGTAGAGAGCCTGAGCTATTGGCAAGGTAAACGTCATTTGATCGACGGGATAAGCTTTACCTTACTCCCCGGCGAGATGGTGGCCCTGATTGGCCCAAATGGCGCTGGGAAGTCCACCCTGCTGCGCTTACTCACCGGCTACAGCTGCCCGAGTGCCGGGCAGATCCTGCTGAATGGTAAGCCGTTGGCGGAATGGCCGGTGACAGCCCTGGCCCGCCAGCGGGCGGTGATGCGCCAACAGGCGGCATTGCCCCATGGTTGGCCGGTGGAGGACGTGGTGGCAATGGGCCGCGCGCCCTGGCAGGGGCATCAGCCTGATCCAGTGGTCAACAGCGTCATGGCGCTGGCGGGCTGTGAAGGGTTACAGGGCCGCCGCTACCATCAGCTTTCCGGTGGCGAACAACAGCGGGTTCAGCTGGCGCGGGCGCTGGCCCAGCTTTGGCATGAGGACGGCCCGAAAGGCTGGTTGTTTCTTGATGAACCAACATCGGCACTGGATCTTCACCATCAGCAGCAGGTACTCAGTCTGTTAAAGCGCCTGGTACAGCCGGGCCAGCTCCACGTTTGCGTGGTATTGCACGATCTCAACCTGGCCTCCCTGTGGGCGGATCGCATCATGCTGATGCACCAGGGGGTACTGGTGGCCAGCGGCCCACCGGCGTCGGTGCTGGATGCCCCCACATTGAGCCACTGGTATCAGGCTGATTTAGTGGTGCATCCCCATCCGGAATGTACCGTTCCTCAGGTTTTGCTGCGCCGTTAGCTGGAGCAGCTCACTTCCAGCCGCTTGCCCCATTCAGGCGGGCGGCTGGCATAATCATCATCGCGATCGGCAAAGGGCTGCTTCAGCGCCGCCATCAGGCGTTCAAACTCGGCAAAATCGCCAGCCTCGGCCTGTTCAATGGCCCGTTGGGCTAGCCAATTACGCAGCACCACCGCCGGATTAGCCGCATTCATTGCCCCCTGGCGGGTGGCATCATCAATCTGCTCATCCTGGATCCGGGTGCGGTAGCGGCCAAACCAGTTATCAAATGCCGCCCTGTCAATAAAGTGGTCCCGCAGCGGCGAATCCGGGCTGGATTGTTCGGTGGCCCCGAGCATCCGCCAAGTTCGGGTATGGTCACTCCCCTCCCGCTCCATCAGGGCAAACAGTTCTACTAACAGCGCATTATCACCCTGCTGCTCAGTAAACAGACCCAGTTTGGCGCGCATCAGGCGGCCATATTCCGCCATCATCACCGGCTGATACAGCTCCAGCCCCTGATTCAGGCTCTCTAGCGAAATAAACGGCGACAGGCTTTGGGCCAGGCGCTGGAGGTTCCACAACCCCACGGCAGGCTGATTATCAAAAGCGTAACGGCCTTGATGGTCGGTGTGGTTACAGATTAGCTCGGGCTGGTAGTCATCCATAAAACCGTAGGGGCCGTAATCCAGCGTCAGGCCCAGCAAAGACATGTTGTCAGTATTCATCACCCCATGGGCAAAGCCAACGGTTTGCCAGCGGGCAATCAGGCGGGCGGTGCGGGCGACGATATCCCTGAACCACAGCACATAGTTATCCGCCTCCGCAGACAGCTCCGGCCAGTGACGGCTGATGGCGTAATCCGCCAGCTGCTGGACTTTGTCCGGCTCACGGCGGTAGTAAAAATGTTCGAAATGGCCGAAACGCAGGTGGCTTTCGCTGATGCGCATCAGCATCGCCCCGCGCTCTACTGTTTCCCGCCAAACCGGGGTGTCGCTGGTGACCAGCGCTAATGCCCGAGTAGTGGGGATACCCAGGCCGTGCATGGCTTCGCTGGCTAAAGCTTCCCGCAGGGTGGAACGTAACACCGCCCGGCCATCACCCATGCGCGAGTATGGCGTTAGCCCAGCCCCTTTAAGGTGCCAGTCAAATTGGCGGCCATCACTCAGCAGCTGTTCACCCAGCAAAATACCCCGGCCATCACCCAGCTGCCCGGCCCAGACGCCAAACTGGTGGCCGCTGTAAACCTGCGCCAGGGGTTGCATCCCGGGTAGCTGGGATTCTCCACCCCAAACACCGGCCCCGCCAGTTGGTTGAAATAGGCGTTGATCCAGGCCAAGCGTTTGTGCCAACCCGACGTTGTGCCAACGCAAACGTGCGGCGGATAACGGCGTGGGAGACAGTGTGGTGTAAAAGCCAGGCAAGCGATCGTGCCAGCTATTTGAAAATACGGGTGTCTGATTCATGGATCCTCCTGCTTACAGTGTAATCGCAAGCAGCAGTAGCTAACACAGAATGACCTCAGGGTTATTTATTCGAACTCGTTCACTAACGATATCAGCGCATCGGGGCTGAGGGGTGGCCAGTAATTACCTCGTAATGCTGCCACGCCCCGGGCAGGGACACGGTTACGAGATTCAACATTATCAATGCCATCCAGAATAATCCCCCGGCAGAAGGATGAAAACTGGCGTGCGATCGCATCAATAAATGGTTCAAACGCTGGCCCTTCCAACATCCGTCGCACAAAGGTTTTATCCAGTATCAGGTAGCGAAATAAGTTATCGGTAATCGCCCGGGTGGTGGCTAACCCTCCCCCGGCATTACTCAAGATCAGTGGGAAAGTCCTGGCAAGCTTTGCTAAGCCGGCCTGATGTTGGCCATAGTTAATCCCCGGGTAATTTTCATCAATTGCCAGATAAATAAATTCCAGTCGTTTAATTCGCTGTAATAATGCTTTCTGCTGCAATATTTGCATAGCAATATCACCGTTAATATTTAGCCAGGTAATAATTTGATGATGGGAAAAGAAGGCCGACATCTGCTCCAGTAAAGCTAATTGCTCCTGAAATAATGCCAGCCGTTGACCGGGGTTTAATTGGGGTAATAACAGTTCTGTAGGCATACGTACCGGGGCTTCAAGCCCGGTAAAGCGGCTGGTTAGCTCTACCGCAAACAGCCCACCACCCGGCCCCCAGGCGGGGACAAACATTCCCTGTGATTTATAGATGGTATCAAGAGTGACAATCATAACTATTTACCGGTCTGCTCATTCTACAGATGCTATTAATTCAAACGGTTAATAATGGACCGATGTATTAGCACCTGATTAGCTTATCCCGAAGATATATTCAGAACCAGCCTTTGTTATCACACTCGGGAAAATTGTGCCTTAACCTAATAAAAAGCCCCGCTTACGCGAGGCTCAGGTGATTACAGCCGCCGGGCCTGCCAGAATTTATCACGCCAATAGACATTATCCAGATTCGAACGCATCACCCCTCGGCTGGTAGAGGCATGGATAAACTGATTATCGGTGTCATAAATACCTACATGGAGGCCATTCTCTCCGCTACCGGTTTTGAAGAACACCAAATCCCCCGGCAGAAGCTGGTCTTTGTCGATTTCGGTGCCGATTTCCGCCTGCTGTTTAGTCACCCTTGGCAGCGTTAAATCAAAGCGGTCACGCATCGTCATCAGTACAAAACCAGAGCAATCGACGCCATTACGGCTCATGCCGCCATTACGGTAAGGGGTGCCACGCCAGTTGTTTAACTGATCGTTTAACTGGGCAATCACTGTAATGGAATCTGACAAGCGGCCATTGGGCGGCGGGGCTGAGTGATGGCTACAGCCCGCCAGAATCAAACTAGCCACCACTAATAACCAAAGCCGCATCGCTGGCTTTCCCTCTGGTTTAATTTTATTTGCGGTAATTTAGCGCCGTCCCGATATTTATGGCAAGCATCAATGTGTTAGCCAAGGCTTTATTGTGAGAAGGTTAAGCAGCTTGGTTGCTTTGCACCCGTCATCAATGGCTGAAAATGGGGTGAGCTTAGCCTAGTGTTGCCAAAACGGGACAAAACAGCGCCACGGGGCTGCGGCGCTGAAGGCATCAGGCGGTGAGCGCCTGTTTGACCTGTTCCACTAGAGTGGCGTCATCGGGGGTCATGTCCGGCGAAAAGCGGGCAATCACTTTACCTTGGCGGTTAATCAGGAATTTTTCGAAGTTCCACAAAATATCCCCTTGTTGTGCCGGTAACCCACCCTTGCTTGCCATGCGCTCATAAAAACCGCTGTCTGGCGGGGTAATAGCTTCAGGCTGAGCCTGTACCAACTGCTGATACAACGGATGGCGGTGCTCGCCGTTGACGTCCAACTTGTTGAACATAGGGAACGTCACGCCATAGGTGGTGCTGCAAAAAGTTTTGATCTCTTCTTCACTGCCCGGCTCCTGGCCGAGAAATTGGTTACACGGGAAGCCCAGTACGCTGAATCCCTGTTCATTATAGTGTTCGTGCAGTTGTTCCAACTGCTCATACTGTGGGGTTAACCCACATTTAGAGGCCACATTGACGATCAGGAGGACTTTACTTTCCCAGGCGGCAAGGGTGGTTGGCTGGCCGTCGATAGTGGTAAGGGGGGTGTTAAGGATAGCCTGCGACATCATAACTCCTGTTGCGGTAGGTGAATGTAATCAGCTTGTTAGAACTGAGATTACCATCGCCACCCAAGGCAGGCAAAAGTAAAAAAACCACCGGACGGTGATTATTGCGCAAAAGAAAAAGGCCGCACAGGCGGCCTTTTGGATAAGTCAGACTTATTCGTCTTTTGGCGTTGCGTTTTCAACCCGGCTTTTCAACTTCTGTCCCGGTCTGAAGGTCACCACACGGCGAGCCGTAATGGGAATATCCTCACCCGTTTTCGGGTTGCGGCCGGGACGTTGGTTTTTGTCGCGCAAGTCAAAATTACCAAAACCAGAGAGTTTTACCTGCTCACCGTTTTCAAGAGCACGACGGATCTCTTCGAAAAACAGCTCGACAATCTCTTTGGCATCCCGCTTGCTAAGCTCAAGCTTATCAAACAGATATTCTGACATTTCAGCTTTTGTAAGCGCCATAGGTTC
>CBIFWW010000120.1:0-10475 GCA_966186435.1 uncultured Enterobacteriaceae bacterium
CCAGCGTCATTAACTCGTCCGTTGTCGGTTGAGCAAGAGCCTGCTCTGCTAATACCTTCGCATCTTCGAAGTTCGTGTTACGGATGATCTTCTTGATGCGCGGGATGGAAATGGCGCTCATAGAGAATTCGTCCAGACCCATACCCAGCAACAGAAGTGTAGCACGTTCGTCGCCTGCAAGCTCACCACACATGCCAGTCCATTTGCCTTCAGCATGAGAAGCATCAATAACTTGCTTGATCAGCGTCAGCACAGATGGCGACATTGGCTGGTAAAGGTGTGAAATCATATCATTACCACGGTCAACTGCCAGGGTGTACTGCGTTAAATCATTGGTACCGATACTAAAGAAATCAACTTCTTTGGCTAAATGACGCGCAATTGTTGCGGCTGCAGGTGTTTCAACCATCACACCCACTTCGATTGACTCGTCAAACGCTTTACCTTCGTCACGCAGTTCCTGTTTGTAGATCTCGATCTCTTTCTTCAGTGCACGCACTTCTTCAACAGAGATGATCATCGGGAACATGATGCGCAGCTTACCGAAAGCGGAAGCACGCAGGATGGCGCGAACCTGGTCGCGCAGGATCTCTTTACGATCCATGGCGATACGTACCGCACGCCAGCCCAGGAACGGGTTCTCTTCTTTCGGGAAGTTCATGTACGGCAGCTCTTTGTCGCCGCCAATGTCCATGGTACGAACGATAACAGCCTGCGAACCACACGCTTCAGCCACTGCTTTATAGGCAGCAAACTGTTCTTCTTCTGTTGGCAGCGCGTCGCGGTCCATGAACAAGAATTCGGTACGATACAGACCAACGCCTTCAGCGCCGTTACGTTCTGCACCTTCAACATCACGAACAGTACCGATGTTAGCGCACACTTCTACCTGGTGACCGTCCAGCGTAATAGCCGGGAGATCTTTCAGTTTAGCAAGCTCTGCTTTTTCAGAAGCAACTTGCTCCTGAACAGCGCGCAATTTATCGATAACTTCGTTGGTTGGATTGACGTAAACCTGATTATTTACGGCATCCAGAATCAGATAGTCGTCATTTTTCACCTGAGAGGTGACGCTACCGGTACCCACGATAGCAGGCAGTTCCAGAGAACGCGCCATGATAGAGGTGTGGGAAGTACGGCCACCCGCGTCGGTGATGAAACCCAGCACCTTCTTCAGGTTCAGCTGTGCGGTTTCGGACGGCGTCAGGTCAGCGGCAACCAGAATGACTTCATCCTGAATGGCGCTCAGGTCGATAATCTTCAGGCCCAGGATGTTGCGCAGCAGGCGCTTACCGATATCACGTACGTCAGCCGCACGTTCTTTCAGGTATTCATCATCCAGCTCTTCCAGGGCTGTGGCCTGACCTTCGATAATCTCATGTGCAGCTGCGTCAGCCGTCATGTGCTTATCTTTAATCAGGGCTATGATTTCCTGCTCCAGCTCCTCATCTTCGAGCAGCATGATGTGCCCTTCGAAGATGGCTTCTTTTTCTTCACCGAAAGTTTCGCCAGCTTTAGTTTTGATCGCTTCCAGTTGCGCAGATGCCTTGGCACGACCGCTCAGAAAACGTTCAACTTCCTGATCAACCTTGTCGGCAGAAATTTTTTTCCGGTCAATGACGATTTCGTCTTCTTTCAGCAGCAGTGCCTTGCCGAAAGCGATACCCGGGGATGCTAAAATGCCTGAAATCATAACCCTACCTTACTTGTGACTGATTTGAATGAAAACCCGAAGTTGCTTGCGCTTACTCGAGTTCAGCCATCAGTTTTACCAGATGCTCAACTGCTTTCTGTTCGTCTTCGCCTTCAGCGGAGAGAGTGACAACGGTACCCTGAGTCAGGCCCAGAGTTTGCAGCTTGAACAGGCTTTTAGCGCTGGCGCTTTTACCGTTGGAGGTCACAGTGATGTCGGAGGTAAAGCCTTTTGCTTCTTTAACAAACTGTGCAGCAGGGCGGGTATGCAGACCGTTCGGAGCGGTAATAGTCACTTCTTGCTTGAACATTGTATTTCCCCAACTTATTAATTAAGTGTTTTGGAGCTAGAGTCTAGCCTCAAGGCTAGACTCTAGCTTGTTAAGTCGTGCCGCAACGCGAAGTAAATGGCACTTCCACGCGGATGAAATCACAAGCGCTTCACCATCTGCATGCATGCGGCTCGCGTTTCGTTCTTCGAGCGCCATTATGCAGCTAAATGAAATCGGGCACCAACTCGATAAATCGATTCAGCTAATTTGCCCTTTCTTGCGATTAATTTTACGCATCAAAATAATTTGCTGGTTAAATACCAGAGCCAGATAAGGGAAGCAATGGCAGGCGGGTTGAAAATTTGAAGCATCCCACAAAAAAGCACCCTGACGGGTGCTTTTTTAATCGATTTTTTACAATTGGAATTACTGTTGCAATTCCTTTTCTGTAAACAAATCGGCGAACAATGCGGTACTCAAATAGCGCTCCCCGGAGGAAGGTAAAATCACCACGATGTTTTTATTGGCTAAGGACTCATCCTCTTGCAGTTTCAGAGCTGCGGCCACGGCAGCACCGGAAGAGATACCAGCCAGGATGCCTTCTTCTTCCATCAAACGGCGGGCAGTGGAGATCGCTTCGTCATTGGTGATGGTAACCACTTTATCTACCAGTTTTAAATCCAGGTTGCCAGGAATAAAGCCTGCCCCAATCCCCTGAATTTTATGTCCACCTGGTTTCAGCTCTTCACCGGCTAATGCTTGAGTGATCACTGGCGAATCCGTAGGTTCGACTGCGACGCTAATTAAGTCGGTTTTACCTTTGGTGTTTTTGATGTAGCGCGTAACACCGGTCAGGGTGCCGCCAGTGCCCACCCCGGCGATAAACACGTCAACCTGGCCGTCGGTATCTTCCCAGATTTCCGGGCCTGTGGTTTTTTCGTGAATTTCCGGGTTAGCCGGGTTGCTGAATTGTTGAAGCAGAGCATATTTAGCTGGATCGCTGGCAACGATCTCTTCGGCTTTCTGGATCGCGCCTTTCATGCCTTTAGCGCCTTCGGTCAGCACCAGGTTAGCACCTAGGGCTTTTAGCAGCTTGCGGCGCTCCATGCTCATGGTTTCTGGCATGGTCAGCGTCAGTTTATAGCCACGGGCGGCGGCAACGTAGGCCAGAGCGATACCCGTGTTACCGCTGGTCGGTTCAACCAGTTCAACACCTGCTTTCAGGATGCCACGCTTTTCCGCATCCCAAATCATGTTGGCACCGATACGGCACTTCACGCTAAAGCTCGGGTTACGGGATTCCACTTTTGCCAGAATCCGACCATTACCGATGCGATTTAGACGCACTAGCGGGGTGTGACCGATTGTTAGCGAGTTATCTTCGTAAATTTTGCTCATGGCCCATCCTTAACTGTATGAATTTGCGATTGTCCCAGCATACCCGCTCAGGCAGTAACCGGAAGTAAGGAATTCGCATAATCTAATAACTGTGCGACATAAAGCTTATCAGTATGGAATAAAGGAAAGCATAACGCCCCTGGCGCGTGTAACGATAAAGGCGGTCCAGGCGGGTTATTTCCACATGGCGTGTTTAGCGCGGTAATTGTCGACCCACATGGCCGTGGCACCACAGACGGCAACGGGCATGATCACCAGATTCAAGATAGGGATCAGTGTGAACAGACTGACCAGCGCACCAAACTGCATATTCACAAATTTGCGCTCACGCAGCGCCACGCGCATGTCGGCAAAGGGCACTTTGTGGTTATCAAAGGGATAGTCGCAATACTGGATAGCCAGCATCCAGGCGCTAAACAGGAACCACAGTACCGGGGCCACGGTCTGGCCGATGCCCGGGATAAAGTAGAGGATTAGCAATATTACCGCCCGAGGAAGGTACCAGGCAAATTTCTGCCATTCCCGTTTCATAATACGCGGCAGGTCCTTCATGATGCCCCAAATACCGGTATCTGGCGGGGTGGCGCCCGTTAGCCTGGCCTCCAGTTGCTCCGCCAGTAGCCCACTGAAGGGGGCCGCTATCCAATTGGCGATGGTCGAGAAGAAATAGCTAAACACCAGCAGGATTGAGATCACTGCCAATGGCCATAACAGATAACTCAGCCACTGGAGCCAGTCAGGTACATGAGAAAGCAGGGCAGGGATCCAATCCCCAAGACGGGAGAACAGCCAGATAAAATAGCCCCCCATTAACAGAACATTGACTAATAGGGGCAGGATCACAAAGCGGCGGATGCCGGGTTCATGAATCAGTTGCCAACCCCGTGAAAAGTAATAAAACCCGCTGCGTGAGGCGGGGGTGTGAGTAATCACCATGAAAGGCCAAGCTCCTTGTTACGGCAGCAGGGGAGAAGTTTCCCCAAACATAAAGCATTTTTCAGAACATATTACCTTAATTATCAGCCGCCAGACCCTATGAGGCGCTGAGGCAGGTAATTGCCGCCATATCATAATGTAGCCCTTGCTAATAAACAGGTAAGAAATGGTCGAAAAACCAGCAAAAAACCAATTTTCTCTCATCTTTATGTGGTGAAAATTGAGAGCGCACTTGCACTTATGAAGTTGGGCAAATACTCTTAGGAAGTAAATGATTGCCGTGGTGGCAAGGTGTTAGAACAACAGAGAATATAACGATGCAGGATTTGCGTCTGATATTAATCATCGTTGGTGCAATTGCAATTATCGCGTTGCTCATTCATGGTCTTTGGACCAGCCGTAAAGAACGCTCTTCAATGTTTCGCAATCGCCCATTGAAACGGGAGAAAGCGAAGCGTGAGGCTGCGGAAGCATACGATGATGCCGACCAAAGTGAAGGTGTAGGTGAAGTTCGTGTGCGCCGGGCTGCCCCTGCGCAAGAGCAAGTTAATTGGGATCAGAATGCAACACGTCAGCCCCAGCTGCCGCAAAACCAATATCAACCGCCTTATGCGCCGGCACAACATCGCCAGCCACCGCAGCCGGGCCAGCCTGAGCAGCAGCCTGTGTCTCAGCCGCAGCAACCGGCTCAGCCTCAATATCACCAGCCTGTGCAATCCCCGCAGCAGCCGGTGCACCAGCCTGCGCAACCCCAGTATCAGCCACCGGCTCCGCCTCAGCAGCAACCACAGCAGCCGATACAGCCAAACAACCAGCAGCCGGTCGCCCAACCTGCTACACCGCCATTGGCTGAACCTCAGCCTGCGGCAGTTGCAGAGCCAGCCCCGGTAGAGCCGCCGGCAGCACCACAGAAGCCAACCCAAAAAGAAGCTGTTATCGTGATGAACGTGGCAGCCCACGCCGGTAATCAGTTGGATGGCGGAGCATTATTGACCAGTATCCAACAGGCGGGCTTCAAATTTGGCGACATGAATATCTTCCACCGTCATCTTAGTCCCGATGGCAGTGGTCAGGTGCTGTTCAGCCTGGCAAACATGGTGAAACCTGGCTCCTTCGATCCCGAAGCTATGGGTGGTTTTATGACCCCAGGTATTACCATCTTTATGCAGGTGCCTTCTTATGGCGATGCGCTGCAAAACTTTAAGCTGATGCTGCAATCAGCCCAGCATATTGCCGATGAAGTCGGTGGTGTGGTGCTGGACGACCAACGCCGGATGATGACCCCGCAGAAATTGCGGGAGTATCAGGATCGTATCCGCGACGTTATCGGCGGCTAACACGGTCCTCGTCACCGCCTGTCTCATTCAAACCCCCGCTTGCCGGGGGTTTTTTATCTTTGATGGTGTTTACCCATGAAATCTATCGAACAACAACTTACTGACCTGCGCACTACTCTTCGCCATCATGAATACCAATATCACGTGCTGGATAACCCGGAAGTGCCCGATGCCGAATACGATCGCCTGATGAGTGAGTTGCGGGAACTGGAAGCGGCCAATCCAACACTGATTACCCCAGATTCCCCCACCCAGCGCGTAGGGGCTGCCCCATTGACCGCCTTCACTCAAGTGCGCCATGAAGTGCCGATGCTGTCGCTGGATAATGTGTTTGATGAAGACAGCTTCCGCGCCTTTGCCAAGCGGGTAAATGATCGTTTGAAGTCCACTGCCCAACTGACCTATTGCTGTGAACTGAAGCTGGATGGCCTGGCGGTGAGCCTGCTGTATGAAGATGGGGTGCTGGTACGGGCTTCCACCCGGGGTGACGGCACCACCGGGGAGAACATTACTACCAATGTACGCACCATCCGCGCCATCCCACTGAAGCTCCACGGTGACAATATTCCCGCCCGTATCGAAGTGCGTGGGGAAGTGTTCCTGCCCCAGGCAGGGTTTGAGAAAATCAATGAAGATGCCCGCCGCACCGGGGGCAAAGTGTTTGCTAACCCACGTAATGCGGCAGCCGGCTCCCTGCGCCAGCTCGATCCTAAGATCACCGCCAAACGTCCGTTAACCTTCTTCTGCTATGGGTGGGGTGTGGTGGAGGGCGGTACCTTGCCGGATACCCATATGGGCCGTCTGCAACAATTTAAAGCCTGGGGTCTGCCGATCAGCGACCGCATCCGCCTGTGTAACTCTGCTGAAGAGGTGCTGGCCTTCTACCACCAGGTGGAAGAATACCGCCCGCAGCTAGGGTTCGACATCGACGGTGTGGTTATTAAAGTCAACGACCTGGCATTGCAGGAAGAGTTAGGCTTTGTAGCCCGCGCCCCGCGCTGGGCAGTGGCTTTTAAGTTTGCCGCTCAGGAGCAGATGACCTTTGTGCGCGATGTGGAATTCCAGGTGGGCCGTACCGGGGCCATCACTCCGGTCGCGCGCCTGGAGCCGGTGCAGGTGGCCGGGGTTCTGGTGAGTAACGCCACCTTGCACAATGCCGATGAAATTGACCGCCTGGGGCTGCGCATTGGCGATAAAGTTATCGTGCGCCGCGCCGGGGACGTGATCCCGCAGGTGGTGGGGGTGGTGATGTCCGAACGCCCTGAAGACACCCGTGAGATTGTTTTCCCTGGCCATTGCCCGGTGTGTGATTCCGAGGTGGAGCGGGTAGAAGGCGAGGCGGTGGCCCGCTGTACCGGCGGCCTGATTTGCGGGGCCCAGCGCAAAGAGGCGTTGAAACACTTTGTCTCCCGCCGCGCCCTGGATGTGGACGGTATGGGCGATAAAATTATCGATCAGCTGGTCGAGAAAGAATATGTCCATACCCCGGCAGACCTGTTTAAATTGACGCCGGGTATCCTCACTGGCCTGGATCGGATGGGGCCAAAATCCGCCCAGAATCTGGCGGATGCGCTGGAGAAAGCCAAAGAAACCACCTTCGCCCGTTTCCTTTATGCTTTGGGTATTCGTGAAGTGGGTGAGGCCACTGCCGCAGGGCTGGCGGCCCATTTTGGCACCCTGGAGGCGCTAATGTCCGCTGACGTTGAAGCCTTGCAGAAGGTGCCTGACGTCGGTGTTGTGGTAGCGGCCCACACATTTAACTTCTTCGAGGAAGAGAGCAACCGCGAAGTGATTCGGGCGCTGACGGAGGAGCAGGGGGTGCACTGGCCTGCGCCAGTGGTGATCAATGCTGAAGAGATCGACAGTCCCTTCGCCGGTAAAACCGTGGTACTAACTGGCTCCCTGAGCCAGATGTCCCGTGACGATGCCAAGGCCCGTCTGGTGGCATTAGGGGCCAAAGTTAGCGGCAGCGTTTCCAAGAAAACTGATTTGGTGGTAGCCGGTGAGGCCGCAGGTTCCAAACTTGCCAAAGCCCAAGAGCTTGGCATTGACGTGATTGATGAGGCTGAAATGCTGCGCCTGCTGGGGGAGTAACATGGAAAAAGAGCAGCTGATTGAAATCGCCAACACTATCATGCCCTTCGGTAAATATAAGGGGCGGGCGTTGATTGATTTACCGGAAGAATACCTGCTGTGGTTCTCCCGTAAAGGGGAGTTCCCACAGGGCAAACTGGGGGAGCTAATGGCGATCACGCTGCTGATTAAAGTGGAGGGGCTGGACCATTTAGTCCGGCCCCTCAAGCGCCATTAATCTTTAACCGCTTCAACCTGGCGTTGCTCGGCCTGGGCTTTGTAGCGCCGGGCCAGTACGGCACACACCATCAACTGGATTTGGTGGAAGATCATTAGCGGCAGTACCATGATCCCAACGGTTGCCGCCGGGAATAAGATATTTGCCATCGGCACCCCGTTGGCCAGGCTCTTTTTCGAGCCGCAGAATACAATGGTAATTTCATCGGCCTTATTAAAGCCGAAGCGGCGGGCCATAAAAGTATTGAACACAATCACTATCGCCAGTAATACCATGCTGACGGCCACGATAAAGCCCAGTGTCCCCAAACCCACCTTATGCCAGATCCCATTGACCACTGCTTCACTAAAGGCGGTATACACCACCAGCAGGATTGAGGTTTGGTCTGTTTTGCCAATTAGCTTCTTATGACGGGATACCCAATCGCCAATCCATGGGCGGGAAAGATGGCCTAGTACGAAGGGCACCAGCAGTTGCAACATAATGCTGCCCACTTGATGCAGGCTACCGCCCGCGCCGTGGACATGCATCACCAGGCCCACCAGTAATGGGGAAACAAACACCCCCAGCAGGCTGGAGGCCGAAGCCGAGCAAATAGCCGCTGCTACGTTGCCCCCGGCCAGCGAGGTAAAAGCAATGGCTGACTGCACGGTGGCAGGCAGGATACACAGATAGAGGAAACCGGCGTAAATATCCGGGCTGACATCAATCGGGGCCGATTTAGCAAACAGCACGCCGAGCACCGGGAAAATTACGAAGGTGCTGCACATCACCCACAGATGGAGCCGCCAGTGACTGCTCCCGGCAATAATTGCCTCCCGGGATAGTTTGGCCCCGTGCATAAAGAACAGCAGCGCGATGGCGGCGGTAGTGATCCCGTCAAAGATACCCACCCAGATGCCTCGGGTTGGTAGGAAGGTTGCCAGCAGCACAGTACAAATCAGTGTCAGGGTAAAAGGGTCCAATACACGGAAAAATTTCATGGTTTACCTCGTGTTAATCAGGCCGCTATTGTGCGAAAAATGATTTAAGAAATAAAATTGATTTATTGCATGTATTCATGAGGAGATTAGATGAATTACTCTCTGCGCCAGTTAAAAGTTTTTGTGGCGGTAGCCCAGGCAGGCAGTTTTAGCCGAGCAGGTGAGACTATCGGCCTCAGTCAGTCTGCCGTTAGCCATAGCGTGAAGGAGCTGGAGAATGAAATCGGTGTACGGCTGCTGGACCGTACTACCCGGGAAGTGGTGCTCACCCCAGCCGGGCAGCAGCTTGCCAGCAGCCTGGCGCGCACCCTGGATGATTTAAACAGCGCAGTGCTGGATGCCCGCAGCGTGGGCCATCAGCTAACCGGTACCGTCAGAGTGGCCGCCAGCCAGACTATTTCCGCCCATTTGATCCCCCAGGCCATCGCCCAAAGTCATCAAAGTTACCCGGCCATTCGCTTTGTGCTACATGACCGGCCTCAGCAGTGGGTGCTGGAGAGTATTCGCCAGGGGGAGGTGGAGTTTGGCATGGTGATTGACCCCGGGCCAGTCAGTGATTTTTACTGTGAGGGTGTATTGTCCGCACCTGTCTTATTGCTGTGCCGCGATGATCATCCTTTCGCAAATCAAGAGTATGTGGCGTGGCAGCAGCTGGCTGGAAAATCGTTAATTTTGCAGGATTATGCTTCCGGCAGTAGACCGTTAATTGATGCCGTTATGGCGGCCAGAGGCATTGAGGCTAATATCGTTCAGGAGATTGGCCACCCGGCGACGCTATTCCCGATGGTGGAAGCGGGGATTGGTATTAGCGTGCTGCCGGCGCTGGCATTACCGCTGCCTGCAGACCGGCCTTTGGTAGTGAAACGGCTGCTGCCGGTGAGTGAGCGCCAACTGATGCTGGTGCGCCGAAAGAACCGCTCGTTATCCAGTGCCGCAGAGGCTATTTGGCTGCTTATCCGCCAGCAGGCCGAAGCCCTGACACAGCAACGCCAGGGCGATCCGCTTTATCTTACTGATTAACTCAGATGAAAATATCTATTTGCCGGTCATTGTCATCGGGGCTTTTAGAGGCGGCGATGGCTTGGGCGTCTTCAATCTGCTGGTGATTTTTCTGCTCGGCCAATTCGGTTTGCTGGTGACGGAGATCGGCTAATTGCGCTTGCAGCATTTTGATTTGGTTTTGGATTTGCTGGGTCTGCTCTTGCTCTTGCTTTTGGGTTGCGGTCAGCCCGGCACTGGTGTCACTTTGTACCGTCTTAAGTTGTTCGGTTAGTTTAGTGATTTGATTGGTGATGCTGGCTATCTGGCTGCTGAGTGAATTGTTCTGATTAGAACTGGTGGTAGCAGCACTGGTCTGTAGCGGCGGGGTGGTTGCAGATATAGCCATTGCCTTTCTCCTAAAGGGGGTAATCCCCAATTATCGGCACGGACAGTAACGGCTTTAATTTTTTTACAGCGGGATTATTTGAATGCGAGTGAATTTTGGATAGGGATCGCAGATAGCAAAAAGGCGCCGCCAGCGCCCTTTTTACATTGGTGGGTCGTG
>CBIFWW010000121.1:0-10430 GCA_966186435.1 uncultured Enterobacteriaceae bacterium
CTCCTGCGACGCCTCCCGCGGATAAGTCCGACGGGGAATAGTAAAAAAGCCACTTCCTGAGAAGTGGCTTTTTTTCGTACTGCCATGGATGCTGGCGGCTTTTTATTGCTGGTGCTGCTTACAAACTTTCAGTGAAAGTACGGGCGATAACGTCGCGCTGCTGTTCTGGCGTCAGGGAGTTGAAGCGCACCGCGTAGCCAGACACACGAATGGTCAGCTGCGGGTATTTTTCCGGGTGCTCTACTGCATCCATCAGGGTTTCACGGCGCAGCACGTTCACGTTCAGGTGCTGGCCACCTTCTACGCGGATTTCTGGCTGTACGTCCATCGGTACTTCGCGGTACTCGACCTGGCCCAGTTTGGATACCGCGACCACTTCATCTTCTGCATAACCGGCTTTTGCACAGATGCAGCGCGCTTCGCCTTTTTCGCTGTCCAGCAGCCAGAATGAGTTTAATAGTTCGTCATTTGCCGCTTTAGTAATCTGAATACCCGTAATCATAATATGCCTCCCGATAGGGTTTATTTTGTTATTCCGTTCAGCCATTTCATGGCGAATTGGTAAAACCATTGTTTCTTTGTTGTTCTGTATACCAGCCTGACACCGGCGATTCCTTGACTTAAATCAATAAAATCCTGGCGTGAAATAACCACACAAAATGAATTAGTTGTTTTACATCAACTTAGTCAAATCTTAGGCCTATTGAAAATGTATAAATTTTCAAAAAAAATTGAGTGGAAAACGAACAATTAATGAGCGGTATTTTGCTCTTGAAGAATAAGCAGTTAAGCTACGGTAATGAATCTTAGCAGGAGAAGAAAATGACTAACCCATTAACCTGGCATGACGTATTAGCGGAAGAGAAGCAACAATCTTACTTTACCGAGACGCTAAAAACCGTCGCCGCCAAGCGTGCTGCCGGAGTAACAGTCTACCCTGCTCAGAAAGACGTTTTTAACGCCTTCCGCTTTACCGAACTAGACGATGTGAAAGTGGTGATCCTTGGCCAGGATCCGTATCACGGCCCGGGTCAGGCCCACGGTCTGGCTTTCTCTGTGTTACCAGGTGTGGCTACCCCCCCCTCTCTGCTGAATATGTATAAAGAGTTGGAAGCTTCTATCCCTGGCTTTACCCGACCAAAGCATGGCTACCTCGAAAGCTGGGCCCACCAGGGGGTGCTACTGTTGAATACCGTGCTGACAGTAGAAGCCGGTCAGGCTCATTCTCATGCAAATTTGGGCTGGGAAACCTTTACCGATAAAGTGATCGCGCTGATTAACCAGCATTGTGAAGGGGTAGTCTTTTTATTGTGGGGCGCTCACGCTCAGAAAAAAGGTAGGATTATTAACCGCGATCGCCACGTGGTGCTGCAAGCACCGCACCCTTCTCCGCTCTCTGCCCATCGGGGCTTCCTGGGCTGCGGCCACTTCGCCCAGGCCAATGAATACTTGCAGGGCCGGGGCAATATCCCCATTGATTGGATGCCGGTTTTACCCGAGGCCCAATAAACAAAACGCCAGCATATCGCTGGCGTTTTGTTTGGTGCGCTTATCAGGCTTTATTCTGGCGCCACCACTCCGCCAGCAAAATGCCCGTGGCCACGGATACGTTCAGGCTTTCGACATTCCCGGTACCATCGATAGACAGGTGCATATCGGCATTGTCCATGGTGGCATCAGAGATCCCGTCACGTTCCTGGCCCAGTACCAGCACCATTTTGTGCGGCAGCGTCGCTTTAGACAGCTTAACCCCATCGCGGCTACCGGTAGATACAATGGAATACCCGGCTTCACGGAACTGCTGAATAGCGCCCTGGAAGGTATCGCCGGTGATGGCCTGAACATGTTCAGCGCCACCTTCAGCGGTACGCACGGCGGCACCGGATTCAAGAATAGCGGCATCCTGCACCAGCACGCCTTTCACGCCGAAGTGCGCACAGCTACGCATCATGGCACCCAGATTGTGTGGGTTGCTCACATCTTCCATCGCTAATACGCAGTCGTCAGCTTCTGCTCCACTCAGCCATTTGGTCACGGCCACGCCGTTACGTTTTTTGATCAGGAAGCACACGCCGCCATGGTGTTCAGTCCCGGAAGCTTTGGTCAGCTCAGCATCATCAACCACGTGGTAGGCTTTGCGGTTTGCTGCCATCCAACGCAAGGCTTCTTTAAAACGCGGAGTCACGCTCTGAATAAACCAGGCACGAACGATGCAGTCCGGGCGGCTCTGGAATAAAGACTGACAGGCGTTCTCACCGTAGACGCGGGTTTCTTCCGCACGCTGACGGCGTAATACTTCTGGATCGATAAAACTTTTACCGCTAATACCGCCGTGATCCGGGGTAGTGGAATCTTCATCCCGTGGCGGACGAGAAACGGTACGCCATGGTGAATCATTGCGGTTGTCAGAGCCACGGCCTTCTGAAGTGCGGTTATCCGCACCACGATTGCCAGAAGCACGGCTTTCTGAAGCGCGGTTATCCGCACCGCGAGTATCGCGTGAACCACGGCGGCCGCCGTCTCCACGTGAGGGCGCCCGTCCACCGCCCTTCCCGGTACGCGGGTTTTGGGTGCGTTTTTCAGTCTCATCCTCACCGCGGACATACATCACTTTGACTTTGCCGCTTTTACCTTTAAATTCGTCGTTCATGCTCTTCTCCACCGACTTCTGCGCGAAGGGCGCAGATTACCTGAACTACACCGGGTAAGCCATTGCCTTTGGTCAAAAGCTAATAACTATTATACCTATTGAATAAATCTGATTGTTTCGGCCCAGCCTCGCCTCAATACTGTGTAACAATTATGAAACAACGCGGTGAAATACCGCGACTCAGTTAACCTAATGACCGAGGTTTTTTTATGAATACCGTTTGTGCCTCCTGCCAGGCGATTAATCGCATCCCCGACGAGCGCATTGAAGACAACGCCAAATGTGGCCGTTGCGGTCACGAACTTTTTGACGGTGATGTCATTAATGCCACCAGTACGACTCTGGACCAACTGCTGAAAGATGACCTGCCAGTGGTCGTCGATTTCTGGGCGCCCTGGTGCGGTCCATGCGTTAACTTCGCCCCGGTATTTGAAGACGTAGCCAAAGAGCGCAGCGGCCAGATTCGCTTTGTTAAGGTGAATACTGAGGCTGAACCTGAGCTGAGCGCCCGTTTCCGTATTCGTAGCATCCCGACCATCATGATTTTCAAAAACGGTGTAGTCGTGGACATGCTCAACGGTGCCATGCCAAAAGGCCCCTTTGATGATTGGATCAACGAATCTCTGTAATCCCCCAGGGGCGCGATTGTGCCCCCGCTATCCCCTGCGCTAAAATACCCTTTTTCTCCACGTAATTTCCCATGACCGAAAATGCCGTATTACGGTTGCGCACCGAGCGACTTGCCCGCGCGACCCGCCCGTTCCTTGCCCGTGGTAACCGGGTACGTCGCTGCCAGCGCTGTCTCTTACCGTTAAAGCATTGCCTGTGCGCTACCCTCAAGCCACAGCAGGCCCGCAGCTCCTTCTGCCTGGTCATGTCCGACATCGAGCCAATGAAGCCCAGCAATACTGGCCGTCTGATTGCCGATGTATTGCCTAATACCTTTGCTTTTCCGTGGTCACGTACCGAGCCGCCTCAAGCCTTAATCGATCTGGTGCAAAACCCAGACTGGCAACCGATGGTGGTTTTCCCGGCGTCTTATGCCGATGAATCACGCCAGATCCTGTCGTCACCTCCCGCCACCGGTAAACCGCCCCTCTTTATTATGTTAGACGGCACCTGGATTGAGGCGCGAAAAATGTTTCGCAAAAGCCCGTGGCTGGACAATCTGCCGCTGATTTCTGTCGATCTCTCCCGCACCTCGGTTTACCAGCTACGCGAATCCCACGGTGAAGGCCAGTATTGCACGGCTGAAGTCGCCGCTGCCCTGCTGGAATTGGCGGGCGATAGCAATGCCGCTAACGGGTTGACCAAACATTTTATGCTGTTTCGGGAACGCTACCTGGCAGGTAAAGCCAATCATCAAAGGGCGGTCACAGCGCCGGAGCCAGAAAGCGTTTAAACTCAGCGGGTCTTTTCGCTAAGGGAGAGAGCCATGAGCCAACGGGGCCTGGAAGCACTGCTTCGTCCTTCATCTATTGCCGTAATTGGGGCTTCAATGAAGCCCGAGCGTGCCGGATATTTGATGATGAGGAATTTATTAGCCGGTGGATTTAACGGGCCGGTGTTGCCGGTTACCCCTAGCTGGAAGGCGGTCTGTGGGGTGATGGCATGGCCGGACATTGCCAGCCTGCCTTTCTCACCCGATCTGGCCGTGCTCTGTACCCATGCCAGCCGTAACCTGGATATGTTGGATGCGCTCGGTGCCAAGGGCTGTAAAACCTGCATCATTCTCTCATCCCCACCAGAACAACATCAGGATTTGCTGGCCGCGGCGGCCCGTTGGCAGATGCGGATACTTGGCCCTAACAGCCTTGGCCTGTTGGCGCCCTGGCAGGGGTTGAATGCCAGCTTTTCTCCGGTGCCAATCAAAAAAGGCAAACTGGCGTTTATCTCCCAGTCTGCGGCGGTTTCTAATACCATCCTCGACTGGGCACAGCAGCGTGAAATGGGCTTCTCCTACTTTATCGCCCTCGGGGATAGCCTCGATATCGATGTGGATGAGCTGCTAGACTTTCTGGCTCGGGACAATAAAACCAGCGCGATATTGTTGTACCTCGAACATCTGAGTGATGCCCGGCGATTTGTCTCTGCCGCCCGGAGCGCCTCGCGCAATAAGCCGATCCTGGTGATCAAAAGCGGCCGTAGCGCCCGCGCTCAACAATTACTTAAAACCCGGCCCAGTTTAGATGCCGCCTGGGATGCGGCCATCCAGCGGGCGGGCCTATTGCGGGTGCGTGATACCCATGAGCTGTTTTCAGCAGTAGAAACCCTCAGCCATATGCGCCAGTTACGCGGCGAGAAGTTAATGATCGTCAGCAATGGTGCCGCCCCGGCGGCCCTGGCCCTTGATGAGCTGGAGCTACGTAATGGCAAGCTAGCGGTACTCAGTGACCAAACCCTTGCCGCATTGCGGAGTGTGGAAGGGGTGGAAAGCCAGGCCAGTAATCCGCTGGATTTACGGGATGATGCCTCGGTTCCCCGTTACCTGAAAACCCTTGAAGTGTTGCTCGACAGCCGGGAAGTGGACGCCTTGATGGTAATCCATGCCCCAAGCGCGGTGGCCTCCGGCACCGAGATGGCACTGCAACTGGTAAACCTGTTGAAGAAGCACCCTCGCGGGCGCATGGTGACGGTAGTAACCAACTGGAGCGGGGAATATTCCTCCCGGGAAGCCCGCCGGGTGTTCAGCGATGCCGGTATTCCCACCTATCGCACGCCGGAAGGCACCGTGACCGCCTTTATGCATATGGTTGAGTATCACCGCAACCAGAAGCAACTGCGTGAAACCCCTGTTGCCCCAATCCATGCCCATGGCGATACGTCTCGCGCCAGGCAGTTATTGCAGCAGGCGCTGGCGGATAACGCTACCACTCTGGATACCCATGAAGTTCAGCCAATCCTGCAAGCCTGGGGGCTGGAAACCTTACCCACCTGGATTGCCGGGGACAGTGCCGAGGCGGTGCATATCGCCAGCCAGATTGGCTACCCAGTAGCCCTGAAGCTACGCTCCCCGGATATTCCGCATAAATCAGAAGTCCAGGGGGTGATGCTCTATCTGCGTACCCCGCAAGAAGTCCAACAAGCTGCCGATGCGATTATCGATCGCGTCCGTCTGGCATGGCCCCAGGCCCGTATACAGGGGCTGGTGGTTCAGGGCATGGCAAACCGTGCCGGTGCCCAGGAGCTGCGGATCGTGGTGGAACATGACCCGATTTTTGGCCCACTTATCATGCTGGGCGAAGGGGGTGTTGAATGGGTGGCTGGCGATCAGGCGGCGGTTGCCCTGCCGCCATTGAATATGAACCTGGCCCGCTATCTGGTGATTCAGGCAATTAAGAAGCATAAGATCCGCGGGCGCAGCGCACTCAGGCCTCTGGATATCCCCGGCCTGAGCCGCCTGCTGGTACAAGTGTCTAACCTGATTATTGATTGCCCGGAGATCCGCCGCCTGGATATTCACCCGCTGCTGGCCTCCGGGAAAGACTTCACGTTGCTGGATGTCACGTTGGATATCGCCCCGGTTGACGGCGATGGCGACAGCCGCCTGGCAGTACGGCCTTATCCTCATAATCTTGAGCAGAAAGTCACCCTGCATAATGGGATTGAATGTCTGTTCCGCCCGATCCTACCGGAAGATGAACCTGAGCTTCGGCGGTTTATCGGGCAGGTTACTAAAGAAGATCTTTATTACCGCTACTTCAGTGAAATCAACGAATTTACCCATGATGACTTAGCCAATATGACCCAGATCGACTACGATCGTGAAATGGCCTTTGTTGCAGTGCGTGAATCCGAAAAGGGGGAAGAGATCCTCGGTGTTACCAGGGCGATTTCGGACCCGGACAATATCGATGCCGAATTTGCCGTATTGGTTCGTTCAGATCTGAAAGGCCAGGGCATGGGCCGAAAGCTAATGGAGAAATTGATCGCTTACACCCGCGATCACGGCCTGCAAAAGCTGAATGGCATCACCATGCCGAATAATCAGGGGATGATAAGCCTGGCCCGTAAGTTGGGTTTCCACGTTGATATCCAACTGGAGGATGGGATTGTTAGCCTGACGCTGGCCCTCACACCTCCCCCTGACGGTAAGTAAGGTATTGGAAAACATACCCACTTTAGCAGACAGTAGTGGTATCATCCTCAGCTTCTGTCGTGTTATCAGAGCAGAAGGCCACCAAATGTATAGAGAAGATAAGCACTGTGATGTTGTCAAAATTTAAGAGTAATAAGCATCAACAACACCTTGCCCAGTTACCTAAACTTGCTCAATCGGCTGAGGACGTAGCGTTTTTTTTCACACCCGCTGATTTTCGTGAAACGCTGCTGCAACAAATAGCTTCTGCCACCCAGCGTATTTGTGTTGTGGCCCTTTATCTTGAGCAAGACGATGGCGGGAAAGGCATTCTTTCCGCCCTTTACGAGGCCAAGCGCCAGCGCCCGGAACTGGAAGTAAGCATCCTGGTTGACTGGCACCGCGCCCAGCGTGGACGTATTGGTGTTGCGGCATCAGATACCAATGCTGACTGGTATTGCCAAATGGCGCAGGAAAATCCTGGCGTCACCATTCCGGTTTATGGTATCCCGATCAATACCCGTGAAGCCTTAGGCGTACTGCACTATAAAGGCTTTATCATTGACGATAGCGTCTTCTATAGCGGTGCCAGCCTGAACGATGTTTATCTGCATCAGCATGATAAATACCGCTATGACCGCTACCAACTGATTCGCAATCCTCGCCTCGCCGATATCATGTACCAGTGGGTGCAGAATAATCTGGTGCAGGGCCGGGCAGCTAATCGCCTGGATGACCACGCACGCCCTAAAAGTCAGGATATCAAAAACGAGATCCGGCTTTATCGCCAGGCGTTGCGTGATGCCGCCTATGATTTTCAAGGTGATGCCGATAACGACCAGCTGGCGGTAACACCATTGGTAGGTTTGGGGAAATCCAGCACGCTAAACAAAGCAATCTTCCACCTGATGCCTTGTGCAGAAGAAAAGCTCACCATTTGCACCCCGTACTTCAACTTACCGGCACCGCTGGTTCGCAATATTATCCATTTACTGCGCACTGGTAAGAAGGTTGAAATCATTGTGGGTGATAAAACGGCGAACGATTTCTACATCCCGGAGGACCAGCCCTTTAAAATTATCGGCGCCCTTCCCTATCTGTATGAAATCAATCTGCGTCGTTTCCTTAGCCGTCTCCAGTATTACGTTAATACCGATCAGCTGATCGTGCGCCTGTGGAAAGATGGGGATAACAGCTATCACCTGAAGGGCATGTGGGTGGATAACGAGTGGATGCTGCTGACTGGCAATAACCTGAACCCGCGGGCCTGGCGTCTGGATTTGGAAAACGCGGTATTGATCCACGATCCAAAACATAAGCTGCGTGAGAAGCGCGAGAAAGAGCTGGCTCATATTCGTACTCACACCACGGTGGTGCGCCATTATCGCGATCTGCAAAGCATTGCCGAATACCCGGTTAAAGTGCGTAAGCTTATCCGCCGCCTGCGCCGTATCCGTATCGACCGTTTAATCAGCCGTATCCTTTAACGCGCTGCTGGTTTCCTTATATACTCAAGCCCTGTAGATACAGGGCTTTTTTATTGCAAGGAGGAGCGCCATGATACGTACCGGGGTATTTATCGCATCGTGCCTGGTGGCCGGGTGCAGCAATATGGCGCAGGATCAGTGGGCCGGGCAGGATAAGGCTCAACACTTTATTAGCTCTGCCATGTTAGCTGCGGCAGGCACCGAGGTTGCCTCCCATCAAGGTATCAGCAATGATCGGAGCGCACTGATCGGCCTGATGGTGTCTATCAGTTTGGGGGCGGCTAAAGAGGGTTGGGATAGCCGACCGGGCGGCAGTGGATGGAGTTGGAAGGATTTTGCCTGGGATGTAGCCGGCGCTTCCACCGGCTACACCCTGTGGCAATTAGCTACCCATTAAAGTTTGCTGCCCTGCCCCTTGCGATGCAGCGTCAGGGAAACCATGAAGGCAATCACCCCCATCAGGGTGACATACCAGAAGAACAGGCTTTCAGAACCCATTGATTTAAAGCTCAACGCCACATACTCCGCCGAACCACCAAACAGGGCATTAGCCACGGCGTAGGACAAGCCCACGCCTAGTGCACGCACATGAGGCGGGAACATTTCTGCCTTGAGGATCCCGCTGATCGAAGTATAGAAACTGGTGATCAGCAGTGCCGTGATAATCAGTCCGAAGATCGCCCAAGATGACTCTACATACTGTAATGCGGTTAACAGCGGGAAGGTACATAAAACCGTTAGTGAACTAAAAAGCAGCATAGAGGTACGGCGGCCAATTTTATCTGATAGCGCCCCGAATACCGGCTGAAGCAGCATGTAAACAAACAGAACCCCGGTCATCATAGTACTGGCAGAACTGGCATGGAGTCCGACGGTATTCACCAGATACTTCTGCATATAGGTGGTCCAGGTATAGAAGCTCAAAGAGCCACAGGCCGTGAAGCCCAATACCATCATAAAGGCCTTACGATTGCGCCATAATCCTTTAAGCGACCCTGCTTCCTTCAATGCCTTGGACTCTTCCCGCGCAGTTTCATTCAGTGATCGGCGTAACCACAGGGCCACCACCGCCAGCAGGGCACCTATCACAAAGGGAATACGCCAGCCCCAGCTACGCAAATCACTTTCATCCAGAACCAACTGCAGGATAACGACGGCCAGTACCGCCAACAGTTGCCCCCCGATCAGGGTGACATACTGGAACGAGGCATAAAACCCTTTGCGCCCTTCAACGGCGACTTCACTCATGTAAGTGGCGCTGGTGCCGTACTCTCCCCCCACAGACAACCCCTGGAACAGGCGAGCCAACAGCAACAATGCCGGCGCCCAGGCACCAATCTGCGCATACCCCGGCAAACAAGCGATAACCAATGAGCCAAAACACATCATGCATACTGAGATCAGCATAGAGCGTTTACGCCCATAGCGGTCGGCAATAGTCCCGAAGATCCATCCTCCTATCGGACGCATCAAAAAGCCTGCAGCAAATACCCCGGCCGTCTGTAACAACTGGGTGGTGGTATTGCCGTCCGGGAAAAAGATGTGCGCGAAATAGAGCGAGCAGAATGAGTAAACGTAGAAATCAAACCATTCTACCAAGTTACCTGAAGAAGCCCCGATGATTGCCCATACCCGGCTGCGGGTGTCACTGCCGGTTAAATTTGCCTTAGCCGTATTTGTCGTTGCTACGGTTTCTGTCATTTCAAATCCTCTGCCTTACACTACGGACTATTGCCAACACACAGTAAAACCGATTTAAAACGAAGCGTAAGGTAAATAAAATGCTTCAAACATGTTACATTAAGTTTTGTGAAGCCGATCGGCTATTAATTATTAGCTGCCATATTAATTAACCCCATTTAGCTTGATGCGCCTTTTTTCTGCGCAGATAATCGTCATCGCCACGTATTTTATCCCACCATGTTTTGAATATTGCTGCGGCTTCTGCTTTTACCGGGTCGTGATCCAGCGGCTTAACCTGGCGCTCCTTGTCATACTTTCTTCCCCCTTTGTGATTGGCGTAACGGCGGGCACGGGTATAACCCATTTGTATGAATTTCCTCGCCATATCCATTCCAACGAAATCGTTCTGGCGACGATACTCTTCAAACATGGCGTATATTTCTGCTGCTGACTGGGTTGCTGCTTCAGCATTTTTGAATCGCCAGTGGGGAAGGATTTCACTTTTATAGGGCTCCACCATCAATACGCCCTG
>CBIFWW010000122.1:0-10341 GCA_966186435.1 uncultured Enterobacteriaceae bacterium
GAACGATAGAGAAGGTGTAAGAGATACCATCTTTAGCGTAAGCAAACGGCAGTTTTGCAACGGAGGTCAGAGAGGCAACAGCACCTTTCTGGTCACGGCCGTGCATTGGGTTAGCACCTGGTCCGAATGGCGCGCCAGCACGACGACCGTCTGGGGTGTTACCGGTTTTCTTACCATAAACCACGTTAGAGGTGATGGTCAGAACAGACTGGGTAGGGATAGCGTTGCGGTAGGTAGTCAGTTTCTGAATTTTCTTCATGAAACGTTCAACCAGGTCAACAGCCAGGTCATCTACGCGAGCGTCGTTGTTACCGAACTGCGGATATTCGCCTTCGATAGCAAAGTCGATAGCCAGACCATCTTCGTCACGAATAGGTTTAACTTTTGCGTATTTGATTGCAGACAGGGAGTCAGCCGCAACAGACAGACCAGCGATACCGCAAGCCATGGTACGGATAACGTCACGGTCATGCAGCGCCATCAGAGAGGCTTCGTAGCTGTATTTGTCATGCATGTAGTGGATAACGTTCAGGGCGGTGACGTATTGCTTAGCCAGCCAGTCCATGAAGTGATCCATACGATCCATAACTTCGTTGAATTCCAGAACGTCGCCTTTGATAGGTTCAGATTTTGGACCAACCTGCATTTTCAGTTTTTCATCAACGCCGCCGTTGATTGCATACAGCATGGTTTTAGCCAGGTTTGCACGCGCACCGAAGAACTGCATTTGTTTACCAACAACCATTGGGCTTACGCAGCAAGCAATAGCGTAATCGTCGTTGTTGAAGTCCGGACGCATCAGGTCATCGTTCTCGTACTGCAGAGAAGAGGTGTCGATGGACACTTTAGCGGCATATTTTTTGAAGTTCAGTGGCAGTTTTTCAGACCACAGAATAGTGATGTTCGGCTCCGGTGATGGCCCCATGGTGTACAGGGTGTTCAGGAAGCGGAAGCTGTTTTTAGTCACCAGAGTACGGCCATCTACGCCCATACCGCCGATAGATTCAGTTGCCCAGATTGGGTCACCGGAGAACAGCTCATCATACTCAGGGGTACGCAGGAAGCGAACCATACGCAGTTTCATGACCAAGTGGTCAATCATTTCCTGAGCGTCTTGCTCAGTAATTTTGCCTGCTTTCAGGTCACGTTCGATGTAGATATCCAGGAAGGAGGATACGCGACCGAAGGACATTGCAGCACCGTTCTGGGATTTAACAGCGGCCAGGTAGCCGAAGTAAGTCCATTGAACAGCTTCTTGAGCGTTGGTAGCAGGACCAGAGATATCGCAGCCGTATTTGGCAGCCATTTCTTTGATCTGACCCAGCGCACGGTGCTGTTCAGAAATTTCTTCACGCAGACGGATAGTTGCTTCCAGATCTTCGCCGTTTTCCATTTTGGATTGCAGAGAAGAGAACTGGGCGAATTTGTCTTTCATCAGGTAGTCGATACCGTACACCGCGATGCGACGGTAGTCACCGATGATACGACCACGACCGTAAGCATCTGGCAGACCGGTCAGGACGCCAGATTTACGGCAACGCAGGATGTCTGGAGTATAAACATCGAAAACGCCCTGGTTGTGAGTTTTACGGTATTCAGAGAAGATCTTTTTCAGCATTGGGTCGAGTTCACGACCGTATACTTTGCAAGAACCTTCAATCATTTTGATGCCGCCGAACGGAATCAGAGCACGTTTCAGTGGAGCATCAGTCTGCAGACCGACGATTTTTTCCAGAGATTTTTCGATGTAACCGGCATCGTGAGAAGTAATGGTGGCGGCCAGGTTGGTATCAAAATCTACAGGCGCGTGAGTGCGGTTTTCCTGTTTGATACCTTCCATGACGCTGTCCCACAGCTTGGTAGTTGCTGGAGTAGCACCTGCCAGGAAGGACTCGTCACCCTCGTAAGGGGTATAGTTTTTCTGAATGAAGTCGCGCAGGTTCACGCCATTCTGCCATTCACCCTTTGCAAAACCTTCCCAGGCTGCTGCTAACTTTTCATTAAGTTCGGACATGTAACACCTACCTTCTGATATGGATTTTTATTCACAACTGTGCGAAGCAATACTTAGTGCTTATCGCCACCGCGCAGGTAAATTACCCAGTACGTCAACCCAACCAACAAACCACCGCCAATGATGTTCCCAATAGTGACCGGAATCAGGTTATCGGTGATGAAGTTCATTACAGTCAGGTGCGAAAAATTCTCCGGGGACGAACCAACTGCGGTCCAGAACTCGGGGCTTGCGAAATCACGAATTACGATACCCAACGGGATCATAAACATATTTGCAATACTGTGCTCGAACCCACTGGCCACAAACATCGCGACCGGCAGAATCATGGCGAACATTTTATCCATCAGGCTACGGCCGGAGTAACTCATCCATACGGCCAGGCACACCATCAAGTTCGCCAAAATGCCAAGGCTAACGGCCTCTACAAAAGTGTGATGCATTTTATGGTCGGCAGTCTGAAGTACGTTCATACCCCACGCGCCATTGGCCGTCATGTATTGGCCTGCAAGCCAGATAAGCAGAACGAATAAAAGCGCGCCTATCAGGTTGCCAACGTAAACGTTGATCCAGTTTTTAGCCAGTTGACCCCAGGTAATTCTGCCGCTCGCTTTGGCAACAACAATTAACACAGTGGAAGTGAACAGGTCTGCGCCGCAGACAACGCAAAGGATCAAACCGAGAGAGAAGCAAACACCGCCAATCAGCTTGGCAATCCCGAAGGGCATACCCGCGGTGCCGGTGGTGGCAGTGATGTAGAAAACAAAAGCGATGGAGATGAATACACCGGCAGTGATTGCCAAATAACACGTCGTCAACGGGTGTTTCGTTGCTTTATAGACGCCAGCCTCTTCGGCAACTTTTGCCATGGCTGGTGGAAGTAATAGATCAAAAGGGTTGTCAGCTTTCACACTAACTCTCTCTATTATTAATTCGGCGACAAGATACTAACAAAGCATTATATAGAAGAAGTTGATGCAGATCATATGCCGCCGGGCTAATGGACCCAAAAACTGTATGGATAATCGTCGTTTTTGGCGTAAGTAAATGAAATTAAATGTAAAAATAAATTTTAATAATTACTAATTGAGTTGAAAAATCTTCTTCCAATTCTTCACTCGCGGCTAATTATAGCCACTCACCGAAAAATAAAAGCAACATTAACCTACAGGTTATATTTAAAATATTACCTGTTATTAACTTGTCTATTACATTATTTAACGGTGCACTATGTAATAAAATTACGGGGCCTTTAAAGGCCCCGTAATATAACTGACGCCACAGATTATTCCTATGGCTTTGGTAAGGTTAACTTATGCGATTGGCCAAAAAGCAGCCTTAGCACGTTGCAGCTTTTCATAGGCCTTCAGCAGAGACTGATGGGCAGGGAAGGCTTCGAGGGTTGCATCTACTGGCTGTAAGCCATAGAACGCTGCTTCGCCGCTCAGAGCCGCTGAAGCATCTTCAACTGTCTGTGCGCCATACATGCGAACAAAGGCATTCAGATATTGCAGCGGCTGGCGTTCTTCTTCCTGGGTCAGCAACAGCAGGGTTTGCAGGCAGCGGTAGTAGTTAGCTCGCTCTGGAGTGAATACTGAGCTGTTGAATTCCATGGTCCACTCGGTCCAGATCAACGCCTGTTCGGTATCGCCACCGGCCAGGGCCAGCATCGCTTTCAACTCACCAATACGTGAGGTGCTCCAGCCATTACCCTGACCGGGTGCCAGGCCGAGCAACTCACGCACGCGGGTGAAATCGTCATGGCCTTCTTCATCAAGCTGGTCGATCAGCGCCAAATAGTCTTCTTTATCCCACTGGCTATCAGGCAGGCTCATGATGGTTTCACGCAGGTGAACGCCCATGGTGTTATTGGCCAGCCACAGATCTTCAGCAGGGTAGATATCAGACATGCCTGGTACCAGAATACGGCAGGAATCCACGCTAAGGTGCTGGAAGTCTGCGATATACACCTCTTTACCTTCTTGATTAAAGATAGACATTAGGGTGGCAAACTCTTCTTCGGTAGTGCCGGAGAAGTTCCAGTCTGCGAAATCGTAATCCGCATCCTGTTTAAACATATCCCAGGAAATCAGGCCGCTGGAATCAATAAAGTGGGTTTCCAGGTTGGCATGTTCAGCCACTTCTTCATCATCAAAGGTTGGCGGGGTGAATACGTCCAGATCCTTCAGGCCACGGCCTTGCAGCAGCTCGGTAACAGTACGCTCTAGCGCCACGCCGAAGTCCGGGTGACCGCCAAAGGAGGCGAAACAGGTGCCGTTAGCCGGGTTAAACAATACCACGCAGATGACCGGGTATTTGCCGCCCAGTGAACCGTCGTAGGCAAAGATAGGGAAACCTTCCGCTTCCAGGGTGGCGATGGACTCCACGATGGATGGATAGCGGGCCAGCACCTCTTTCGGGATCTCTGGCAGGCTGATGGATTCGGCAATAATGCGGTTTTTCACGTAACGCTCAAACACTTCAGACATGGCCTGAACCCGCGCTTCGTTACGGGTATTACCGGCGGACATCCCGTTAGACACATATAGGTTGCCGATAATATTCATCGGGATATAGACAGTTTGCTTATCAGATTGGCGGATGAACGGCAGGGCGCAGATACCGCGCTCTTCATTGCCCGATTGCAGATCAATCAACATCCCGGCAGCCAAACCATTTTCCGGATCGTAGAAAGCGCGCAGGTGGTCGTCGAGGATGCCCGCTGGCAGGGCGTCGTCCTCTGGCAGTGGGAACCACTTCTCATTCGGGTAATGAACGAAAGGCCCATTGGCGATGACATCGCCCAGCCAGAAATCGGCAAAGAAGTAGTTATTAGACAGACGTTCGAAGTACTCACCCAGCGCGGAGGCCAGGGCTGCTTTCTTGGTGGCCCCCTTACCGTTGGTGTAGCACAGGGAGCAGTCGACGTCGTGAATATGTACCGACCAGACGTTAGGGACCGGGTTCAGCCAGGAGGCTTCTTGAATATTGAAACCCAGATCGCTCAGCTTACGTTGGAAACGCTCAATGGAGTCTTCCAGGGCGGCGTCTTTACCAGGAATAAAAGTTTGGGTCATGGCAGTCACTTTTTTGGCGTACGGAAAGCGCGCAATGATACGGGCTTTCAGTGTCAGGCGCTATGGTACCGAAAGAGGGCGCGAAAATAATTCCCCGGTCTACGCTTAAAGCAACCTTATATCGCTGGTAATGCTATGAAAGCTTTCGATTTACAACGTATGGCGTTGGATAAAGCCCCGCCGGATTTCCTGTGGGAAGTGGCTACACGCAGCTTGGCAACCTTTGTCATGGTTTTCCTGTTTTTGAAAATAACCGGGCGGCGCGGCGTGCGTCAAATGTCGCTGTTTGAAGTGCTGATCATTTTGACCCTCGGCTCCGCCGCAGGGGATGTCGCTTTTTACGATAATGTTCCCATGTTGCCGGTATTGGTGGTGTTTGTTGTGATGGCGGCGCTCTACCGCCTGGCAATGTGGGCCATGGCCCATAGTGAGAAACTCCAGGATTTGCTGGAAGGTAAGCCAGTGATTGTGGTGGAGGATGGGGAGCTAGCCTGGGAACGGTTGCAGTCAGAAAACATGACAGAATTTGAATTCTTTATGGCCCTGCGCGTCAACGGCGTGGAGCAATTGGGGCAAGTGAAGCTGGCTATCATGGAAACCGATGGCCAAATCAGCACTTTTTTCTTCCCCGATGACCAAGTGAAACCAGGGTTATGCATTCTGCCCGAGCAATGTAATGAGCGGTTTAAGATTATGCCTCACGCCGGGGATTATGCTTGTGTCCGCTGTAGTGAGGTGGTGGCAATGAAGGCCGGTGATCATCAGCTTTGCCCGCGCTGCGCTCATCCCCTGTGGAGCAAGGCCAGCACTGCCCGGCGGGTAACCTGACAGAGCAATAATCTTCCTTTATTCCCCCCGCTGGTCGATCCTGTTGTGTGAATTTGCTCACATTACCGGGGGCGGGGGGATTAACCATTGCAGCGCTCGTCACTGAATGATAAAACCGATAGCCACAGGAAAAACTTATTGGTTGATGTGGTGAGGGGAAATGACGCAGGTATATAACTTCAGCTCTGGTCCGGCGATGCTTCCGGCAGACGTATTAAAACAAGCTCAGGCTGAATTACGTGATTGGAACAATCTGGGCACCTCGGTGATGGAGATCAGCCACCGCGGTAAGGAATTTATTGAAGTTGCCGAGACGGCTGAACAAGATCTGCGTGACCTGATGCAGATCCCGGCCAATTATCGGGTTTTATTCTGCCACGGCGGCGGCCGCGGCCAGTTTGCCGGGATCCCGCTCAATATTCTGGGTGATAAAACCTCCGCAGACTATGTTGACGGCGGTTACTGGGCAGCCAGCGCGGTTAAAGAAGCCCACAAATACCTCACCCCGAATGTCATTGATGCCAAAATTACTATTGATGGTAAACGCGCGCTGAAACCTATGCGCGATTGGCAGCTGTCTGATAACGCAGCCTACCTGCATTATTGCCCGAACGAAACCATCGACGGTATTGCTATTGACGAAACGCCGGACTTCGGTGATGCCGTGGTTACCGCCGACTTCTCCTCAACGATTCTTTCCAGCCCGATTGACGTTAGCCGCTTTGGCGTGATCTACGCCGGTGCGCAGAAAAACATCGGCCCGGCCGGGCTGACACTGGTCATCGTGCGTGATGACCTGCTGGGTAAAGCCAGCAAAGCCTGCCCGTCTATCATTGATTACACTGTCCTGAACGATAACGATTCGATGTTCAACACCCCACCAACCTTCGCCTGGTATCTGTCTGGCCTGGTATTCAAGTGGCTGAAGGCCAACGGCGGTGTGGCAGCAATGAATAAAATCAACCAGCAGAAATCTGAGCTGCTTTACGGGGTCATCGACCGTAGTGATTTCTATCGAAACGACGTGCACACCAACAACCGCTCGCGGATGAATATCCCGTTCCAGCTGGCAGACAGCGCCCTGGACAAAGTGTTCCTCGAAGAATCCTTTGCGGCCGGTCTGCACGCTCTGAAGGGCCACCGCGTGGTCGGCGGGATGCGCGCATCTATTTATAACGCCATGCCGCTGGAGGGGGTAAAAGCCCTAACTGATTTCATGGTGGAATTCGAACGCCGACACGGCTAATTTTTTCCCCTGCGGCCGCCGCAGGGGTTTGTTTCTTTTATTTGAGAGTATCTTCCTATCATGCAGGAAACCATGACGCTTCAACCTATTGCCCTTGTCGATGGCACCATCAACCTTCCTGGTTCTAAAAGTGTCTCCAACCGCGCTTTACTTTTGGCTGCGCTGGCGCAAGGCACCACCCGTTTAACCAACTTGCTTGATAGCGACGATGTGCGCCATATGCTCAACGCTCTTGACGCGCTGGGGGTGAGTTTCACCCTGTCTGACGATCGCACCACCTGTGAGCTAACTGGTGTGGCCGGGCCGCTCCATGCTGCCGCTGCGCTGGAGCTGTTCCTCGGTAATGCCGGTACCGCCATGCGGCCCCTGACTGCGGCCTTGTGCGTCGGGAACAACGACATCGTGCTTACCGGCGAGCCGCGTATGAAAGAGCGGCCGATTGGCCACCTGGTCGATGCATTGCGCCAGGGCGGGGCCAACATTGATTATCTTGAACAAGAAAATTACCCGCCGCTGCGTCTGCGCGGTGGCTTTATTGGGGGCGATGTTTCCGTTGACGGCAGCGTCTCCAGCCAGTTCCTGACCGCGCTGCTGATGACCGCACCACTTGCCCTAAAGGACACCCGCATCACTATTAAAGGCGATCTGGTTTCCAAACCCTATATCGATATCACTCTGAACCTGATGCAGGCCTTTGGGGTGAACGTCGAAAACCAGAACTACCAGTGCTTCGTGGTGCGTGGCCAACAGCAATATCAGTCACCGGGCGATTATTTAGTCGAAGGAGATGCCTCTTCGGCTTCTTACTTCCTGGCGGCTGCCGCTATTAAAGGTGGGACGATTAAGGTCACCGGCATCGGGCGCAATAGTGTGCAGGGGGATATCCGTTTTGCCGATGTACTGGAGAAAATGGGCGCCACTATCACTTGGGGCGATGACTACATTGCCTGTACCCGTGGTGAACTCCATGCCATCGATATGGACATGAACCATATTCCGGACGCGGCCATGACTATCGCCACCGCGGCGCTGTTTGCCAAAGGCACCACCACATTGCGCAACATCTATAACTGGCGGGTAAAAGAGACCGATCGTCTGGCGGCGATGGCCACAGAACTGCGCAAAGTAGGTGCGGACGTTATTGAAGGGGAGGACTATATTACCGTTACCCCTCCAGCCCAGTTAATTGCCGCTGAAATTGGCACCTATAACGACCACCGCATGGCGATGTGTTTCTCGCTGGTGGCGCTGTCGGATACCCCGGTCACGATCATTGACCCGGGCTGTACCGCCAAAACCTTCCCGGACTACTTTAACCAGCTTGCCCGGTTAAGTACCCTGGCATAAAGCCGACGCCGCCTCTCACCAGGCGGCGTTTTTGTTTTATCCCCGCACCACAGCCTATATCTTCTACAATTGAGGTTTACACTGGCTTATTTTGGCGCAGGGGTAACAGTCTGCCGGGATGCAGCGTATAATGCGCCGCGATTTAATATGGCTCGCTACTTTACTGAATTTAAGGAGAACATGATGACAGCGAATGCTGCTCCGGTGATTACCATCGACGGCCCAAGCGGGGCGGGTAAAGGTACCCTGTGTAAGGCGATGGCGGAGTCGCTACAATGGCACCTGCTGGATTCCGGTGCTATCTATCGCGTCCTGGCTTTAGCGGCATTGCATCATCATGTGGATCTCTCTCTGGAAGATGCGCTGGTTCCCCTGGCGGTTCATCTGGATGTGCGTTTTATCTCTACCAACGGCAACCTGGAAGTGGTGCTGGAAGGTGAAGATGTGAGTGGCGAAATCCGTACTCAGGAAGTGGCTGATGCCGCCTCCCGCGTTGCGGCCTTCCCCCGGGTGCGTGAGGCGTTACTGCGCCGCCAGCGTGGGTTCCGTGAAGCGCCGGGTCTGATTGCCGATGGCCGTGACATGGGCACCGTGGTTTTCCCCGATGCGCCAGTGAAGATCTTCCTTGATGCTTCTGCGGAAGAGCGCGCCCAGCGCCGTATGCTGCAGTTGCAGGAAAAGGGCTTTAGTGTTAACTTTGAACGCCTTTTGGTCGAGATAAAAGAACGCGATGATCGCGACCGGAACAGGGCTGTAGCGCCGCTGGTCCCCGCAGAAGATGCGCTGGTACTGGATTCCACTCGCTTATCTATTGAGCAAGTGATTGAAAAAGCGTTACAATACGCCCGCCAGAAACTGGCCGCTGTCTGATTCAGGCAGCCGGGCCTCAGAATCTTGAAGTACCCCCGCTGCAATGGATTGTGAGCGGGTTTGTGAAACAACCCCATCCAGCATGATGCCAGGTGGACGTTAATCTAACTTTTGAAGATTAAACATGACTGAATCTTTTGCTCAACTTTTTGAAGAATCCCTAAAAACAATCGAAACCCGTCCGGGTTCCATCGTTCGTGGTGTTGTAGTTGCTATCGATAAAGATATCGTACTGGTTGACGCCGGTCTGAAATCTGAATCTGCCATCCCGGCTGAGCAATTCAAAAACGCTGCTGGCGAACTGGAAATCCAGGTTGGCGACGAAGTTGACGTTGCACTGGACGCAGTAGAAGACGGCTTCGGCGAAACTCTGCTGTCCCGTGAAAAAGCTAAGCGTCACGAAGCTTGGATCACGCTGGAAAAAGCATACGAAGAAGCTGAAACTGTTGTTGGTGTTATCAACGGCAAAGTTAAAGGTGGCTTCACTGTTGAGCTGAACGGTATTCGTGCGTTCCTGCCAGGTTCCCTGGTTGACGTGCGTCCAGTGCGTGACACTCTGCACCTGGAAGGCAAAGAGCTTGAATTCAAAGTAATCAAGCTGGATCAGAAGCGCAACAACGTTGTTGTTTCTCGTCGTGCCGTTATCGAATCCGAAAACAGCGCAGAGCGCGATCAGCTGCTGGAAAACCTGCAGGAAGGCATGGAAGTTAAAGGTATCGTTAAGAACCTCACTGACTACGGTGCATTCGTTGATCTGGGCGGCGTAGACGGCCTGCTGCACATCACTGACATGGCTTGGAAACGCGTTAAGCACCCAAGCGAAATCGTAAATGTTGGCGATGAAATCACTGTTAAAGTTCTGAAATTCGACCGCGAACGTACCCGTGTTTCTCTGGGTCTGAAGCAGCTGGGCGAAGATCCATGGGTAGCTATCGCTAAGCGTTACCCAGAAGGTACCA
>CBIFWW010000123.1:0-10141 GCA_966186435.1 uncultured Enterobacteriaceae bacterium
GGCCTTATCCTGGCAACACTGTACGCCTTGTATCAGGCTTATCATGGCATGGCACGGGTCGAGATGGGTATAAATCGGGCGACAGTCTCTGCTTATGTTTACGCTTCACTATCGCTGGCATTTATCTATAGCCTGTTTGTCACTGGCAAGCGCTGGGCCTATGTTGCAGCGTCCGGCTTTATATTAATTTCTTTTATTATTATCCTGCTGACGGGCACCCGTGCGGTAATGGGTTTATATTTTGTTTTATTGCTACTACTAACTCTTTATCATTTCCGCAAAATTCATATCAAATCCGCGCTGGGATTAACCTGTGTAGTCATTGGGATTTGCGCCCTAAGCTATACCTCCTATATCAAACCAAAAATTGATCAGACTTATGTTGAGATCAATGATTTCCAGAAAGGAAATGATGCGACCTCGCTCGGTGCACGTTTCTCTATGTGGAAGGTGGGTCTGGCAAATGGACTGGCTCACCCTGTAGGGCAATCTCTTGAAGATCGGGTGCAATGGACTAAAAGCTACGTTAAAAATAATCCTCATCTGGCCTCTTCGCTCACGTACATCAACGTACATTTGCATAATGAGTTTATTGAAAAGTACTCATTACAAGGCATTCCTGGGGTAGTTGTTTTATTGTTCTTCTTTATCGCTCTGCTCACCAGTGCATTAAAAAAAGATAATGCCTTACTGCTTATCACTACGGTAATGCTACTACTGTTTGGCCTGACTGACGTCATTCTTTTAAGTTCTGAGGCAGTGATTTTTTATATAACACTGTTTGCATTAAGTACTTTGTGCAACCGCCCAAAAAAGTATCTGAATAAGCAGTAAACAACGCCGGTTAGCCGGCGTTTTTCTTTTGTTGATAAAACTCCGCCAATGTCATGCCCTGGGTACGTTGCGCCAACCAACTAAATAACTGTTCAAGATCCTGATAAAGCCCCTCTATTGCAGCCTCATCTTTAAACGTTGGACTGCCGCCAGGCATAAACTCAGAGGAGTGCAGCATAAACTCCACATAGTCATTACCCTGCTTCAAACATTGATTAGCTACGTCAATCATCTGCTGCGCATTGCCACCAGAAGGGCGCAGCCAGTTCACCGACGGGGAGCGGTATTTCCCGCGTATCCGGTCATAGCCGGTTTTTAACGTATTAAGCCAGCCAGAGTGTTTGTACTGAATGCTCATCGGCACTTCTAATAGTGCACTGCTGCCCGGCCGATTAATGGCATCCGCATCTATAAAGTAGGCATGGTCAGGAAAGTGTTGATAATCAGTCCCGCCATTCCCTTGAGGGGCACCCTTAGTGTTACGCCAGTTAATACGCGGCGTGACGGAACAATCGACCTGATAGCCTAATTCAATCAGCAGCTTTGCATACCGACTGTCGAAAGCCCAACGCCCTGAACGGTGGCTGAGCATTTTAGTCTGGAACGTTTCTTCCAGTAGCCGGGTCATAAATAGCACTTTTTCGCGAAGGATCTCGTCGGGGAATTCAATCAAATAAGGCTGCCAACGCCAGTCATCGCCGGTCAAATCATATTCAGGAGGGCTATTCCAGGCATGGAGGTGCATCCCTACTTCACCCGTCCCACGAGTAATCACATCCCGGGCGAAATCAATGTAAGCCGGATCAACCGCCATCTCATAATTAGTTAACCATACCGGTTTAAATTGATATCTTTCACAAAGTGATTGAAAACGTGACAAAAAATTGGCGTTTTCGGTTTTAATTACCCGATGGTTTTGCCACAGGTTATCGCCTTCAGTATCGATGGTGATAATAAACGCTGGTTTGCTCATGGTTATCCAGTAGGTCGAGGGATCCAGGCACTATGTTACGCACTCTCAACTTGTTGAGTAAATATTTACCAGGAAAAAGCCTACATTGAGGAGAATTGATGCAACCCGCCACCATGTCTATTAGAATTACAGGCATACCGAATCCGGCAAGATGACGATGAATAACACACTTAACACGTCCCATTTACGCATCCTATTGATTAAGTTACGTCATCATGGCGACATGCTTCTGACCACACCTGTTATCAACTCTTTACATCAGCATTGGCCCAATGCTCAAATTGATGTCCTGTTGTATGAAGAGACCCGCGACATGCTGGCGGCGCACCCGGATATTCATCACATCTATGGTATCGATCGCAAATGGAAACAGCTCGGTACCCGTGAGCATTTGCGCCAAGAGTGGCAACTTCTGAAAACGCTCCGTGGCCGCCATTATGATGTAGTGTTAAATCTTGCCGATCAGTGGCGCAGCGCTGTGATCACTCGCTTTAGTGGGGCGCCCAAACGGATTGGTTTTGACTTCAATAAACGCAAAGGCTTTATCTGGCAGCACTGCCACACCGAGTTGGCTCCGGTTACAGCCCATAAGCAGATGCATACCGTCGAACAAAACCTTTCTATTTTGGCTCCGCTGGATGTCCCTGCAGTAACTAAAGTCTCCATGAGTTATAGCGCCGAAGACTGGCAAAATGTGCAACAGAAATTGCTCGCCCACAATATTATCGGGCGCTTTATGGTGGTCCAACCCACCTCACGTTGGTTCTTCAAATGTTGGGATGAAGGGAAAATGGCGCAGACCATCACCGCACTCCAGCAGGATGGTAATACGATTGTCGTGACCGCCGGGCCGGATAAGAAAGAACGTGCCATGGTAGAGACTATTCTGGCCGCTTGTCCGCCAGAGCGGGTTATTTCTCTGGCTGGCCTTTTGACCCTGCGGCAACTGGGCGCACTTATCGATCATGCTTCGCTATTTGTCGGGGTAGATTCCGTGCCGATGCATATGGCCGCAGCACTGCAAACCCCTTGTGTGGCGTTATTTGGCCCCTCCAAGCTCACTTACTGGCGCCCCTGGCAGGTGAAGGGCGAAGTCATCTGGGCTGGCGATTACGGCCCGTTGCCTGAACCTGATGCGGTTGATACCCATACCAAAGAACGTTATCTGGATGCCATTCCCGTTGAACGGGTGGTCGGTGCAGCAAGGAAATGCCTACTATGAAAAAACATCGCCTTGCCATTGTCAGGCAAAAGTACCGCCCGGACGGCGGTGCAGAGCGCTTCGTCTCCCGCGCCTTAACCGCGCTCAGTAATCAGGATTTGGAACTGAATGTCATCACTCGCCAATGGCAGGGTGAGAAGCAAGATAATTGGCATATCCACATTTGCAACCCCGCCAAATGGGGGCGAATCAGTCGTGAACGCGGGTTTGCCCATGCCGCCCGCCAGCTTTGGCAATCGGAGCAATTCGACATCGTACAAAGCCATGAACGCATTGCCGGCTGTGATATTTACCGTGCAGGTGACGGCGTGCACCGCCGTTGGCTACTCCAGCGCCAGCGTATTCTCCCAGGGTGGCGTGGAAAGCTGTTGATGATGGATCGGTACCATCGCTATGTCATGGCTGCTGAGCGGGCGATGTATCAGGCATCAGAGTTAAAAGCCGTTATTTGCAATGCCCAAATGGTCAAAAACGAAATCATTGAAGATTTTGGTATTGACGCAAAAAAAATACATGTAATTTATAATTCAATTGATTCCAGCCGTTTCGTTCCGGCGCAGGCTGCTGAAAGAGCGGTTTTACGTCACAAGCTGGGTATTCCTGATAATGCGGTAGTAATGTGCTTTGTCGGGTCAGGGTTTGAACGAAAAGGCCTTGCGACAGCAATAAAAGCCCTTTCAGGCACCGATCGTTATCTGCTGGTAGTAGGCCAGGATAAAGCGGAAACCCAGTATAAAGCGCTGGCAAAATCAGAAGGCTGTGGCGATCGCGTCTATTTTTGTGGTGTACAGAAAGAAACCCTGTCCTTTTATCAGGCGGCGGATGCCTTACTGCTCCCCACATTGTACGATCCGTTCCCCAATGTGATTCTGGAAGCCATGGCCTGTGGCCTGCCGGTCATCACCTCCACTACCTGTGGGGGGGCGGAATTTATTGAGCAAGGCATTAATGGCTTCGTATGCGATGCGTTAGATGTTATCAGCATACGTGATGCTATTATGACCATTGCAGCGCTAAATATTAATAACCAAATGGGCACGGCTGCCCGCCAAAAAGTCATGGAAGCGACCCCGGAGCGGCTCTCTAGCCAGCTCACCAAGCTTTATCAAACTTTATTGGATTAATGATGCGCATCCTGATGATTATTGATGGTTTACCTGGAGGCGGTGCTGAGAAAACAGTGCTGACGCTCTCTCGTGGGTTAGTAGCAATGGGCCATCAAATTTCACTGTTTTCACTGCGTAACGTATGTGATTACACGTTGCCTGATGGCGTCGATTATCAGGTCATTGAGGACCGCTGCAAAAGCCCATGGCGTAAGCTAACGGAGCTGGCCCGCCGTGCCCAGTTGCTGGATAATGCTATTGAAAAGGCTCAGGAGGAAGGGGCATTTGATATCGTCTTCTCCCATCTGCATAAAACAGACCGTATTGTGGCCCGCACCCGTGCAGTTCCACGTGAGAAGATCTGGTATTGCGTACACGGGATGTTTTCGTTCTCCTATTTGCGTCACCGCCGTGGGTTATCCCGTTGGTTAAAGCGCTCCAAAATCCGTAATATCTACCGGAACAGCCAAGTTGTCGCCGTTTCTGCCGCTGTATTGAATGATTTAGTTAAAAACCTGGGTATCCGTTTAAGCCGTCAGGCAGTGATTCACAACCCCTTTGATATCGCCAGAATTCAGCGGCTTTCTCAGGAACCCTGTGAAATTCAGGACCAGAATTACATCATCCATGTGGGTCGTTTCCATGAGCATAAGCGCCATGATCGGCTGCTGCGGGCCTTTGCCAAAAGCCATATTCCGGCCAAATTAGTGATGATGGGCAATGGGGAAGATAAGCAACTCGAACCATTAAAAGCGCTGGCTGACGAACTGGGCATTCGCGACCGTATTGAGCTGCGTAATTTTGTGCCTAACCCTTATCCCCTGATTAAAAATGCCGGTTTATTGGTATTGAGTTCCGATTGCGAAGGGTTTGGTAATGTTCTGGTTGAAGCCATTATTTGCCGTACCCCGGCAGTCAGTACACGCTGCCCCGGCGGGCCTTCAGAAATACTCACCGGTAAGCTTTCTCGCGGCTTAAGTGGGATGAGCGATGACGAACTGGCACAGACCATGAATGATATCTGGCATAATCCCCCCGCTATCGATAGTAGCAATATTACCGCTTACGGTATTGAGGCCATTTGCCATCAATACATTGCGCTGGCAGACACTAATAAGTAATCAGGTATTTTATGCAACACCCTACCTCCCCACTGCTAAGCGTGGTGGTTGCCGTCTATAACGGCGAAGTTTTTCTGGATCAGTTCTTCTCTTGCCTGGTTGCCCAGAATATTGACAGCATGGAAGTGATCATTGTGAATGATGGTTCCACCGATAACTCCATGCAAATTGTTGAGAAATGGCGTAGTCAGTTGCCGCAAATGCAAGTCATTGAGCAGGAAAATGGCGGGGTGTCCGTTGCCCGTAATACCGGCCTGGCTGTGGCAACCGGCCAGTATCTCTCCTTCCCGGATATTGATGATTACTTTAAGCCGGGCATGTACCAGCGCCAGTTGGATCTAGCCTTGGAAAATAATTTGGATGTAGTGACCTGCAACGGTAATTATGTGTGGGAGAATGATAAAAAACCCTCGCGCCCCATATTCCCGGAAGACAAATTGCCGTCCACTGGGGTGATGGCTGGCCCCGCATGGTTAAAAATGGCGCTGGATTCCCGCAAGTTCCTACATGTCACTTGGCTTAACCTGTACCGCCACGACTTTATTCGCCAGCATAACTTCCATTTCGAACCCGGCCTGCGGCACCAGGACATTCCCTGGACCACTGAAGTATTATTAGCGGCCCAGCGGGTGCAATACACCAGCGAAAGGTTTTACGATTACTATATCCACTCCGCGTCGGTGTCACATATGCCCGACAATGACGATACCTTTATCCGCTCCGCCCGCCATTATATGAAGATCTTGGAAATGCTGGATGCCATCAACCAGCGCTATTTGGAATCCGTCAAAGGCATTTCCGCCTGCCATTGGCAAATTGCCAAAGAAGGCTTGGGGATTATCCATACCTTCGACAATATGAAGGACCCGCGTAAGAAAGCTGAAATTGTCCGCGAGTTCTTCGACCGCGGGATCTGGCAGCTCATCTGGAAGAGCGCAAAAAGCCCACGTCTACGCTGGCGTTTGGGGCGCCGCTACTTCCGATTGAAGCGATATATCCGCGGTTAGTCATCCGAATCGCCAAAGGGATAGATTTAAGCAGTCTAAATGCATAGAATTTACCCGTAGAAACTATAAAAAATCGGATGTTTACTCTTGGAATCGTTGTATACCGCCCTGCTCTATCTGATTCAGCCGCTGGTCTGGATACGCCTGTTACTACGCAGCCGTAAGGCACCCGCCTATCGTAAACGTTGGGGGGAGCGCTACGGGTACTGCAAAGGTAAAGTGGAGCCTGGCGGAATACTGCTGCACTCCGTTTCCGTGGGTGAAACCCTGGCTGCCATTCCTCTGGTACGTGCGTTACGCCATCGTTACCCGATGTTGCCGATCACGGTGACCACCATGACGCCTACCGGGTCTGAGCGCGTAATGTCTGCTTTCGGCAGCGATGTCCACCACGTTTACCTGCCCTACGATCTGCCCTGTGCCATGGCCCGCTTCCTGAATACTGTACAACCACGTTTAGTCATTGTGATGGAAACCGAATTGTGGCCTAACATGATCGACGCCCTGTTCCGTCGCAAAATCCCATTAGTGGTGGCGAACGCCCGTCTTTCTGAACGTTCAGCCAATGGTTACAGCAAACTGGGTGGGTTGATGCGCCGCCTGTTGAGTAAAATTACGCTGATTGCCGCCCAAAACCAGGAAGATGCCGACCGTTTTATTGCTTTGGGTTTAAAACGTAGCCAGTTGAGCGTAACCGGTAGCCTTAAATTCGATATTTCTGTCACCCCTGAGCTGGCAGCCCGAGCCGTGACGCTTCGCCGCCAATGGGCGCCGCGCCGTAAGGTGTGGATTGCCACCAGCACCCACGATGGTGAAGAAGCCATTATTCTTGATGCTCATCGCCAGTTGCTGGCTCAATTCCCTGACCTGCTGCTTATCCTGGTGCCACGCCATCCGGAGCGCTTCAATGATGCCCGCCTGCTGGTACAGAAAGGTGGCTTCAGCTACATCATGCGCAGTAGCGGGGAGGTCCCTTCCCCGGCCACCCAAGTTGTGGTGGGCGATACCATGGGCGAGCTGATGATGCTTTACGGCATTGCTGATTTAGCCTTCGTCGGTGGCAGCCTGGTTGAGCGTGGCGGTCATAACCCACTGGAGCCAGCGGCCCACGCTATTCCGGTATTGATGGGGCCACACACCTTTAACTTCAAAGATATTTGCAGCCGCCTGCAACAGGCTGATGGCCTGATTACCGTGACCAGTGCTGGCAGCCTGGTGAAAGAAATTGGCACTTTACTAACCGATGAAGATTATCGGCTGTATTACGGCCGCCATGCAGTGGATGTATTACATCAAAATCAGGGTGCTCTGTATCGCCTACTGGATCTTCTTCACCCTTACCTGCCGCAGCGGAGCCACTAATGCCTCAGCGTCTGTCAGTGGTGATGATCGCTAAGAACGCCGCAGACCTGCTGCCGGACTGCCTGGCTTCTGTCTCCTGGGCCGATGAAATCATTATCCTGGATTCCGGTAGCAGCGATAACACCGTCGAGCTGGCGCGTAGTCTCGGTGCCATTGTGCATATTGATACCGACTGGCAAGGCTATGGCATCCAGCGCCAACGGGCACAGGCACTGGCTACCGGCGATTACATCTTAATGCTGGATAGTGATGAACGGGTGACGCCCGCCCTGGCAGATGAAATTAAACGGGTATTGCAAAGCCCTCAACCCGACACGGTTTGGAGCATTCCCCGCCGCAACTACTTTTTAGGCCGGTTTATGCGCCACAGTGGATGGTATCCGGATCGGGTTATGCGGCTCTACCCACGGGATAATTACTACTATAATGACAATCTGGTTCATGAATCCCTGGAGACTAAAGGGGCAAGAATCGTTCCACTTCAGAACGATTTACTGCACCTGACCTGCCGGGACTTCGCCAGCTTCCAGCGTAAACAGTTTAACTATGCTTCTGCATGGGCCAAAGAGCGTCACCAAAAAGGTAAAACCACGGGAATGGTAGGGATTTTCACCCACACGCTGGGCGCGTTTATCAAAACGCTGTTGCTGCGTGGCGGTGTGCTGGATGGTAAGCAGGGTTGGTTGCTGGCGGTGGTTAATGCCCAGTATACCTTTAACAAATACGCCGAATTGTGGGCGTTAAACCATGGCTATACGGAAGACACCACACGATGAACACCCGCGCAATCTATCCAGGTACTTTTGATCCGGTCACCAACGGCCATATCGATATCATCACTCGCGCCGCCGGGATGTTCGGCACGCTGATCGTCGCCATTGCCGCCAGCCCCAGCAAAAAACCGATGTTTAACCTGGAAGAGCGGGTGGAAATGGTGCGCCAGGCAACTCAGCACTTAAATAATGTCGAGATAACTGGCTTTAGCGATCTAATGGCTAACTTCGCCCGTGACCAGAATGCCCGGGTATTAGTGCGAGGGGTACGAGCAGTAGCAGACTTTGAGTATGAAATGCAGCTGGCCCATATGAACCGCCACCTGATGCCCGGCCTGGAAAGCGTCTTCCTGATGCCATCCAAAGAGTGGTCTTTCGTCTCCTCCTCCCTGGTCAAAGAAGTGGCCCGTCATCAAGGCGACGTCAGCCACTTCCTGCCTGAGCCAGTGCTTAAAGCCCTGCTGAAAAGGATTGCTGAAGCTAGCTGAGCCTGTTACTTCTGGCAGTGGCGGCAATAAAAGGTGCGCCGCTGCCCATGCTTGGTTGCGCTAATGGGCGCACCGCATACCCTACATGGTTCCCCTTCTCTACCATATACCTGTAACTCCTGTGCAAAATAGCCCGGCTTACCGTCGCTTTGCAGAAAGTCTTTAAGGGTTGTGCCACCTTGCTCAATCGAACGTAACAAAACGGCTTTGATCGCCTGAGCCAGTAGTTCACATTCAGCTACGGAAAGCGATCGCGCCATGCGATCGGGGTGGATCCCGGCCGCAAACAGGGATTCGCTGGCATAAATATTACCAACGCCCACCACCAGCTTATTATCCATAAGCCAGGGCTTAATGGCGGTGTTTTTCTTCAGGCTCCTCTGATGCAGATACGCTCCGTTGAACGCCTCGCTGAGCGGCTCAGGCCCCAGATGGGCCAGCACGCTATGGCCTTCCAACTGAGGCGCCCACAACCAGGCACCAAAACGCCGGGGATCGGTATAGCGCAGCACTTTGCCGTTGCTCATTACCAGGTCCACATGATCGTGCTTTTCCGCAGGCAGTTCTTCAGAAAGGATACGCAGGCTACCCGACATGCCCAGATGGATAATTATCCAGCCGTCAGGCAACTCTAGAAGCAAGTATTTAGCCCGGCGCTGCACGCTGATGACCGGAACATCGCTGAGCCGATAGATTTCATCTGAGACCGGCCAACGTAAGCGGCCATTACGCACAATAGCGTGCTGGATGGTGTGGCCCACCAGGTGCGGGGAAATACCGCGCCGGCTGGTTTCGACCTCTGGTAATTCTGGCATAGACTTTCTCGCTGCGGGTTAAGGCGGATAGCTATTATATGAGGGCATTTAGAAAACAAAAAACCCCGCCGAAGCGAGGTTTTTTATTACGCGGAAACTAAAATTATTTGATTTTAGCTTCTTTGTATACAACGTGCTGACGGACAACTGGATCGAATTTTTTCAGTTCCAGTTTTTCCGGTTTAGTACGTTTGTTCTTGGTAGTGGTGTAGAAGTGACCAGTACCTGCAGAAGAAACCAGCTTGATTTTCTCACGAATACCTTTAGCCATGATTTAGCTCCTTAGTACTTCTCGCCACGGGTACGAAGTTCAGACAGAACAACTTCAATACCTTTCTTATCAATTACACGCATACCTTTAGCAGATACACGCAGGGTAACAAAACGCTTTTCGCTCTCAACCCAGAAACGGTGAGAGTGCAGGTTCGGCAGGAAACGGC
>CBIFWW010000124.1:0-10058 GCA_966186435.1 uncultured Enterobacteriaceae bacterium
AACCGAAAGCAGGTGATGGCTGTGGGTGTAGCGGATGATGGGATTGGTGCTCATGATTTCTCCCCTTCGCTCCAGCCAAACTCCAGCACAATGCCTTCGTCTTCATCCCAACCCAGCGCCAGGGACTGGGGCTTTTGCTTCGCCGCCATGTGGGTGAGTAACTGTTGGCTCAGCACCGGCAGGATCTGCTGGTTCAGCAGGCTGTCCACATTGCGTGCCCCGGTGTCCGGCAGCAGGCAGGCGCTGGTGAGAGTGTCATAAAGGCTAATATCGATGTGGGTGGAAAGGCCGTAGTGGCGGGCCAGGCGTTTGCTGACCTGCTCCAGTTTCATCTCCACGATGGTGCGCATCGCGCTGGCAGCCAGTGGGCGATAAATCACAGTCTGGAAGCGGGCCAGTAAGGCGGGCTGGAAGTGGTCGCGCAGCAGGGGCCGCAGCAGTTCGTGCAGATCGGTGTCCGTGGCTTCTGGCTGTTCATCCAGCAGTTGCATTAAGTGGTCGCTACCGAGGTTAGAAGTCATCAGGATTACGGTGTTGCGGAAGTCGATTTCACGCCCTTCGCCATCGCGCATAAAGCCTCGGTCGAACACTTGATAGAACAGGTTCATCACATCGCGATGGGCTTTTTCCACCTCATCAAGCAGCACCACGCTGTAAGGCCGTTTGCGTACCGCTTCGGTCAAAATGCCACCCTGGCCATAGCCAACGTAGCCTGGAGGGGAGCCTTTAAGTTGGCTGACGGTGTGGGGTTCCTGGTATTCGGAAAGGTTGATGGTGATCAGCGATTTCTCGCCACCGTAGAGGCAATCCGTCAGCGCCAGCGCGGTTTCGGTTTTACCCACGCCGCTTGGCCCCACCAGCAGGAAGACACCCTGTGGGCCATTTTCTGAAGTGAGGCCGGTTTTGGCGGCGCGCAGGCGCTGGGCGATGGCAGTGAGCGAAGCTTCCTGCCCCACCACCCGATTGCCAATTTCCTGTTCCAGCGTGAGCAGTTCGGTTTGCTCATCCTTCATTAATGAGGAGAGGGGCACCCCGGTCCAATCGGCAATGACATTCGCCACCGAGCGGGTATCCACATCAATCTGAATCAGGGCATCGGCCTGCTGGGCGCGTTCCAGCTGCTGCTGTAAGTCCTGAATCTCCGCCTGGCGGCTGGTGTCCTGGCGGCAATCCATTAGCTTCTGAGCAAGGGCTTTTTCTTGCTCGAAGTGGGCTTCTTTTTGCTGCAACGACGCTTCAAGGTGCTGGATCTGGCGGGCGAGTTCAGCCAACCGCTCGCTATGTTGGTTGCTACCCAGGGCCACATCTTCCAGTAGGGCTTGTTGCTCAAGTGTCAGGGAAGTCTGCTGGGCTTTAAGATGGGTAATCGCTTCCGGGGTGGTGTCGATACCCATGCGCACCCGGGCGGCCGCCGTATCCAGCAGATCGACGGCTTTATCCGGCAGTTGCCGCCCAGTGAGGTAGCGGCGCGATAACGTGACGGCGGCTTTCACTGCATCATCAGTGATATGTACCCCGTGGTGCTCGGCATAACGGGATTTTAGGCCGCGCAGCATTAGGCAGGCGGTATCGTCGTCCGGTTCATCCACTTTAACCATTTGGAAGCGGCGTTCCAGGGCAGCGTCACGTTCAAAATACTGCTTGTATTCGCTCCAGGTGGTGGCGGCGATAGTGCGTAATTCGCCACGGGCCAGGGCCGGTTTGAGCAGGTTGGCAGCATCGGCCCCTCCGGCCTGGTTACCCGCGCCGATGATAGTGTGGGCTTCGTCAATAAACAGCAGCACCGGCAGCGGGGATTGTTGCACCGCGTCGATGACGTTTTTCAGCCGTTGTTCAAATTCCCCTTTTACACCGGCCCCGGCCTGCAACAGCCCAAGGTCTAAGGTGCGCAGGCTCACTGGTTTCAGGCTTTCCGGGACATTACCTTCGGCAATACGTAATGCCAGCCCTTCCACCAGCGCAGTTTTACCTACCCCGGGTTCACCTACCAGAATCGGGTTGTTTTTACGGCGGCGGGAGAGGATATCCACCATTTGGCGGATTTCTGTATCACGGCCAAATACCGGGTCGATCTTGCCTTCTTTGGCTTTGGCGGTCACATCAAGGGTGAACTTATCCAGTGCATTTTGCAGGGCCGGGTTGAGTTCGCCTGGTTTTGGCTCAGCCCCTACCGGGCGGCCAACAAACTCCACTTCTCCACCGTGGTTTTGCGCCAGTTCAGCTTCCTGCTGAACGTCAATCCGCTCATCAGACTGGGCATCCAGCAACGGTTGCAGCCGCTCTAGCTGGCTTTGCCCAAGGGTCAACAGCGGCCATAAACCATCGCAGCGCAGCAGTTTTGGTTTATTCACCAGAGCCATCAGGAGGTGCAGACTGCGGATTTTGTCTTCCCCTGCCAGAGATGCCAGAAGCCAGGCCTCTTGTAGCAGCGCTTGAATGTTTGAAGAGAGCTGCGGGCGGTGGCGCACCGAGCGAGGCAGGCTGTCCATCCAGGCCAGTAAATCCTGCCAAATGGTATCCATATTCCATTCATAGCGCCGCGCCAGCACCGTAAGGTCGCCCTCGCCCTGCTCTAGCAATTTAAGCAGCCAGTGCTCTGGTAAAATTTCCGCATGGGCGCGGGTCTGGCACAGGGAGGCAGCGCCTTCCAGGGCGCGGGCGCAATAAGGGTTAAGACGACGTAACAGGACGGCAGAATTTTCCATAATTTTCATTCCCTTTCTTTTAGACACGCTACCGCCCATGGCCGTTTACCAATGCCCATAAGGTCAGTACTGATAAGATGTAGGATTGCTTTGCACAACACCTGCGAGGCGGATGTTCTGCAAAAACGGGCGGTGTTCTGCCCGTTAGGTTTGATTCGGTTAGTTACCCTAGAGATTTCGTGTGGCGGCAAGGCGGCCAGTTCGCGAGTCCCCGGGAGCATAGACAGCTATGTGACCGGGGCAAGCGAACGCAGCCAACGCCGCAGCCGCGCGAAATATGACGGGTAACTTATGCTGTGGCGCGTTCGTTCCAGGAATCGGAATGAATGATGTTGCCGTCTTTATAGGTCCAGGTGATTTTTTCGTAACGCAGTTCAATCAGCTCAAGATGGTTATGCTTCTCGTAGGAAGGGTCCTTAACGTCATGCATGACGGGGTTAACCTTCACCACTTTCACGTTTTCCAGTTTGGTGTTGAAGTACTCCACTTCCTGGCCTGCGTCGTTAATCTTGTACCACTTGAATTCCGCGGATTTCAGAGTCTGCCCGGTAGTTACAGCCTTGTAGAGATACGGGCTGGAAGAATCGATTTCTTTAGTGAATTTGAACGGGGTGTGAATACGGGTGCCCGTCAGCTTGCCGGTGTTGTTATCGGTTGGGATGTACAGATCATGCTGCTGCGCAACCACTTCGATGCTGCCCTCACGATCTTTAACGTCCACAGACCCTTTAATGTCCGCACCGCCATCGTCTTTCAGCCAAAGATAAACAGGAATTGCCATGGAATTACTCTCCATTGTGTTGTGAAGCGTCATCATCCTGCGATAACGCCTGGGGATTGCCCGGTATCAGGCAGGCATTGGCCTGTGGTACCAGACTGATTTCGACACGGCGGTTAAGCGCACGGCCTTCCGTCGTGTCATTAGTTGCGACCGGGCGACTTGCACCATAGCCCTGCACCGCAAAACAGCTTCCCGGCACATCGCCGGTATCACGCATCCAGTCGCGCACCGCTTCGGCACGTTTCATTGAAAGCGTTTGGTTGAGTTGTGGGTTACCGGTGTGGTCGGTATGACCACTGACCACGATCAGCCACCCCGGCTTGGCCTTGACGCCAACCAGGGAGTTGATAAGCATTTTGGTGGAACCCGGCTTGAGCGCTGACTTGCCGGAATCAAACAGCGACATACTGTCGAGGCGGATAATTTGGGGCGCCGGTTGTGGTACAGGCTCAGGCTTCAGTTCTGGGGGCGTTAGCGGCGGGGGAACGAAAGTGCGAATGGCATCCAGTACAGGCATGCGCAGAAACTCCCCTTTGTATAACCCAAGGCCTAACTGAAGCGGCTCGCCATTCCTCGCCCATTTATCCAACTGAGATAAATCTTGCCTTAAAACTTCAACGGCATCTGCTTTAAGGCCATGGTTGCCCATAGGTATCCGGTTGTATCGCTGGATATCAAAACTCAGGCGTTGCATTAGTTGGCGGTTAGCCCAACCGCTGCTAATCACGGAAGTGACTGCTGCAAGCATGAATAAACCCAAAGCCCAGCGCCTGGCGCGCCCTTGGGGGGTTAACCCGTGGCCTTCAGGTAACAAAGGCAATATAAAATCAGGAAGCAGGGACATGACTGTACTGTCCGTGCCCACCGGCTGCCAGCTAGCAACATGTTGCATTGCCGTGTGCCGGGTTAACCACCTAGTCCAGACAGATGACGCCAGGCTACCGGACAATATTGGCCCGATACCCCATACGGTGGCGGTGGGTATGATGACTGGCATATCAGGTTTTTTATCTGCGAATACCGCATTAAGATGGCGATGAGTCCAGGCCATCAGGCTGTTCATTAGCACCTGTTGCTGCATGGCAGGCGAGCCACCATTTTTACTCCATTCAGAAATAGTGCTGGGCGCTGAGAAATCCCGCCATACCCGGATCCCTTCACCGGGCATTGCAGCCTGCCAGAGCATGGTATTCATCATGCCGCTGCCGGCTTGGGCATTTAGAACCAGCGGCACAGCATGGTGGATATCACGACGGATTTGGCTTATCTGCCAGCGTATGGCCAGCAGGCGGCTGGTGAGGCCTTCAACTTCTGCATGTTGCTGCGGGCAAACGCACACCATTACCGAGAGTTGGCGCCCCCACTCCGGCCGCAAAACTAACAGTTGACGTGCCACCTGCTCCAAGCTTTGATGATCCTCGACCCGAATCCAACACCCCTGGGTAAGGGTTAATACCTGGCTTTGCTCTGGCCACGACTGAGGAAGATCGCCACAAACCAGCACAATAGGCTGGCGGTAAGTGGCCTCCGGTAAATCATCCAGCTTCAGGGCAACTGAAACCTCAGAGCCACGCCTGGTGAGATACCAAACCCCCGCAATCAATCCTATAAGAGCTAACAATATAAGGACTGACATAAGCCGGGGCACTGGCAGGAACCCCAGACATACGGCAACGCTAAGCAATGTTGCCCATAAGGCCAGCCAACGCTTTTGTGCTGGACTCATTTCAGCGCCCCTGGCAGCAAGGTAATTAGCGCCTGATCAAGCCAGTAATTTAGACCCCACCATAAAGCACCAAGCACCAGGACACTCAACCCAATGTTTAACGGCCACGATGAGAACCACCCCCTCATCCCACGACCAACGCGGCTTTCTGCCAAAACCGGATGATCTTGGGGAGAGCTAAAGGGAGGAACGCGATCGCTAAGGATCTGAATCAGTTTCTGGCGATCGGGATCATTCAAGGACCGGAAGCTGCCGAGAAAACCCAGCATCATAACCCGCTGAAAACACGTAATAACGGCGCTATCTGGCGTTGGCTCGCGTAACACATCCCGCATACGGTCACATAATGTATCCCCGGCATCCATGGTGCCCAGGAAATGGCCCTGAAGCGGAATGTCATACCACTGAAAACAAGCGTCATCCTCTACACCACGGCCCTTGACCGCTTCGTCGAGCAATGCACACTGAGCCGTGAGAATATGCTGCCGGCTTGCTTCATCCAGCCCGCTCTCTTTCAGTTTGCGTTGCACCTGCTCGACATCGCTAACACAGCGTTCCCACAGTACCCGGCCATCACCCTCCCCGAACTGAGGGCCATGGCGTAGGCTGATAACCTGAAGCCAGGTATCTTGTAGCAGAGCATCAATATCAAGGGATGCGGAGGTGCCGCGTTTCGTATCTGTCATGTTCTTAGCACCGCAAAAAGTTCAAGTTCAGGTTCACCGAGCATGCCCGGGACGTAAAACATACAGCTGCCGCTTGCAAACATTTCCAGCGCCTGGGGATGGGCTACATCAAGGCTGAAATATTGATTCTCAAGCCGCAGTGGAATGGCCGCCGGCACATGACGCAAAGGGATTAACGGCACCCCAATCCGTGAAGAGTTGACGATACCCCTGACGAGATCCGGGCTACCCACTTTGCACTGCCGTGGGAACTGCTCCTGCAATTGGGCCACCGGGATGGGTGAACGAACCGAGAGGTAGTAATCGGCCCCTTCGCGCAACCTGGGATCGTGCAGACGGGCTTGCCAAAAGTGCAGACGCTTGTCGTGCTCCAGGTCGATCGACACCACCCGCGACGGAAGGCTGGCTTCCAGTAGATCGCTGAGTAAATCAAACAGTGGCGGGAAGACGGCGTTGAGCTGAGCATGGTTATAGGCAGGTATCGCGCTGACCTGATGCTCCAGGGAGAAGGTCAGTAAGCTACCTGCCAGCCTGGATAATTCTGTGTACAGACGCTCTACCGGGCTTTGCAAATCACGCTGGAATTGGCCAAGAACAGGCTCTGCATTATTTAGCGCATTCAACAACCAGAACAATGAGACGTCAGCTACTGCAAAATCGGCCATTCGTTCATTGCTTTCACGGCGCATCGCCATCAAGCGAGTCAGCCGAGCACGTAGCTGGGTCAGTAGTTGTTCAAGCTGAGCTACCAGCCAGCGGCTACTTTGCAGGGTGAGTAACGGCGGGAGGAAAGCCTCATCTTGTGTCCACACTCCTTGGGAATCCCGCAGCAAGCGGGCTACCGGGCAGGTCAAATAATCACTGTTATCCTGATGGGCAAAACGAAGCGTCAGCTCTGGCTGAATCACCGCTATTTGGCGGGTATCGTCACCAAACTGATTGCGTATATCTCGCCAGTGCTGTCTGAAGCGTACCGGTCGGTCGGCTTTTTCATCGGGCGCCAGGCAATTGCCGCCATTGGCATGCATCAAAGGAAGCGCCAATACCACAACGCTGTCGTTGGCTTCGTCGTCTAACGATAATACCGGCGGCAGTGCATCAGCATTATCAGTATCGATTAGCATCCCATCCTGAAAACGGACATGCAGTTTTCTAGCCTGCAAACGGCCAAGCTTCAACATGTCTGGCTCAAAGGCTGACTCAATCACCCCCCAAGGATGATTGAGTCCCATACGGGCAATACATTCCGCTGACCAGGCCGCATATGCGGCCTGTTGCTGGAAGTGTTGGGGAGAGACCATGATGCCCCTACCCCATAACGGATTTTCCGTTTTCATCGGCTTCCTGCCTTAATTACGATTTCGCCTTAGGCATCTGAGAAACCAGTGACAAATTGACGTCCATACCTTCCACTTGGAAGTGCGGCACGGCGTACAGTTTGACGCGGAAGAAGCCAGGGTTATCTTCGATGTCTTCCACCACCACTTTGGCATCGCGCAGCGGGTGCGACGCCTGGAGTTCATCGCCTGGATCGGTCATTTCAGTAACCAAACCGCGCACCCAGGTGTTCAGCTCCAGCTCCAACAGGCGGCGGTCTTTAGTGGTGCCGATGTTTTCACGCTGAATAAGCTTGAGGTAATGGGCGATGCGCGACAGCAGGAAGATATACGGCAGACGCGCGTTGATACGGCTGTTGGCGGTGGCATCCGCGGTGTCATATAGCGCTGGCTTCTGGGTGGAGTTGGCGGAGAAGAAGCAAGCATAATCGCGGTTTTTGTAGTAGGAGAGCGGGATAAAGCCCAGGTTGGCAAACTCGAACTCACGGGTTTCCGGGATCATCACTTCTGACGGGATTTTTACTTGGTTACCGGTACCCAGATCATACAGGTGGATCGGCAGATCTTTTACCGCACCACCGGCCTGCGGACCGCGGATTTGCACGCACCAGCCATTGTTGATAAAGCTCTGCATCATGTTGGCGGCAAAGGCAAAGGAGGCATTGGTCCACAAATATTTTCCGTGGTCCGGGCCTTTCACTTCTTCGATATAGTTAAAGCTGCGCACTGGCACAGTATCCGGGCCATAGGGCAGACGGCCAAGCACCCGAGGCATCACCAGGCCCAGGTAGCGGCTGTCATCGGTGTCGCGGAAGCTTTTCCATTTGATGTATTCGGCACGATCAAAGTAGTTACCAATATCTTTGATGGCGGCCACTTCTTCCATAGTGGATTTTAGGAAGAATTTCGGGCCAGCGGAGCCGATAAACGGCATATGAGCAGCGGCAGAGACTTTAGAGATATTGCGCATCAACGCTACGTCTTGCGCGGAGGCGTCAAACTCATAAGCTGAGATAACTGCTGCCACCGGCTCCCCGCCTGGGGTGTCATATTCTGCGATATAGGTTTGCTTATACAGGCCGCTTTGAATAATTTCCGGGCAATCTTCAAAGTCCTGGCGCAGTTCTTCTTTGGATAAATCCAACAGTTCCAGTTTTACGTTCTGACGGAAGTCCGTTTTATCTACCAGGCTTTTCAGACCGCGCCAAACAGACTCCACTTTCTGGAATTCACTGTTATGCATGACTTCATCAAGCTGTCGGCTGATTTGGAAATCCAGCTCGGCTATATGGCTATCAAGAATGGTCTTATCCAGCTTCTCAACTTTTTGGCCGGACTTTTGCAGGCACTGCATAAAGACCTGTACCGCTGCCGTAACACGCGCATCGGCGGAGGTTTCCGCCATCACAGCGTTATCCTGGAAACCGTCCAAATCGCCGAGGGAGTCAACCGGCGTTAAATTGATTTTTTCGAATAGGGAGGCGTAAACCCCGCCAGCTGGCAAGGTTTTTTCCAGAGTTGAACCGGCGGTTTGATTGTGGGATTCATTATTCAGAGACATTAGCATTTTCTCGACTTTATTCCGTTAAAGTTTCCAGAGATTATTTCTGGGCCGGGGCAAGGGCATTCAGTTCTGTACGCAGTTCTTCTGAAAGGGTTGGATCTTTTAAAATATTCTCCAGTTCCTTCCGGAAAGTCACGTTATCTAGCAGGTTGGATTTTAAATCGCGCAGTAAATTGCGCATGGCCATCATCGCCCGCAATTGAGGAATCTGTTTTGCTACCTGCTCCGGTGCAAAATCTTTCATATCCTGAAAATGCAGATGGATATTTTCTTCAGAACCATCATTAGCCAGTGTATTTTTGACGGTGAGATTAACTTCCGGGTTGAGGTCCGCTAATACGCTATTAAAATTATTCTTATTAATGTTGAGTTTTTCACGCTCAGAGAGCGCCCCTTCTGCCTTGCCATTACTAAAATCACCAACGCTAAGCAGCTTTAGCGGCAGCTCTACTTTTTTCTGTGCACCGCCGGTTACAAGATCGAGCTTAATATTAACGCGGGCGCGAGGTATCTCATTCTGGAATGAATCAGACATGTTTATTTATCTCCTGAATTAATAAATCCATTAATTAGCATTGTGTCGCAGAAAAATAAGCAACGATTTATTTAAACATCTTGCCAGAATGGCGTAAAGCGTATGGGCCGACGAAATTAATACTAGGAATATGCTTTTAGGAATCGGGATACCATGGCATCGTTGGTGAGCAATATAAATTATTGATACAGCGAATACACTTAGATCAAATATTTTCACCGTTTTCATGACAGATGGGAGCGAAAGCACAATTTTAAAATTCAGAATAAGCACACATAATTAATTACTGGCTAATAATTTGATTATTTAACTCATTCATTTTACTCATTCTGGCAATAAAAAAGGCACCGCCAAAAGCAGTGCCTTGCCCTTATACGGCGGGTAGCCCTTAACCGATGCCCGTTACCAACGCCTCGGCACAGGCTGCGGCGGAACTCCACGCCCACTGGAAATTGTAGCCACCCAGCCAGCCGGTAACGTCCATGACTTCACCAATAAAATAAAGCCCCGGCACATCACGGGCCTCCATAGTTCGGGAAGATAGGCTATTGGTGTCTACGCCGCCGAGGGTAACCTCTGCAGTACGGTAGCCCTCTGTGCCGTTCGGCTGTACCTGCCAGTTTTGCAACGTTTCCACTAATTGTTGCTGCTGTTTCACATTTAGTTGCTTAAGCGTCAGCTCTGGAATTTGCCCTAAGGTTTGTAACGCTTCAACCAAACGCTT
>CBIFWW010000125.1:0-10052 GCA_966186435.1 uncultured Enterobacteriaceae bacterium
ACTGCTGCGGTGCACTCAGGTACAGGCTCACGGTAACGCGCAGGTAGTAGTAGAGGCCGATAGCAGAGCCAATTACCACGGCGCCAGTCAGCCACCACAGGTGCGCATTCACACCCACGGCTAGCACATAGAATTTACCGATAAAGCCTAAGGTCATCGGGATACCGGCCAGGGAGAGCATCACCACCGTCATTACAGTGGAGAGCAGTGGACGGTGCCAGAACAAACCACGGTAGGAGAACAGCGAATCGGCATCCGGGCCACGGTACGGGCTGGACATCAGGCTGACCACGCCGAAGGCGCCCAGGCTGCTGAACAGGTAACCGGCCAGGTAGACACCCACCGCTTCCATCGACATCGCCCCGTGCTTCATCGCAATCAGCGCCACCATCAGGTAGCCCAGGTGGGCGATAGAAGAGAAACCGAGTAGGCGCTTAATATTGGTCTGAGTCAGCGCCATCAGGTTGCCCATCAGGATTGAAGCAAAGGCAATCACGCCAAGGGTGATGGTGACCGCTTCACTGTTGCCCACCGGGGCATACAGGAACAGACGCATCACCACACCGAAGATGGCGATTTTGCTGGCGGTAGCCAGGAAGGTAGATACCGGGGCAGGTGCGCCTTGGTACACATCCGGGGTCCACAGGTGGAATGGCACCAGAGACAGCTTAAAGCCGAGGCCTACAATCATCAGACCTAAACCGGCCAGCAGCATTGGCTCGTTGAGCATACCGTCAGACAGGCTGTGACCGATGGCGATAAAGGCCAGGTTACCGGTTTGTGCATACACCAGCGCCATACCGAACAGCAGGAAGGACGATGCTGCCGCAGACAGAATGGTGTATTTGATGGCCGCTTCCAGGGAGCGTTTCTGCCGGAAGGCATAACCCACCAGGCCAAACAGCGGCAGTGAGATAAGCTCGATCCCCAGGAACAGCGCCGCCATATGGTTCGCGTTCGCCAGCAGAATGCCACCCAGTGCCGCAATCAGCACCAGCAGGTAGAACTCGTCTTTATTATCGGTATAGCCTTCCAGCCACGGGTAAGCGAAGGTGCAGGTCGCCAGGCTGGCTAATAGCACCAGCCCGGTGTACAGCATGGCATAGCCATCCACCCGCATCAGTGGGGTGACATCCATCGCGCCGGCCTGGCCCACAAACCATAGGGAAACCAGCGCAACGTTAAGTCCCATCACGGCCAGGGTAGCGTTAAGAAAATGGTTCCGCCGCCAGGCAATGGATAGCATCACCACTACCACCGTCAATCCGACGATCAACAGCGGTAATAGCGCAATTAAATGTTGAGTCGTTAAAGTCATGAGCGAATTACGGCCTTGTAGTTGTAATGGAACCGGTATACCACTGCTGAATATTACCCATTGCAGAATGGGTGGTATCCAGAATTGGCTGTGGGAAGAACCCAAGCAACAGCAGCAATACTACCAGTAACAAGATGATAAACAGTTCGCGCAGTGACAGCCCCGGCAGGGTTTGACTGGCGGCTTCGCTTTTAGCTTTACCGAAGTAAGCGCGGTGCAGCATGGTCAGTGAGTACACGGACGCAAACACCAGGCCAAATGTAGAGATAACGGTGATCATCGGCACAACATGGAAGCTGCCGAACAGGATCATAAATTCACCGACAAAGTTACCGGTACCCGGCATCCCCAGGGTGGCAACCGCAAAGAACATTGACAATGCCGGGAGCCATTTCACTTTGCTCCACAGGCCGCCCATTAGGCGCATATCACGGGTGTGCAGGCGCTCATAAAGCTGGCCACACAGAATAAACAGACCCGCCGCCGATAGACCGTGAGCAATCATCTGGATCACCGCACCCTGGTAAGCCAGCTGGCTACCGGTGTAAATGGCGATCAGGACAAAGCCCATGTGGGAAACTGAGGTATAGGCAATCAGACGCTTGATATCGTACTGGGTGAAGGCCATCCAGGCACCGTAGAAGATACCAATCACACCTAGCCACATAGCAATAGGCGCAAACTCTGCGGAGGCATTTGGGAACAGCGGCAGAGCAAAACGCAGCAGACCGTAAGCGGCGGTTTTCAGCAAGATCCCCGCCAGGTCAACGGAACCTGCTGTTGGCGCCTGGGAGTGGGCATCCGGCAGCCAGCCGTGCAGTGGCACCACCGGCATTTTTACCGCAAAGGCGATGAAGAAGCCCAGCATCAGCAGGTATTCCACGCCGTGGGACATCGGGGTTTTCAGCAGCTGTTCGTAGTTAAAGGTCCACACGCCAGTGGCGTTATAGTGAACAAATACCAGCGCCAGGATAGCAATTAACATCACCAGGCCGCTTGCCTGGGTATAGATGAAGAACTTAGTGGCCGCAGTAATACGCGTCTTCCCGTCGGAGGCTTTGTGGCCCCAGAGTGCAATCAGGAAGTACATCGGCACCAGCATCATTTCCCAGAAGAAGAAGAACAGGAACATGTCGATGGCCAGGAACACGCCGATTACGCCGCCCAGGATCCACATCAGGTTGAGGTGGAAGAAGCCCTGGTATTTCTGGATTTCATTCCAGGAACAGAGCACCGCCAGCACACCCAGAAGACCAGTCAGCACCACCATTAGCAGCGAAAGGCCGTCGATCGCCAAGTGAATTTCAATCCCGAAGCGTGGGATCCACGGCAGGATAAACTCAGACTGCCACTGCGGCAGGCCCGCAGCCTGGGTCAGCGAATAACCACCCTGTAGCCACAGCTGTAGGCCCAGCGCCAGCGTTAACCCCATGGTAATCAGCGCGATCCAGCGCGGCATCTTGACGCCGAAGCGTTCGGTCTGCCAGCACAGGAAGCCGCCAATAAATGGTATCAGTATCAACCAAGGTAACAACATATCTAGGTATGTCCCTTATGTTTACTCCCGACCAGGCTATCTTGCTCGCCAGCCCAACTCCCGGCAGTGCTCGCAATCCTCACGTACTTCAGTACGCTCCGGTTGCTGTGCGCTGGCGGTAATCGGTCTGTCTTCGCCGATGACGCCTGTAAATCAGGAACAGTTTCTTAAATTATTCTTCGTTTTAGGCCCGGCGACTCAGCGCCGGACCTATTTACTCAGCCAGCTATTAACGCAGTACCATTAGTAGCGCCAGCACTACGACGGCACCGATGCTCATGGATGCCACATACCAGCGCAGGTAGCCGTTTTCACTCACCAGCAAGCCGCGGCCTGCCAGGCGCGAAAGGATCGCCGGGATGTTCATCAATGCGTTTAACGGATCGCTCTTCAGCAGCCAGGCGATGCCGAGGTATGGCTTAACAAATACTTTGTCGTACAGCCAATCGAAGCCCCAGGCATTGAACCACCAGGTACCGAAGAAGCGGCCAAGCGGGCTGTTGGCGATTGAGGTCACCAGGGTACGTTTACCCAGCCACAGCCAGGCGGCGATCAGGATCCCGCTAATAGCCACCACGCCGGAGATGATTTCCAGGGTCAGCACCTGACCGTGCGCCATCTCAGTGGTGCCCGGCAATACACCTTCCAGCGGTGGCACAATCAGCGCACCAACGAAGGTAGACAGCACCAACAGGATCATCAGCGGCAGGTGATGGGTGATCCCCTTCACCGGGTGCGCGTGGATCTGCTCTTTGCCGTGGAACACGATAAAGATCATGCGGAAGGTGTACAGGGAGGTCATAAACGCCCCTACCAGACCGGCAATCATCAGGTTGATATGGCCGTTTGCCATCGCCCCTGCCAGGATCTCATCCTTACTGAAGAAGCCCGCGGTGATCAGCGGCAGAGCAGACAGCGCCGCGCCACCCACCAAGAAGCAGGCATACACCAGTGGGATCGACTTACGCAGGCCACCCATTTTGAAGATGTTCTGCTCGTGGTGGCAGGCCAGGATCACCGAACCGGACGAGAGGAACAGCAGCGCTTTAAAGAACGCGTGGGTCATCAGGTGGAAGATAGCCGCATCCCATGCCTGAACACCCAGGGCCAGGAACATGTAGCCAATCTGGCTCATGGTGGAGTAGGCCAGTACCCGTTTGATATCGGTTTGCACCAGTGCGGCAAAGCCTGCCATCACCAGCGTAATCGCACCGACAATCCCCACCAGGTGAAGGATTTCCGGGGTCATCAGGAACAGACCGTGGGTACGGGCAATCAGGTAGACACCGGCGGTTACCATGGTGGCCGCGTGGATCAGTGCGGAAACCGGGGTCGGGCCTGCCATCGCATCAGCCAGCCAGGTTTGTAATGGCAGCTGGGCGGATTTACCTACTGCACCGCCCAGTAACATCAGGGTGGCCCAGGTCAGCATCTGGTTACCGGCAGCAAAGTGCTGCGGTGCCAGCTCAACCATTTCACGGAAGTTCAGGGTGCCCAGTTCGTTGTAGAGAATGAACAGCGCAAAGGCCAGGAACACGTCACCCACACGGGTTACCACGAAGGCTTTCATCGCCGCCGCGCCGTTCTTTGGCTCGGTGTAGTAGAAGCCAATCAGCAGGTAAGAGCACAGGCCCACGCCTTCCCAACCCATGTACATCAGCAGCAGGTTATCGGCCAAGACTAATAGCACCATGCTGGCGATAAACAGGTTGGTGTACGCGAAGAAGCGGGAGTAGCCCTCTTCCCCACGCATATACCAGGAGGCATACATGTGGATCAGGAAGCCAACACCGGTCACCACGGACAGCATGGTCAGCGACAGGCCATCCAGCACCAGGTTAAACCCGATGTTGAAGTCCCCCACGGACATCCAGGTCCACAGCGGCTGGGTGAACAGCTGCTTACCGTTACTGAAGAAGTCGATACCGGCGAACAATGTCACCAGTGCCGCCAGGCCAATTGACCCGACGCCCACAGTGGCGGACAGATTCTCAGACCAGCGGCCGCGAGAAAATGCCAGTAAAACAAAGCCAATCAATGGCAAAACAATGGTTAACCAGAGAAGGTTCATCCACGCATCTCACTTACTGAATCGATATTCAGATTCTGGCGACGACGATGAAGCTGTAGCAGCAGCGCCAGACCAATACTGGCTTCCGCAGCCGCAAGGCTAATGGCCAGGATATACATCACCTGCCCGTCTGCCTGGCCCCAATAGCTACCGGCGACGACAAAGGCCAGCGCCGCGGCGTTGATCATAATTTCCAGGCTTATCAGCATGAACAGCAGGTTGCGCCGGATAACCAGCCCTGTCAGCCCCATGGCGAACAGGATGGCGGCAAGGATCAATCCATGTTGTAACGGGATCATGCGTGCTCCTCCGTTTTCTTTTTCGCATCGGATGGGCGGTTGCTCAGAACTTCACCAATACGGTCTTCACGACCAAGGTGGAAGGCCACAACCAGCCCGGCGAGCAGCAGCATTGATGCCAGTTCAACCGCCAGAACATAAGGCCCGAACAGCGCAATACCGACCTGTTTTGCATCGATGGCCACGCCTTGGATACCTTGGTCATTGACGTGCAGGATGCCGTAAATCACCACCACTAACAGCAGCAGAGAAGCCAGGCCAGGCCCGAACCAGAACTGCGGCTTCAGCCACTGGCGCTCTTGCTCCACCACGGCATTGCCGAGGTTAAGCATCATCACCACGAACACGAACAGCACCATGATGGCCCCGGCGTAAACGATGATTTCCAGCGCCCCGGCGAAGTAAGCGCCGAGTGAGAAGAACACCCCGGCAATCGCCAGCAGGGAGACAATCAGGTACAGCAAGGCGTGCACCGGGTTGCTGTGCGTGATCACCCGCAGGGTGGTCAGGACGGCCACGAGGGCACAAACATAAAAAGCGAATTCCATTCCTGACTCCTTAAGGTAACAGGCCTTTGACGTCGATAGGCTTGGCTTCGTTTTCCGCTTCGCCCTTATCTTTGCCGTCGATTGCCATACCTGCCATCCGGTAGTAGTTGTACTCGGGATATTTACCCGGGCCGGAGATCAGCAGGTCCTCTTTTTCGTAAACCAAATCCTGGCGCTTAAACTCACCCAGTTCGAAGTCCGGGGTCAGCTGAATTGCCGTGGTCGGGCACGCTTCTTCACACAGGCCGCAGAAGATGCAGCGCGAGAAGTTGATGCGGAAGAATTCCGGATACCAGCGACCATCTTTGGTTTCTGCTTTTTGCAGTGAGATACAGCCAACCGGGCAGGCGACTGCACACAGGTTACAGGCCACGCAGCGCTCGGAGCCGTCCGGATCGCGGGTCAACACGATACGGCCACGGTAGCGCGGTGGCAGATAGACCGGTTCTTCTGGGTACATTTGCGTTTCGCGCTTGGCGAACGCATGCAGCCCGATCATCCAGATACTGCGAACCTGGGTGCCGAAACCGACCACTAATTCTTTCAATGTCATGGTTAATTCACCCCTTATGGTGCCTGGTAAAGAATGACCGCAGCGGTCACCAGCAAGTTGACCAGCGTCAGCGGCAGGCACACTTTCCAGCCGAAGGACATCACCTGGTCATAACGAGGACGAGGTAATGAGGCGCGAATCAAAATGAACATCATCATGAAGAACGCGGTTTTCAGCGCGAACCAGATGAACGGTGGTAACCACGGGCCATTCCAGCCACCAAAGAACAGCGTCACAATCAATGCTGACACGGTGACAATCCCGATGTATTCACCCACAAAGAACAGACCAAACTTCATGCCGGAGTATTCGATGTGGTAACCATCAGCCAGTTCCTGCTCTGCTTCCGGTTGGTCAAACGGGTGACGGTGGCACACTGCCACGCCCGCAATCGCAAAGGTTACAAAGCCGAAGAACTGCGGGATCACGTTCCACAGGTGGGCCTGGTTGTTGACGATGTCGGTCATATTGAATGAACCGGCTTGCGCCACCACCCCCATCAGCGACAGCCCGAGGAACACTTCGTAGCTCAGGGTCTGGGCGGATGCACGCATCGCACCCAGCAAGGAGTATTTGTTGTTACTGGACCAACCGGCGAACAACACGGCATACACCGCCAGGCCCGCCATCATCAGGAAGAACAAGATCCCGATGTTAAGATCCGCCACCACCCATGAAGGGCTGACGGGCACAATGGCGAAGGCCAGCAGCAAAGCGGTGAACGCGATCATCGGTGCCAGGGTGAAGATCACCCGGTCGGTGAATTTCGGGATCCAGTCCTCTTTGAAGAACATCTTGATCATGTCGGCCACCAGCTGGAGTGAACCACCCCAGCCTACGCGGTTCGGCCCATAACGGTTCTGGAACAGGCCGAGTAAACGACGCTCACCAAAACTCATAAAGGCCCCGCAGGTGACCACCACCAGCAGGATCACAATCGCCTTCAGCACACCGATCAAAATATCGATAACTTCCGGTGTTAACCAACTCATTGCGCAGCCTCCTGCAGATTCTCAAGACGGGCGCCGGCCAGCACTGGCGCAATCCCCGGCAGGCCCATCGGCAAGCCGACTTGCCCTGCGCTCAAGCCCTCGGCAATCATCAGCGGCAGGCTCACGGTCTGGCCTTCATAGCTAAAGGAGACTTTAGCCCCGGCGTTGACACCCAGTTTCTGTGCATCCTGCGGGTTCAGTTTGATATAAGCCTGCGGCATGCGGCTGGCAAATACCGGCGCACGCTGGGACAGCTCATCACTGCCGAACAAGTGGTAATACGGCGCGATACGCCACTTCCCTTCTTCCGCCTGGAAGCCGTTCGGTACTGTAGTGAACCAATCCAGCCCGCTGGCAGCGGTGTCGATCAGGCGCACGCCCGGATCGCCATGGCGCAGATGGCCGCCCACTTCCGCCTGGAATTTGTTCCATGCTTGTGGGGAGTTCCAGCCCGGCGCCCAGGCAAACGGGATCTGGGAACGTTCAGCGGATGGCTGGTTGTTCCCTTCCATGGAGAAGGCAAACATGGTGTCGATGTCCTGCGGCTGGCGCGGTTCATGGACACTGATGTTAGCCCGCATGGCGGTACGGCCAGAATAACGGTGCGGTTCACGGGCCAGTTTCTGGCCGCGAATACGGAAGCTGGCATCCGGTGCCGCTTCTTTGATGCCTGCCAGTTGAGGCAGTTTGGCGATAGCTGCATCAATCACGTGGTCCAGCTGGGTCCAGTCAACCTGGCGGTTTTCTACGGTGCTGTGCAGGGAGTGCAGCCAGCGCCAGCTTTCCAGCATGATGGTATTGCTGTCGTAGTAGGCCGGGTCATAAACCTGGAAGTAACGTTGGGCGCGCCCTTCGTTATTCACCACAGTCCCGTCGCTTTCAGCAAAGCTTGCCGCTGAGAGCACCAGGTGGGCTTTATCCATGATTTCGGTACGCTGATGGTCGATAACCATCACCAGCGGGGCTTTGCTCAGGGCTGCGTTCACACGGGTAGAGGAAGCGTGGCGGTGCAGGTCGTTTTCCAGCACGATCACACCGTCAGCAGCACCGGTTTCCAGCTGATCAAGCGCTTCATCCAGAGAGCCACCGCCGATCATACCCAGACCAACGCTGTTGACTGAACGGGCAACCAGGGTTACCCCGACGTCAGCGCCGCGGCCTTTCAGGGCTTTTGCCACGTTAGCGGCTGCCTGAAGTACGGCTTCGCTCCCGGCGTTGGTGCCGGACACAATCAGCGGCTTTTTGGCGCCACTCAGTGCCTGGACAATCACGTCGATTTTGTTTTGCAGGTCACGGTCGATGCCTTCCACCGCTGGCGCAGAATCATCCAGCGCGTGGGCAATGGCGAAACCTAAGCGGGCCTGATCTTCCACCGGGGCGCGATAAGTCCAGGCGGCGATATCATCGAGGCGGGTATCGTCCACGTTGGTGACAAACAGCGGGTGCTTGGCGCGCTGGCCGATGTTCAGGATCGCGGCGATCTGCCAGTCTGCCACTTTTTGGGCAGCGGCCATTTCGCGGGCTTTGCCTTTCACCGCCTGGCGCACGGCCAGGGCAACGCGGGCGCCGGTTTGGGTGATGTCTTCGCCCAGTACCAGTACCGCATCATAGGATTCAATCTCACGCAGGGCCGGGGTGCGTACCCCACCGTCGCGCAGGATTTGCAGCATCAGTTCCAAACGCTGCTGTTCGCCAGCGGCGATCCCGGTGTAGAAGTTGTCGGCACCCACCAGCTCACGCAGGGCGAAGTTGCTTTCGATGCTGGCGCGCGGGGAGCCAATACCGATCACTTTCTTCGACTGGCGCAGGATGTCTGCGGCGCCTTGCATCGCCTGCTCGGCATTCAGGGTGATCACGTCATCGCCACGGCGTTGAACCGGCTGGCGCGGACGATCTTTCAAGTTGACGTAGCCATAACCGAAGCGGCCGCGATCACACAGGAAGTAGTGGTTCACGGTACCGTTGTAACGGTTTTCGATACGACGCAGTTCACCGTAACGTTCACCCGGGCTGGTGTTACAGCCGATGGAACATTGTTGGCAGATGCTTGGCGCAAACTGCATGTCCCATTTACGGTTGTAACGCTCGGAGTGGGTTTTATCCGTGAATACGCCGGTCGGGCAGATTTCTACCAGGTTACCGGAGAATTCGCTCTCCAGGGTACCGTCTTCCGGGCGGCCGAAGTAGACGTTGTCATGGGCACCATAAACGCCCAGATCAGTACCATCAGCATAGTCTTTATAGTAACGCACGCAGCGGTAGCAGGCGATGCAACGGTTCATCTCATGAGAGATAAACGGCCCCAGCTCCTGGTTACGGTGGGTACGTTTGGTGAAACGGTAGCGACGGAAGTTGTGGCCGGTCATCACAGTCATATCCTGAAGGTGGCAGTTACCGCCCTCTTCGCAGACTGGACAATCGTGCGGGTGGTTAGTCATTAACCACTCCACCACGCTTTCACGGAATTGCTTCGCTTCCGCATCATCAATGGAGATAAAAGTCCCGTCGGAGGCCGGTGTCATACAAGACATCACCAGGCGGCCACGGGTATCTTCTGCGTTCTGATATTGCTTTACCGCGCACTGGCGGCAAGCACCGACGCTTCCCAGCGCGGGGTGCCAGCAAAAGTAAGGAATATCGAGACCGTGGGACAGGCAGGCTTCCAGTAGGTTGTCTGCGCCGTTGACCTCGTATTCTTTGCCGTCTACATGAATCGTAGCCATAGTCAGCATGC
>CBIFWW010000126.1:0-9970 GCA_966186435.1 uncultured Enterobacteriaceae bacterium
GTTACGTGATGCCAATGGCGATGAGCGAGTTTTGCAACCGCCTGCCGGAAAGCCACTTCTTCCGCTGCCACCGTTCCTATTGCGTCAATGTAAGCAAGATCCGCGAGATCGAACCCTGGTTTAATAACACCTATATTTTGCGGCTGCAGGATCTCGATTTTGAAGTCCCCGTCAGCCGCAGCCGCGTTAAAGCATTCCGCCAGTTAATGCGCCTGTAACCCCTTAAAGCACCTGGCCCAGGGTCTGGCGCATATGGGCGCCCGATCCTACCAGCCCCGGCTGATCGTGGACAATCAGGAACACTGGGATATCCTGGACATAGGATTTAAAGCGGCCTTTATCTTCGAAACCACCGCGGAAGCCAGAAGCTTTAAAGAAATCCATAAACCGTGGCACGATGCCACCAGCAATATACACCCCGCCAAAAGTCCCCAGATTCAACGCCAGGTTGCCGCCAAAGCGGCCGAGGATCACGCAAAACAGTGACAGCGCCCGGCGGCAGTCGGTACAGTTTTCACCGATGCCGCGCTCAGTCACATCCTTCGGCTTTAAATCTTCCGGCTGGCGGCCATCGGCTTTAACGATGGCGCGGTAGAGATTCACCAGGCCAGGGCCAGAAAGTACACGCTCGGCGGAAACGTGGCCGATTTCAGCCCGCAACTCTTCGAGGATAATGGCTTCTTCTTCGCTATTAGGGGCGAAGTCCACGTGGCCGCCCTCACCGGGCAGGCTAACCCAGCGCTTATCGACATGGACCAGATGGGCCACGCCAAGACCCGTCCCGGCCCCATACACCGCCACCGGTTTATTATCCACCGGTGCTTTACCGCCAAACTGAATCAGGTGCTCTTTTTTCATCATCGGGATAGCCATTGAGACCGCGGTAAAATCGTTGATGATTTCCAGATGCTCAAAGCCAAGGTTGATTTTCATCTCCACAATGGAGAAAGCCCAAGTATGGTTAGTCATCGCCACCCAATCACCGGTGATCGGGCAGGCAATAGCAATGCAGCCATCGACTATTTTCTGTTTCTGATCTTTGAGGTAAACCTGAACCACCGCTTCCAGGCTGGGATAATCCAGGCCAGAGTACGTTTCAATCTGGGATATTGAGCCATCATTAATATCGCATAACGCCAGACGGGTGTTGGTACCGCCCACATCCCCCACCAATGCATACTTTGTCATTCTTCAACAACTCCACTAAAGTCGAAAAGGTTATTTAGCTCACTGTAAAATCAAGCGACAGTCACAACAATGGCTGCTGGTGGGCGCCCAGTAAATTATTGAAGGCGGTCACATTTTATGAATAACCGTCACACGCAGAGTTATGTTTAGATTGACGCGCTACTTTCACTAAGGACACCACCATGCTCCATCCAAGAGCCAGAACCATGTTGGTACTCGCCGTGCCAGCCCTGGTGATCGGCATTGCCTCAAGCCTGACCATGCTTATCGTGATGAAGGTGGCCGCCACATTTCAGCACCTGCTGTGGTCGGTATTACCCGCACAATTGGGGGTTAGCCTCCAGTCGCCCTATTGGACAGTAGCACTTCTTACTCTAACTGGCATTGCCGTAGGCCTGGTAATTCGCTATATGCCAGGCCACGCCGGGCCAGATCCGGCCACTGAACCTTTGATTGGCGCCCCGGTGCCGCTGGCTGCCTTACCAGGGTTAACCCTGGCGTTAATTATCGGCCTTGCCGGTGGGGTTAGCCTGGGTCCGGAACATCCGATTATGGCCGTAAATATTGCGCTGGCGGTGGCGCTGGGGGCCAGAGTCATGCCCCGGGTGCATAGCCTGGAATGGACAGTTCTGGCCTCCGCCGGGACACTCGGCGCGTTGTTTGGCACCCCGGTGGCCGCCGCACTGATTTTCTCGCAAACCCTTAGCAGCAATAATGACACCCCGCTTTGGGATAAGCTGTTTGCCCCGCTGATGGCCGCTGCCGCAGGTGCGCTAACCACCGGGATTTTCGCCCATCCTCATTTCTCACTGCCTATCGCCCCTTACCCGCAAATGCATGCGGTAGATATCCTTAGCGGTGCCGTTGTAGCCGCCATTGCCACCGCACTGGGTATGGTGGGGGTGTGGTGCTTCCCGCGGTTACATCGCCTGTTCCACCAGATTAAAAATCCGATTCTAATGCTCGGCATCGGCGGGTTTATTCTCGGGTTGTTGGGGATATTTGGCGGCCATATCACCCTGTTTAAGGGGGTGGATGAAATGCAGCATCTCACTTCATCAACCGCATTTAGTTCCGGGGACTATCTACAGTTTGCGCTGGTGAAGCTGGCGGCGCTGGTGGTAGCAGCTACCTGCGGCTTCCGCGGCGGGCGGATTTTCCCGGCGGTGTTTATCGGGGCCTCACTGGGGCTAATGCTACATGCTCATGTGGATGCGGTTCCGGCGGCAATAACGATTTCTTGTGCAGTGATGGGGATGGTACTGGTGGTGACGCGGGATGCCTGGCTCAGCCTGTTTATGGCCGCCGTGGTGGTGCCAAACCTAAATCTACTGCCGTTGCTGTGTATCGTGATGTTGCCCGCCTGGCTCCTGCTGGCGGGCAAACCATTGATGACTGCGCGGCGCGATACTTAGCGGCGGTCGCCGCTATTACGTTGTTCGATGGCCCGGGTGATGGCCGCCAGCAGCTCCGGCAGGTCATCCTTAGGCAGCATCACCTCCACCAAGCTAAGAGTGTCGCTGGCGCTGGCAAGCTCCAGCACCTCCGCCAGTTGAACCGGCTGGGAGACCCGCCAGCTCTGCGCCGGGCAATCGGCGGCCAGGGCAGCCGGTAATGCCGTCCAGTTCCACGGGGCAATATCGTTATAGCGTTGTTTGGGGCCGTGGATCGCCCGCTCCACGGTATAGCCGTCGTTATTGAGTACCAACACTATCGGGTTTAAGCCATCGCGCATCATGGAGCCAAGTTCTTGCGCGGTTAGCTGAGCCGCCCCATCGCCAACAATCAGCACCACCCGGCGATCCGGGCAGGCCGTTTTGGCCCCATAGGCCGCCGGCAGCGTGAAACCAATCGACCCCCACAGCGGCTGTACAATTAGCTTCACCTCTGGCGGCAGGTGCAGGGCCGCCGAGCCAAAGGCCGCCGTGCCCTGATCGGCCAACACAATATCGCCACTGCGTAAAAAGCCTTGGATAGTTTGCCAGAAGGATTTCTGGGTTAGCGTATCACCGCTGGCTTTGGGTAATGGCGGCGGGGCCGGAAACTGTTGCGGATGGCTGAGCACAATCGGTTCACACAGGGCGCGTAGTGTCTCCACCGCCTCTTCCATCCCTATCCCACTAAACCACTGCTCCCCCACTCTGGCCCCGGCTGGGGTAACTTCAATGAGCTGCTCTTGGGTCAAGCGATGGCTAAAGCCTGCGGTGAGGGTATCGGTAAACTGCGCACCCACGCAGATCACCCGATCCGCCCCTTCAATATGGTCAGCAATGGTGGCGGCACTGGCACCACCGGTGTAAGTCCCCACAAACCCTGGGCGGCTTTCATCAAACAGCCCTTTGCCCATCAGCATAGTGGCGTGAACCATCGGCGTTTCATTCATCCAGTTCTGTAACTGTTGCTGTAAGCCAAAACGTTCGGCCTGATAATCAGCCAGCAAGGCGATGCGTTGGGCTTTTTCAAGATGATGGCTGGCTGCGCTACGGAAAGCCTGTAACCGGCCGGAAGGGGCAGAAATAGGCTGCCTGGTGAGAACGTTTTCAGGTGGGGTGGCCAGCAAATTGGACACATCAGCAGGCAGCATCAAATAGCCGGGGCGCTGCTGATTAAGCATCTGTTGGATAACCCGGTCTATTTCACTACAGGCATTGTCCGGGGTAAGAATAGCCCAGGCGGCACTGATTTCAGCACTCATGCGGGCAAAATGGCGAAAATCCCCATCGCCCAACGTGTGGTGAATCAATTCACCCTTTTTTTGCGCCGCCAGACGCGGTGCACCTACGATATGCAATACCGGCAGGCGTTCGGCATAGCTGCCTGCGATACCGTTCAACGCGCTTAACTCCCCAACACCAAAGGTGGTTAATAGCGCCCCTGCTCCCTGACAACGGGCATAACCATCGGCCGCATAGGCACCGTTCAATTCATTGGCACAGCCCACCCAGGTCACCTTCGGGTGGGAAATCACGTGATCGAGAAACTGAAGGTTGTAGTCGCCTGGCACCCCAAATAAGTGATTAATACCACAGCTTGCCAGTCGATCAACGAGATAATCTGCAATACGGTACATAGTTGACATTTTATTTCCATTCCAGCAGCAAAGTTAATCTAATTATCGGGGAGGGTTGCCGGGCTGCCACAATCTAGCGAATAATCATTTTGTAACGATACGATTACAGATTATTAACACTGATTTGACCGATTTTTCGCTTTAGTGTAAACGTATACACCACTTCTGTATCACCAGACAGGGCCTCCAAATGCATTGGCAACCTTCCACGACGCGTTACGAAAACATGACATACCGCCGCTGTGGGCATAGTGGGTTAAAGCTCCCGGCTATCTCCCTTGGTTTGTGGCATAACTTCGGTGACACCACCAACCTGGACAATAGTCGCCAGCTGATCCGCCACGCTTTTGATATCGGGATTACCCACTTTGACTTAGCCAATAACTATGGCCCTCCTCCCGGCTCTGCCGAGTGCAACTTCGGCCAGATATTGAAAGAAGACTTGGCCCCCTGGCGTGATGAGTTGGTTATTTCCACTAAAGCCGGTTACACCATGTGGGAGGGGCCTTATGGTGACTGGGGTTCACGTAAGTACCTGATTTCCAGCCTCGACCAGAGCCTGAAACGGATGAGGCTGGAGTATGTGGATATTTTCTATCATCACCGCCCCGATGCAGAAACCCCGCTGGAAGAGACCATGGGTGCGTTGGACAGCATCGTGCGCCAGGGCAAAGCGCTATATGTGGGGTTGTCCAACTATCCGGCGGAGAAAGCCCGGGAAGCCCTGGCGATGCTCAAGTCCCTCGGCACGCCCTGCCTGATCCACCAGCCGCGCTACTCGATGTTTGAGCGCGGGCCGGAGCAGGCTTTATTGGATCTGCTGGCGGAAGAAGGCGTGGGCAGTATTGCTTTCTCGCCATTGGCCGGTGGCGTGCTGACCGATCGCTATTTGCAAGGGATCCCGGCTGATTCACGGGCCGCCAGTGCCAGTAAATTCCTGAATCCAGAACAACTCACTCCAGAGAAGCTGGATAAAGTACGGCAACTTAATGAACTGGCCGCCCAGCGGGGCCAAAAGCTGGCACAGATGGCGCTGGCCTGGGTATTACGGGACGAGAAAATCACCTCAGTGTTAATTGGGGCCAGCAAAACCAGTCATTTAGATGATGCCGTTGAGATGCTGGGAAATCGCACCTTTAGCCCACAAGAGCGCACCTTTATAGACCAGATTCTCAGTGGGGAATAATATTGGCGACCAGGACCGTTATGGAAACGACTGGCGGGCTTGTGAACGGGGCTATCGCGATGGCCGCTACGATCACCATGGCCACGGTCACCGCCACTAATAAAAAACGAGCAATTCAGTTGCCCGTTTTTTTATGTCTGTCATCAATCAGAAGCCGCTTATGGTCCCTGCTATCAGCCAGAAGTTAAGGATCACCACCAGCCCAACAATCAGCCACCCGGTGTAGCGAATTAGGCCACCATTCACTAATTCCCCCATCAAGCTACGGTTACTGGTGAATATCAACAGTGGCACCAGGGCCAGCGCTATCCCGAAACTTAGTAGCACCTGGCTCATCACCAGGATACGGGTTGGGTCAAGGCCCATCAGAATCACCACAAAGGACGGCAGCATGGTGATACCCCGGCGTACCCAAAGCGGGATGTAAAACCGAACAAACCCTTGCATCACCACCTGCCCGGCCAGCGTACCCACCACGGTAGAAGAAAGACCCGCTGCCACCAGGCTCAAGCCGAAGATAGTGGCCGAGGCATGGCCCAGCAGTGGTTGCAAGGTCAGATAGGCTTTATCCAACTCAGCAATATCGGTGTGGCCGCTAAAGTGGAAGGCCGCCGCCGCCGTGGCCATCATTGCCAGGTTTACAAAACCGGCGATGGTCATGGCAATCGCCACATCCCAACGGGTTGCGCTGTAACGCTCGCATTTTGTGCCGCCATGAAGGTGCTGGGTCAGTGAAGAATGCAGGTAGATCACATGTGGCATGATGGTGGCACCCAATACCCCTGCCGCCAGGAACACAGCTTCACCATTCGGCAGCACCGGCAAAGCCATCCCTTGCACCAATGGCGCAATCTCTGGGCGGGAGAAAACCAACTCAACGATATAGGCCGCCGCCACAAATAACAGCAGCCCACCGATCACCACTTCCAGCGGTTTCTGCCCGCGACTTTGAAGCATCAGAATCAGCCAGGTGGCAATGGCGGTCAGCACTGCGCCCTGTAGCAATGAAATCCCCAGCAGCAGTTGGAAGCCAATAGCCGCGCCGATAAATTCAGCCAGGTCGGTCGCCATGGCGATAATTTCCGCCTGTACCCAGTACAGCCACACTACCGGGCGCGGGTAGTGATCGCGGATGTGTTCTGCCAGGTTTTTGCCTGTAGCAATGCCGAGTTTGGCAGATAGCACCTGTATTACCATCGCCATCAGGTTAGCCCAGACCACCACCCATAAGAGTTGATATCCAAATTTTGCCCCCGCCTGAATGTTAGTAGCAAAGTTACCGGGATCGATATAACCGATAGCCGCCACAAAGGCTGGCCCCATCATGGCTAACCGCATTCTTCTTGCCGCTTTAGTGTTAGTAGTTGCTGCGCGACTGTCTGTCATAACCCTGCCTCTAAAATATAGCACTTGCTATGTTTAATAGTATAATAATGCGAATGATTATCAAGATCATTGGGTAAGGCACGGGTGATTGCACTGATAGCCACGAACGATGACGGGAACGGGAAAAAACTAAGAAAAATCTTGTAATCTCATCGTCATTTCCCTGTTTAAGGTTGGTAACTTTTCATAACTTTTACCACCTTTACTTAACATAGCAGAAAGTTATCAAAGGCACTAATTTTGCGTCCCGTCACAAGACATTTAGATAGTGTGTGATTGATCTCGTTTTATTATTGGTTGTTACATAGAATGTGCAGCGAAATTAAACCTGCCTCATATTTGGAGCAAACATGTCCCGCGTTCTGCACTTTGTGTTAGCGCTCGCTGTTGTTGCGCTGCTTGCCTTGTTGGTTAGCCACGACCGCAAGCAAATCCGTATTCGTTTCGTTATTCAATTATTAGTCATCTAGCTTATCCTGGACTGGTTCTTCCTGCATTCTGAAGTCGGCTTAGGGTTTGTGCGCGGTTTCTCTGAAATGTTTGAAAAGCTACTGGGCTTTGCAAACGAAGGAACTAACTTTGTATTTGGCAAAATGAATGACGAAGGCCTGGCGTTCTTCTTCCTGAAAGTGCTGTGCCCAATCGTATTTATCTCTGCATTGATTGGTATTCTCCAACACATTCGCGTTCTGCCAGTGGTTATCCGCATTATTGGTACCGTACTGTCTAAAGTGAACGGCATGGGGAAACTGGAATCCTTTAACGCGGTAAGCTCACTGATTTTGGGGCAGTCAGAAAACTTCATCGCCTATAAAGATATCCTGGGCAAAATGTCCCGCAACCGTATGTACACCATGGCGGCCACGGCAATGTCTACCGTATCCATGTCTATCGTGGGTGCCTATATGACCATGCTGGAACCAAAGTACGTGGTTGCGGCCCTGGTGCTCAATATGTTCAGTACCTTTATCGTACTATCCCTGATCAACCCATACCGCGTTGACCAAAGCGAAGAAAACCTGCAAATGTCCAACCTGCACGAAGGCCAAAGTTTCTTCGAAATGCTGGGTGAGTACATTCTGGCGGGCTTTAAAGTGGCGATTATCGTTGCTGCCATGTTGATTGGTTTTATTGCGTTGATCTCTGGCCTGAATGCCCTGTTCGCCGCCGTGCTGGGGATTTCCTTCCAGGGCATCCTGGGTTACATCTTCTACCCGGTTGCCTGGGTGATGGGTGTGCCAGCGTCTGAAGCGTTGCAGGTGGGCAGTATCATGGCGACCAAGCTGGTTTCCAACGAATTTGTGGCAATGATGGATCTGCAAAAAATTGCCTCCACCTTGACCCCACGTACCGAAGGGATCATCTCTGTATTCCTGGTGTCTTTCGCTAACTTCTCTTCGATTGGTATCATCGCTGGCGCTATCAAAGGCCTGAATGAAGAGCAAGGTAACGTGGTATCCCGCTTCGGCCTGAAGCTGGTTTACGGTTCAACGCTGGTCAGTATCCTTTCTGCTCCTATCGCAGCCCTGGTACTGTAATTCACGCCAGTTAAAAAACCGGGGTGCCTGGCGCTCCGGTTTTTTTATACCCTCAAGAAGCCAGCGGCACCGGCTTGCCAATCAAATAACCCTGAAGATAATCTACCCCAAGTTGCAACAGGAGCGTGCGCTGCTCTGCGGTTTCCACAAACTCCGCCACCACCTTCAAATGGCGGGCTTTTGCCATATCGCAGATGGATTTTACAATCATATTGTCCAGCGGATCGCCGCCGATATCCTTAATCAGGCAGCCGTCGATTTTGATGATATCCGCCTGGAGGCTCTTCAACCTGGCATAGTTAGAGTAGCCGGTGCCAAAGTCATCAATGGCAATCTGCAAGCCAAACTTGCGCAATTGCGTGATATTAGAGGCCACTACCCCTTCATCTGAAAAAGCCTGGCTTTCCGTCACTTCGACAATCACCCGGTTAGCGGCCACACCAGCGTTTTTAAACATCGCGATAATGCCACTGGCGATATCTTTTTGAGTCAGGGTTAGCGGCATCAGGTTTATGGAAAACACCGGGCCGTTGCCGGTGGGCTTATGATCCCGAAGCCACTCCACCGCTTTACGCATCACCAGCATATCGAAGCGGGCACTGAGGTTAAATTCAGCCACAATCGGGATAAATTTATCCGGGGTGATCATGGTGTTTTGATAGAACATCCTGGAAAGCACTTCGTTGTAGCCCTTCCCGGCGGCATTTAGAATCGGCTGCACATAGAGCCGCACTCCATTGCCCTGTAGCGCCTCCTTTACTTGATGCAGCAACATCACGCGCTCAGTGGTCTGCCCGGTTATCGCCGCCTGGCGGTTATCCAGGCCAAGGATACGCCCCACTCGGCTGGCTTGTTCCGCCAGATAACTTAACTGGCCGAGCATGCGCTGCAATTCATCTGAAGTTATATGATCAAGCACCCCCCAGGAGCCACCCACCGAGATATCGAGGGTGTTTTTATGCCACAAGATCTTACGGCTATTGAGGAGGGTGACCATATGCTTAAGACGGGCTTCCGGATCCGGCCCGCGCAAAAACACCAGCAGCTCACTCCCGGGGAACTGAAACACGCACTCCCCCTCCTGTAACAGCGGCTTTAACTGGCCAGTCACTGTTTTCTTGCAATGCACCTGCACCATTACGCCATAGTGGCGGCTGAGGAACTCCAGATTTGCCAGCCGTAAACAACACAGGCTACCGGTGGGATATTGAACCAAATGGTGTTCCAGCGCACGTAGGTTAGGCAAATGGGTGAGAGGGTCGGTCATGGCCTGTTCGTAGTAGACCCGTTTTACCCATTCACTTTTATAGTAAATCCGCGTCATGTAATGCAGGCAGACCGTCGAAGAGATAAAGACTGACTGAATAAAAGCCAGCTCCATCCCGGTGGTCATCCCGTAGAGAAAATTCTCGTTGTAGGACAGCAACAGTGCCCAAAAACGAAAAAAGCGCCTAAAGGCGCTTTTTTCTAAATATGGTGGGTCGTGCAGGATTCGAACCTGCGACCAATTGATTAAAAGTCAACTGCTCTACCAACTGAGCTAACGACCCGAGTGGTGGGTGATGACGGGATCGAACCGCCGACCCCCTCCTTGTAAGGGAG
>CBIFWW010000127.1:0-9753 GCA_966186435.1 uncultured Enterobacteriaceae bacterium
CTTAATGGTAAATATATTGATAATACTATTGATAATTGTTTTCATTTGCAATAGCGTATCGGCGCACCTTAAACCACCCAGAGAGGTGGTGCAATCAGGGGGCTTCATGCCACCGGTTAATTGGGGTTGATTTGCCGGTGGGAAACGGAAATACCACATGAGATCAACGGCCTTTTCCCATTGGGACGGAGTAACCCGGGGCTGTTGCAAGCAGGTTGATAATGAATAACAAAACGCGACTTTCACTCGCCGTGCTGGTGCACATCGGCATTTATGGCGTGGCATTCCCGGCAGTGGCCGCCGGGGCGGCTAACACAGAGACTCACACAGACAGCACCGCCACCGCCGCGGATGAAGATACCCTGGTGGTCACCGCCGCAGTACAAAACCTCCAGGCTCCGGGTGTCTCCACCATCACCGCGGACGAAATCAAAAAACGCCCTCCGGCCCGCGATGTGTCGGAAATCATTCGTACTATGCCGGGGGTTAACCTCACCGGTAATTCCACCAGCGGCCAGCGCGGTAACAACCGCCAGATTGATATCCGTGGTATGGGGCCAGAAAACACCCTGATCCTGATTGATGGCAAGCCCGTCACCAGCCGTAATTCTGTCCGTTTGGGCTGGCGCGGTGAACGTGATACCCGTGGCGACACCAGCTGGGTACCGCCGGAAATGATCGAACGTATCGAAGTGATCCGTGGCCCGGCGGCCGCCCGCTACGGTAACGGTGCCGCCGGTGGCGTGGTGAATATCATCACCAAACGCAGCAGCGACGAATGGCATGGCACCTGGAACACCTACCTTAATGCCCCGGAGCACAAAGACGAAGGTTCCACCAAGCGCACCAACTTTAGCCTGACCGGCCCGCTTGGCGGGGATTTCAGCTTCCGTTTATGGGGCAACCTGGATAAGACCCAGGCCGATGCCTGGGATATCAACCAGGGCCACCAGTCTGACCGTACCGGGATCTATGCCGATACCCTGCCCGCCGGGCGCGAAGGGGTGATCAACAAATATATCAACGGCCAGGTGCGCTGGCAGTTTGACCCGATGCAGTCCCTGGCCTTTGAAACCGGCTACAGCCGCCAGGGTAACTTGTATGCCAGAGATACCCAGAACACCAATACCAACCAACTGGTGAAGGATAACTACGGCAACGAAACCAACCGCGTTTATCGCCAAACCTATAGCCTGACCTGGGACGGTGCCTGGAATAACGGCGTCTCCACCAGCACCTGGGCACAGTATGAACACACCCGCAACTCGCGTATGGCTGAAGGCCTGGCGGGGGGCACCGAGGGTATCTTCAGCAGCGATAAGTTTGTTGATATTGATTTGTCCGACGTGCTGTTACACAGCGAAGTCAGCCTGCCCTTCGATTTCCTGGTTAACCAGAACCTGACTTTGGGTAGCGAGTGGAACCAGCAGCGCATGAAAGACGGAGCTTCTAACAGCCAGACGTTGATGGGTGGCAATATTGCCGGCACGCCAACGGGCGCCCGTAGCCCTTACTCCAAGGCTGAGATTTTCTCGCTGTTTGCCGAAGACAACATGGAAGTCACCGACAGTACCATGTTGACCCCGGCCCTGCGCTTTGACCACCACAGCATTGTGGGGGATAACTGGAGCCCATCCCTGAACCTGTCCCAGGGGCTGACCGATGAATTAACCCTGAAGATGGGCATCGCCCGGGCTTACAAAGCGCCAAACCTGTATCAAACCAACCCGAATTACATCCTGTTCAGTAAAGGCCAGGGCTGCTACGCCAGCGGTGGGGCCTGTTACCTGATGGGTAATGATGATTTGAAGGCCGAAACCAGCATCAATAAAGAGATTGGTCTGGAGTGGAAACACCAAGGCTATCAGGCGGGGATCACCTGGTTCCGCAACGACTACCGCGACAAAATTGAAGCCGGTTATGCGCCTATCGCCTCCAACAGCAAAAAAACCGATATCTACCAGTGGGATAACGTCCCTAAAGCGGTGGTTGAAGGGTTGGAAGGCACCGTGAATCTTCCGGTTACTGACTCCATCGCCTGGAACAACAACCTGACCTGGATGTTGCAGAGTAAAAACAAGGAAACCGGCGATCGTCTGTCCATCATCCCGGAATACACCCTCAACTCAACCCTGAGCTGGCAAGTACGCCAGGACTTCTCGGTACAAAGTACCCTCACTTGGTACGGCCGCCAGAAGCCGAAGATGTACAACTACAAAGGGCAACGGGTAACCGGGAGCGAAAACGACGAAGTTAGCCCGTACAGCATCGTGGGTGCCAGCGCCACCTGGGATGCCACCAAAAACCTCAGCCTGACGGCAGGCATCGACAATCTGTTCGACAAGCGCCACTGGCGTGAAGGCAACGCCCAAACCACCGGCGGCAACACCGGTTATATGTACGGTGCCGGGGCCAATACTTATAACGAATCGGGCCGCACTTACTATGTAAGCGTTAATACCCAGTTCTAAACCGCAAACCGCGCCCCGGCGCGGTTTCTTATGGCGCCCAGCTCCCGTGTTTTACCTCTGCACACCCAGGATTTATCCGCCGTCAGGATTAACGCCATTAACCCGGCCATTAACGATTTAACCATGTGCTTCACATGCTTTATGAAAAAAACCCCGCGGCAAGGCCGCAGGGCAAACAGAGGGTTAAAATTAGCGCAAATGGCGGGTTAAACGAACGGTGCCAGTGGGTCTGCCGCAGCAAAAGCCGCTTCACGTTCGGCTTTCGGCGGGTAAATCAGTTCGTTAGTGATCGCGATTTTAATCTTCTTACCTTCAGCACGTACTGATTTCACTTCCTGCTGCCAGCCTTCGGTGTATACCGCCCCCCAGGCACCCAGATCCAGGCAGGTCACATAGAACGGTTGGCTGTAAGGCAGCGGTGCCACGCCGATTAGCTCAGCGGCAACGTTATTCCCGGCAAACTTACCCAGCAGGATAGCGTGCTGGCAGGTCATCATCGCCACGTGGCCTTGATCATCACAGTTCACACGGGCCACATCACCGGTGGCATACACATCGTTCAGGCCCTGCACTTTCAGGTTTTGATCCACCAGCAGGCGGCCCTGACGGTCGCGCTCAGCGGGCAGTTGGTTCACCAACGGACTGGCCTGAACACCCACCGTCCATACCACGGTGTCAGATTCAATACGGCTGCCGTCATTCAGGGTAACGCCGTGGGCATCTACCGCTTCAACGCTGGTGTCCAAGCGCCATTCCAGGTTCAGTTCCCGGGAGGCTTGTTTGATGGTTTCGCGGATTTCGCTGCTCCAGCGGCTGCCAATGATCTCACTGCGTTCTACTACGACAACTTTAGTCCTGGCATCGTCGCCCAGGATGGCTTTCAGGCGGCCTGGCAGCTCAGTGGCCAATTCGATACCGGTAAAACCACCGCCACACACTACTACGGTGTTACGTGCTTCAGTGGCCGGGCGATTCGCCAGGGACTTCAGATGTTGTTCAAACTTCTCTGCGGATTCCAGCTGGTCGATATCAAACGCGTGCTGGACTGCCCCTGCCACATTCATATGGTTGACCTGGCTACCGGCGGCCAATACCAAACGCTGGTAATCACATTGTGCTGGGTTGCCTTGGGCATCTTTGTAGCTAAAGGTTTTAGCTTGGGTGTCGATTTTCTCAACATGGCCGGCCACGAAATTGACGCCGGTGGCGGCGAACAGGTTGCTCAGCGGAGCCACCAGGCCGGCAACACCGTCTTCATAGAAACGGGGACGAACGCGCAGCTCTGGCTGCGGGGCCAGTACCGTGACGTCAATATCATCACGCTGGTTAAGGAATGCCTGACGGGCGGCGCTCAGGGCGGCCCACATACCGGCGAAGCCGGCGCCAATCACTAAAATGCGTTGTTTCATCTGATTACCTGATGGTGTTTGCTTGAATGACTGCGACTATACTTGTCGCAGTTAACTCCGACAATATCTTTCGGAGTTGATCGCACAAATAATCACCCACCTCAAATCATAATATTGATTTTTATAGATTTAAATTTTAATACTGTTTTTTACTCCGCTCACCTCTTCCTCTTATGGCGGAGTAAAGCTAGAATGACTCAGAATTAATCAATCGGAGATACCCATGGCGTTTTTCAGTTCTGGCGTGGAATATGGCATCCACAGCCTGATATGCATGGTGGACAGCAAAGGTGACACCTTTGATATGAGCGTGCGTGAAATGGCTGAATTACAGGGTGTCCCCTACGACTACCTGGCAAAAGTCTTTACCCGCCTGTCTCGCGGCGGCCTGGTGGCCAGTAGTGAAGGTAAAGGCGGCGGGTTCCGCTTGTCTCGCCCGGCAGAAGAGATCACCGTGCTGGACGTGGTGCATGCCATCGACGGGGAGAAGAACCTGTTTGAATGCAAAGAAGTGCGCCAACGTTTGGCGGTGTTTGATAATACCCCACCGGCCTGGGCCTGCGATGGCCCCTGCGGTGTACGGGTGGTGATGGATGATGCCCAGCGCCAGATGGAAGAAGCCTTAGGGCGGCACACCATTTTGGATCTGGCACGCCGCACCTACCGTAAAGCCCCGGACACCTTCGTAGTTGAAGTCCAGGACTGGGTCAGCTCACGGCGCACCAGCGCGGCCTCTTAAATCCCGGCCTGCACCAGGGATTCCCGGGTGATCTCCGCAATGGATTTCGCCCCGGTCAGGGTCATGGCGACCCGCACCTCTTTTTCAATCAAGGTTAACAGGTGAGCCACCCCTTGCTCGCCGTGGGTGGCAAGGGCGTAGAGATAAGCCCGGCCCAGCAATACCGAATCAGCCCCTAACGCAATCATCCGCACCACATCCAGCCCACTGCGAATGCCGCTATCGGCCAGGATGGTGATATCCCCTTTTACTGCATCGGCAATGGCCGGTAGTGCTCTGGCAGAAGACAACACCCCATCCAACTGGCGGCCGCCGTGGTTGGATACCACGATCCCATCGGCACCAAACCGCACCGCGTCTTTGGCATCCTCGGCATCAAGAATACCTTTGATCACCATCGGGCCATCCCAGAACTCGCGGATCCATTCCAGATCTTTCCACGAAATGGACGGGTCAAAGTTTTTCGCCAGCCAGCCGATGTAATCTTCCAGGCCGGTAGGCTTGCCAAGGTAGGTCGAAATATTGCCTAAGTCATGGGGGCGGCCATTCAGCCCCACATCCCAGGCCCATTGAGGGTGGGTGACCGCCTGCCAGTAGCGGCGCATAGCGGCATTGGGGCCGCTCATCCCTGAGTGGGCATCCCGGTAACGGGCGCCGGGGGTTGGCATATCCACGGTGAACACCAGGGTGGTGCAGCCTGCGGCCTTGGCTCGCTCCAGGGCATTGCGCATAAAGCCACGGTCTTTCAATACGTAAAGCTGGAACCACATCGGGCGATTGATGGCCGGGGTCACTTCTTCAATCGGGCACACGGAAACGGTGGACAAAGTAAAGGGAATGCCGTGGGCGGCGGCGGCGCGGGCAGCCTGTACCTCCCCCCGGCGGGCATACATTCCACACAGCCCCACCGGGCCAAGGGCCACCGGCATCGACAGCGTTTCTTTGAACAGGGTGGTTTCCAGGCTCAGGTCAGACATATTTTTCAGGATCCGCTGGCGCAGTGCCACTTGGGACAAATCCTCCACATTGCGCTTGAGGGTATGCTCGGCATAGGCCCCCCCATCAATGTAATGGAACAGGAATGGCGGCAGAATGCGCTCAGCAGCGGCGCGGTAATCACTGGCGGCGGAAATAATCATTAGTACTTATCCTTGCGTTTATCAATATCAGTGGCAGGCAGGCGGGTACTGCGGGCCTGCCGGGCTTCATCTTCGTGAAGGGCTTTTAGCGTGGTGTGAACAAAACCGAGGTGGGATACGGCGGCCTGCCTGGCCCGGGGCGCATCCCCTGCCAGAATGGCGTCCAGCAGCGCGCGATGCTGGACCGTCAGCCGGTCAAAAATGGCGGGCTGGGTGTACATCCGCTGGCGGCTCACCATTACCGAACTTTGCAGCAAATCGAAAAAGCCGCGCATGGTCTGGAGTAACACCACATTGTGGGAAGCTTCGGCAATCGCCAGATGGAAACGCACATCGGCCTGGGCCGATAGCTCGGGGTCGTCCCGCTCATCCAGCCTCAAGGTGGCGTTGAAACAGGCCTCCAGGCGGATTTTATCTTCGTCCGTGGCCCGCAGCGCAGCAAACCAGGCGGTGCTGGATTCGATGGCATGGCGGGCTTCGAGGATGTCGTAGCGGTAGTTGGGATCGTCTTCCACCAGGGTTTTGAGCGGCTGGACAATACGCCGCTCACTCCAGGGGGAAGGCAGCTCGTTGACATAGGTTCCCCCACCCCGGCGGCTGGTGAGCAGGCCCTCGCTAATCAGCATTTTGATGGCTTCCCGCACCATCGAGCGGGAAGCTGCTAATTGGGCGGCAAGCTGGCGTTCAGCGGGTAATCGCATACCCGCCTTGAGTTGGTTTTCCTGAATCAGCGCCCGGAGTTGTTCCACCAGGCGCGGTACTGCGGTTTGTGTCATGGGATCATCCACGGAACCACATAGGCCTGAAGGGTGACGATCACCCCGACAATACAGGTGAAGATCAGGCTGTGTTTCACGGTAAAGCGGAACAGTTCAGATTCACGCCCCACCAGGCCAACCGCCGCACAGGCGATAGCAATAGACTGGGGCGAAATCATTTTCCCCGTTACCCCACCGGTGGTGTTTGCCGCCACCAGTAACAGATCGGAGACGCCGATTTGCTGGGCAGCCGTGGCCTGTAATGAGGCAAACAGCGCATTGGATGAAGTATCGGAGCCAGTAAGGAATACCCCCAACCAGCCAAGGAAAGGCGAGAAGAAGGTAAAGGCATGGCCTGTCTGGGACAGCCCCAGCGCCAGCGTAGAAGAGAGGCCGCTGTAGTTAGAGATAAATGCAAAAGCCAGAACCATACCGATGGAGTAGATCGGCAGCGCCAGCTCTTTAAGGGTGTCACCAAAAGTGGCAATCGCGATACCGGGTTTCATACGCAGCCAGGCGATAGATAATAGCGCGGCCACCAGAATGGCGCTGCCAGTGGCGGAGAACCAATCAAACTTAAACACCGCCGCATAAGGCGTGCTGTGGCCGACAACCGGCGGCATACGGGCCACCAGGCCATCCAGCCACGGCACCGGGAACGTCATCACCCAATTCACCAGCGGACCATTAGCAGCAAACAGCGCTTTAAACGGTGGGATGCTCAACAGGGTAACGGTCGCTGTCAGGAACAGGAATGGCAGCCAGGCACGCAGCACCTGTCCGCGAGTATAGTTGCCCTGCACCAGGGTTTGATCGGTGATCGATGCCCCCATATCGCCAAAGCGGAAAATGCGCACCGGCTGCCAGCGCTTCAGGAACAGGGTCAGGCACACCAGCGAGACAATCGAAGAGATGATGTCCGGCAGTTCCGGGCCAATAAAGTTAGAGCTAAGGTACTGAGCAATAGCAAAGGAGCCACCGGCCACCATTACCGCTGGCCAGGTTTCCTTGATGCCGCGCCAACCGTCCATAATCGCCATAATCCAGAACAGCACGATAATGGTCACCAATGGCAGCTGACGGCCCACCATCTGACCAATTTCAAAGCTATCCAGCCCGGTCACCTGCCCGGCCACCAGGATCGGAATTCCCATGGCACCAAAGGCCACCGGGGCGGTATTCACAATCAGGCACAGGCCCGCGGCATACAGCGGCTTGAAGCCCAGCCCTACTAGCAAGGCGGCAGTTATCGCCACCGGCGCACCAAATCCGGCGGCCCCTTCCAGGAAAGCCCCAAAGGAGAAACCGACGATCAGCATTTGCAGGCGCTGATCGCTGGTAATCGACAGGATCGAGGCACGGATAATGTCGAACTGCCCGGTTTTGACGGAAATCTTATAGACGAACACCGCCGCAATGATGATCCAGGCTATCGGCCACAGGCCATACAGGAAGCCATAGGCTGCTGCTGCAAAGGCACGTTCTGCGGGCATTTTATAGAACAATAGCGCCACTAACAGGGCCAAAGCCACTGTCCAGGTAGCGGCCACGTAGCCTTTCAGCCGCAGTTTGATCAGGGCAAAGAAGAAAAACAGAATCGGTATGGCGGCAATCAGGCAGGAAAGCCAGACATTGCCCGCAGGGTCATAGTTTTGTTGCCATAGCATGCGATGTTCTCCAGAGCAGGCAGGCTGGGCTTATGATGCCGGGGAATGTGCGCCGGCTGCCCACTGGCTAAAACCAGTTGGTCCTACCAATCATTGATTAAGAGATTAAGGGGTCTCTGGAAGTTAAATTATCGTTAAATATAAGCAACAAAATATCGCAATTTTGTTACAAAAGCACAAGGCAGCGTCACAGAACACCGTGGATTGGTAGGACCAATTTGGAGGATGAGAGTGTGGGAATTTGTTCTGAAATGGCGATGCTAACGGGAGGAAGTGACACCGCAGGGATGCCCTGCGGTGCTACAACCGTTAACGCTATTGCCGACCGGCAGGGGTGACCTTAGTAATCCGAACCTGATAAATCATGGTAGCCCCCGGCGGGATTTCAGGCATCGCGCCTTCATCACCATAGGCCAGCTCAGGCGGTACCACCATGGTAATGGTACCTTTGGTTTTCAGCAGTGATAACCCGGCGCGGAATAGCGGCGGGTGCTCTGACAGCGGATAGGCAATCTTGGTTTTAGATTGGGACATATCGCTAATTACCGTGCCATCAATCAGGCTCTCTTTAACGATGATTTCCACAATATCGTTCTCACCAATCGGTTCTTCACCGGCATAATCCAGCCGGTAGAGGAAACCCATCGGCGAGGATTTAACCCCGGCCTTTTTACCAAAGGCGGTGCGCCAGGTAGACCCTAGCTTCTCATTGGTGGCTTTCAGAGTGGTCATTTTACGGCTGATTTCTGTCTCCACCCCCTTGAGGGCCTTGGTGATGGTAGCTTCTGGCAACTGGAGTTGATTATTTAATAAATCCCGTACCCCATCCAGCACCAGTGGCTTAGCAGCGCCTAACCCCAGGCTCTCTTTTTGCTCCAGCACTTCCTTCATGTTGCTACCCAAAGACACGCCGATAGCGTAATCCCGGATATTCTTCTCCCCTTTTGGTACCACCGGTTTTTGTGACGCTACTTTCTGGTTGAGGGTTTCCACTTCCTTAGTTTTCGCCGCCAGACTTGTAGTGAGCACTTCAGTATTTTGCTGCAAGGTTTCCTGGGTTTTCTTGCCTTGATCAATTAACGCCTGAGCGGCTGCCTGTTTGGTTTCGCTTTGCTTCAACGCCTGGGTCAGTTGCTCAATTTTTTGCCGTGAATCACTGAGCTGTTGCTCGGTCTGCTGTTGGGCTGCGGTTCGGGCCAATTCGGCTTGTTTTAACGCTGCCGATACCGCTAATGCAGACTGACGCTGCTTCTCATCATTCAGCGTTTCAAGCTGCTTAAGCTGACGCTCGCTCTCTTCCAGCCGTTTTTTTAATTCGCTATCGGCACTGCTTTCCCGTTGCTCGGCCTGTGTTTTAGCCTGGGCCAGTTGCTGCTTCAGCTGGCGGTTCAGGCGATTAAGGCGATTAATTTCCCGGGTAGCCGCTGGGTTATCGTTACGTAATGACGGGGGGACAGGTTTGGCCTGAAGGATCTCGGGTATTTCACTGTTTTTCTGGCGCACAATAGCGTCCAAAGATTTGTCCAGCGCGATATTATCCGCCTTCGCAGTCACTGACCAGATACCTGCC
>CBIFWW010000128.1:0-9522 GCA_966186435.1 uncultured Enterobacteriaceae bacterium
GGTTATGCCGCCTTTAGCCCAGTGGAAGTGGAAGGTGAAGATCTGCAATGGGTTGGTCTGGCACCGGTCGCCGTGGAGGAAGCCTACCGTGGGCAGGGTCTGGCCCGTAAGCTGGTCTATGAAGGGTTGGACTCGCTGAATGAGTTTGGCTACGCCGCCGTGGTCACTCTGGGTGATCCAGCGCTTTACGGCCGCCTGGGTTTTGAAGCTGCGGCTAAATATGGTTTGCGTTGCATTTGGCCAGAAACGGAAACTGCTTTCCAGGTGCATCGCCTGGCGGAAGATGCCTTTAACGGTGTTTCCGGGTTGGTGGAATACTCAGACCACTTCAACCAGCTGTAATGGCTACCGGGAGGTCGGGGAACCGCTCTCCCGGGGTTATCTCCCCTCGTACTAACCGCTCTTTCTCGACCTTGGTTAGCTGCTTCACCCGGTATTCCAGCCTTAGTGCCTGGCCCTTATCGCCAATCCCTATACTCCAGACCAGTGTCAACGGCCCTTTGCCGCGTAAAGCTTTAGCCCCCTTACCACTTTGATGCTGGGCAAAACGGCGCGCCACATCCAGCGTGATGCCGGTGTACAAGGCATTATCAGCCGTGCGAACCATATATAAAAACCAAAGGGACATAAATCTGGCCTAGATGTGTGACTGGCAGCCGCCCCAACAAGGCGCTACTCTCGGTGCACCTATATTGCCAGAGAGAGAACGGGATGGATAACCTGGCGTTGATTAACCGCTGGTTAAGTAAGCAACATGTAGTGGCCTGGTGTGTGGCCCAGGGTGAAGATATCTGGTGCTCTAACGCCTTCTACTGGTTTAGCCCGGATGAAATGGCGCTGTATATCTTGTCGGATGAGAAATCACGGCACGGGGTGATGGCCGGGGTAGGGGCTAGAATTGCCGGTACTATTAGCGGCCAGCCAAAAACCGTGGCGTTAATCCGCGGCGTGCAATTTGGTGGCTATATCCGGCCACTAGCGGGGGCGGAAGCCGAGGCGGCCACCGCCCACTACTATCATCGTTTCCCAATGGCCAGGGCATTGAAGGCCCCAGTTTGGGAAATCCGCCTCGATGAAATCAAATTCACCGATAACACCCTAGGCTTTGGTAAAAAGATCCGCTGGCAGCGCGAATTATAGGGTGAGCACCCGCAGTAGTTCACGGTTAAAGGCAGGCAAATCATCCGGGGTTCGGCTGGTTACTAACTGGTTGCCATCTACCACCACTTCTTGATCGTGGAAGTCTGCCCCAGCATTTTTAAGATCTATCACAATGGGTTTAACGGCCGTCAGCTTGCGCCCGCGTACCACATCGGCGCTGATTAGCAGCTGTGGCCCATGGCAAATTGCAAACACCGGTTTGCCACGGTTTACCATATCCCGGGTGAAGTTTACAAAGCGGTCATCGCCTCTCAGGCTGTCTGGTGAATGTCCTCCGGGGAGCAATAGTGCATCGAATTGATCGTGCTGTACTTCATCAATTGATTTATCGATGGTGACTTTGGCTTCGCCCTTATGACCCGTTACCGTCGCCCCGGCCTTTTTATCAATGGTGATAACCTGGTGGCCAGCCTCTTTCAGCGCCTGGGCCGGAGAAGTGAATTCGGAATCCTCAAACTCATCCGTAATTAATACAGCGATTTTCTTACCCATATGGCCTCCTCAATGGTGGAATGAAAAAACGCTTAATCCATACTCAGTAGTATCATTAAACGAATAATAAGCCTGGTAGGTAATGGTGATTCTTGCCGCCAGATTCCTCTGCAAAGGAGAAATTATATGCGGGTTTTAATCACAGGAGCCACCGGACTGGTGGGGAGCCACCTCTTACAAATGCTGGTAGCGGAATCGAAAGTCACTCGTATTTTTGCGCCCACACGCCGGCCTTTGCCGCCACGAGAGAAAGTGGTTAATGGGGTGGATCCCCAACTTAGTGATGTGCTGGTGGCGCTGACCGAGCCAGTAGACGTGGTGTTCTGCTGCCTGGGTACTACCCGTAAAGAGGCCGGGAGCAAAGAGGCCTTTATTCATGTCGATTACACCCTGCCGGTGGATACCGGTATCACCGGCAAACGCCTGGGCGCCCGGCATATGCTGGTGGTAAGTGCCATTGGCGCCAATACTCACTCTCTGTTTTTGTACAACCGGGTAAAAGGGGAGATGGAAAATGCCTTAATTGCCCAAGGGTGGCCGAGATTAACCCTGGCCCGTCCTTCCATGTTATTGGGAGAGCGCGGCAAGCGCCGGATGAATGAATCCCTGATGGCCCCGATATTCCGCCTGCTGCCGGGGGACTGGAAGGCGATCTCTGCCCGCGATGTCGCCCGGGCGATGTTACGGGAAGCACTCGGATCTGGGCCTACGGGGGTGAATGTCATTTCCTCACACCGCCTAATGGTGCGTGCTCACCAGGAATAACTTGTACCTTACAGCGGCAGGCGTACTATAGCCGCCCAATTACTCACTTCTTTATGCCGTTCAACCTGTGGCACAACCTGGAGCTGTTATGACTGGTCAGTCTTCAACTCTGGCAGGGAAACCCCATGCTTGGTGGAAACCTGCTTTATTCTTCATCGTATTAATCGTCGGTCTTTGGTATGTGAAGTGGCAACCCTATTACGGGAAAGCCTTCACCGCCGCCCAAACCCACTCTATCGGCCATTCGATACTGGATACTCCCGCTGCCAACCCGCTTCATGCTGCGCTGGATTACGCCATGGTTTACTTCTTATCCGTATGGAAGGCGGCGGTACTGGGGGTATTGGTTGGCTCACTGATTCAGGTGCTGATTCCGGCAAATTGGCTGATGCGCACCCTGGGCCAGACTAAATTTTCCGGCACTTTGCTTGGCACGTTATTTTCCCTGCCCGGGATGATGTGTACCTGCTGCGCTGCCCCGGTTGTTGCCGGGATGCGCCGCCGCTCGGTATCCACCGGCGGTGCGCTGGCATTCTGGATGGGCAATCCGGTGCTTAACCCAGCGACTTTAGTGTTTATGGGCTTTGTTCTGGGCTGGCAATTTGCACTGATCCGGCTGGTGGCCGGTGTGGTCATGGTGGTGGGTATCGCTTGGGCGGTTCAACGCTGGGTAAAAGATGCGCCTGCTGTGCCGGTGACGCTACCGGAGCCTGTGGCTGTAGACGACAGTAATTTACTGGTCCGTTGGGGTAAAGCATTGTGGAGCCTGTTCTGGAGCACCATCCCGGTTTATGTCCTGGCGGTGTTGGTATTAGGCGCGGCGCGGGTATGGCTGTTCCCCCATGCCGAAGGCGCTATTGATAATACCCTGCTGTGGGTGATTGGGATGGCGATTGCCGGGTGCCTGTTTGTGATCCCGACCGCCGCTGAAGTGCCTATTGTGCAAACCCTGATGTTGGCGGGGATGGGCATGGCCCCGGCGCTGGCGCTGTTGATGACCTTGCCTGCGGTGAGCCTGCCCTCCCTGGTGATGCTGCGGAGATCTTTCCCTGGCCGAGCATTGGTACTTACTGCCGGGCTAGTGATGTTGTCCGGTGCGGTGGTTGGTGCACTGGCGCTACTGTAAAAAACCGGGGCAAGCCCCGGTTGTTAGTCACTCTTAAAAAAGCCTCCTGCGGGAGGTTTTTTACTTCAGCCAGGTAAAGGCGGTGGTGACGTGCTTCACGCCGCTCACCCGGCTGGCAATATCTGCCGCTGCCTTGCCTTCGGTTTGGGTGACCAGACCTAACAGGAACACTTCGCCATTTTCAGTGGTGGCTTTAACGTTAGAGGATTTCACCTGGTCGCTGGTCAGCAATTGGGAACGGACTTTTGTGGTAATCCAAGTATCAGAAGAGGCGGTGCCCAGACTGATTGGATTCCCCTGGCGGATTTCGTTAAACACTTCAGATACGCCATCAGTCCCCATCGCGATCTGTTTAGCCCGGGCAGAAAGCTCGGTGGTAGGTGCCTGGCCGGTCAGCAGTACTTTGCCCTGGTAAGCGGTGACACTGACGCGGGCCTGTTTCTTCAATTGTTCGTCTTTAGACAGGGCACTGTTTACACGCACTTCCAGCGTGCCATCATCAACCTGCGTGCCTACAGTACGCGGATCGGTCGCAGCCTTGGTACCGACTGCGGCGGTACCGACAACGGCGGCGGCGATACACCCTTGCAGGAGTAATGCGGTGGTAATAACTGCCAGTGGCTTGATCGCCTTCATGAATACTCCTTAGTCATCCTGGTGAGGGAAAAGCGTGTTATCAATAAGATCACACAAACAGTTCACCGTTAGCATATGCATTTCCTGAATGCGTGCGCTGCGGTGTGAGGGAATACGGATTTCAACATCCTGCGGCCCCAGTAAACCCGCCAGTTCACCACCATCATAGCCGGTGAGGGCGACAATGGTCATATCGCGGGTGACGGCGGCTTCAACCGCTTTAACGATATCCCGGCTATTGCCACGGGTAGAGATCGCCAGCAATACATCACCTGCATGGCCCAACGCACGAACCTGTTTGGCGTAGATTTCTTCCTGGAGGCGATCGTTGGCGATTGCCGTCAACACGACATTATCTGCACTCAGTGCAATGGCAGGTAAACTTGGGCGCTCGGTTTCAAAGCGGTTGATCATGCTGGCAGCAAAATGCTGTGCATTGGCGGCAGAGGTGCCGTTGCCACAACAGAGGATTTTGTTGCCGTTCAGCAGTGACTGAACCAGCGTCATGGCTGCACGGGAAATGGCATCAGGCAGCGCTTCAGCCGCCGCAATTTGGGTTTGAATGCTTTCCGTAAAGCAGGCTTTGATTCTTTCGAGCACGGGAATCCTTAACAAATAGCTCAGATGTAGCGTTAAACGTCTGTAAAGGCATTTTTCAGCCAGTCAATTCTTGCGCCGGTGAAGGCTACCACATCAAAACGGCAATCCACAGTATCAAAACTGCCATTCCCCCGGGCCAGCCACAAGCGGGCCGCGGTTAATAGTTTTAATTGTTTGCTGCGGGTCACGCTGGCGGCGGCCCCGCCAAATAGGTGGCTTTGCCGGTAGCGCACTTCAACAAACACAGTTGTGGTACCTTCTTGCATAATGAGGTCTATTTCACCGCCGCGCACCCGTTGGTTTGCGGCGATAAAACGCAGCCCGTTGCGTTCCAGCCAAAGGCGGGCCTGGTGTTCATAGCCCGCTCCAATCTGCTGGCGATTCAGTTTACCGGAACGATTTGCCCGCCCTGATATTTCATCCATGAAAGTTTCCTGTCGACCACGCAGTTTTCATCGGCGGTGAGTGTCCCAGTATTACCATTGATGCGGTAACCGGGCACCTGGCGGATGTCGGAGAAATGATTCGCCAGTGTCCAGGCATCCACACCCATGGCATACAGACGAGCCAGAGAGTAGTCATTGTGTACTGAAGAAAGCGCTTGCTGCATCAGGGAGGGGTTAGCGCCGCTCAGCATTGGGATATCGCTGAATTGCAGGCCTTCCATCTCTAGACGGAAATCTGCCCCGGTGCCGCCCTGAATACTGCGGGAGCTGGCATACAGTTCTGCAGTGTTACGGCTGCCGGTGCGCATAGCGATCATCGGCTTAAGCAGCGCCACTTCCTGCTGGCTAGCGACGATATACACCGAATCCACGTTACCCCCGCTGGCTGAAGCATCGGCCCCAGTTAACCCGGCATCAGCCATCATCGGCTGGTTCCCGGTGACGGTAACGGGCGTGCCAGACAAAGCAATACCTGACCCGCTGTTGATATTGCCTCTTAGCTCAGTCACGGAACCAAACTTCTGTTGAAGGACGGTGCTCCCCCCCAGTGATTGCCATTCTTGGGTGAAGGCCTGTGCCACGCGGTCACCTAAGGCACCATTGCGCGGGGCCAGGATCAGCGGTATCCGGTGGCCCTGCTGCCAGATGTGTTCAGCGGCATTACGGGCTTCGTCTTCCGGAGAGAGGGCGAAATAACAAATATTGGCACGGTTGGTGACGTTCTCCGGCTGGTTAAGGGCCAGGACGTTCAGGCTGGTGGGGGAGGTCGCCACCTGCTCAACTTGCTCTTTCAGCAGCGGGCCAACCACCAGGGAAGCCCCATCTTGCTGGGCCTGAGCCAGGATCTGGGCTAGCGGCAGGGAGCTGGTGTCATAGATTTTCACCTGGGCCGCAGGATTAGCTGCTGCACTCACGGCAGCTACTGGCTGTGGTGCAGGTTGCTGTGGTGCCTGGCTGGCGGCAGCATCCGGTTGCGTGGCCGCAGGCTGAGTCGTGTCTGCCTCTCCGGTTAAATCATTCACTGAGGCGGCGGCCGGGCTGGAAACCGTATCCTCGCCATTGAGTGTAGTGGTGCTGGCGGACTGGGCCTGCTGATCATCCGGTGCCGTCACCGGTGTGCTGTCCGTTGGCGTAGCGGCAGATAGGGTGTTAACCGGTGCCACGCCGTTATTCTTAGCTGCTTCAAAGCCTTGTTGAATGGTCTGGCCAAAAATAGCCGCCTGGCCGCTTAATGGCAGCAGCAGGGCGATTTTATTTACTGACGCGGGCTGATAGTTTTGCAGATTCCCCAGCTGGGTTGGCAGTAATTTGGCCCCCGGATTTTGTGGGTAGCGGGTTTGCCAGTCTTTGATCCCGGCCTTCAACATATTGGGATCGCTGCGGTTATCAAACCACATCTGCTGGAGATCGAGCCAACCCTGAAGAGTTGCTTCATCAGCATTAATCACCAGTGCATTGGCCTGATCGCGGGTCATGGATGTCAGGGTTTGCCATGTACCATCAATATTCGCCTGTTTGGCTTTGCCACTTACCAACGGCTCTTGAGCGACATAGGCCCGCAATACATTTAGGGAAGGGCGGCCCTGGCTCACAGCAATTTGTGCATTCCAGTACCGGGCCTGTTGATTTTGGTTAAGAGTCGAGACATCCACTTTGGCGAGCAATGCGTTGGCCCCGGCGTAGTCTTTTTGCGCCAGTTTGATTTCCACCGCTAGCATGGATTGTTCCCTTTGCTGGGTGTTAGTCAGGTTTTGCGGAAGCTGATTAAACAATTCCAGCCCCTGTTGCAGCTTGCCTTCTTGCAGCAACGAACGAATGGCGAGTAATTGCCAGGTGGTCTTGCTATCATTCGCGCTCTGTTGCATCTGGCTTAGGTAGTAGCCAGACCCGGCTTGGGTGGTACCCTCCAGGTGCGGTGCAGTTTGGTCAGGTGCCTGGGTACCACACCCGGCGAAGAGTAATGCGGCTAACATAAACGGCAAGCATCGGCCGGTACGAGAATGTAAAAATGTAGTCGTAACCATACTGTATCCAGTGATAATTTTTTACCCAATGTTCAATATTAAATCGGCAATACGGATGAAACAATGAAACAACACGATTCAGCGGTGATTTCCCCCAGTACGCTCTACATTGTGCCGACGCCTATCGGCAATCTTGGCGATATTACCCAGCGTGCGCTCTCCGTTTTACAAGCCGTGGATCTGATTGCCGCTGAAGATACCCGTCATACCGGGTTGCTGTTACAACATTTTGCGATAAATGCGCGTTTGTTCGCGCTTCATGACCACAATGAACAACAAAAAGCAGAAACTTTGCTAGCCAAGCTGCAAGAAGGCCAAAGTATTGCTCTGGTTTCCGATGCCGGGACGCCGCTGATTAACGACCCTGGTTATCATCTGGTGCGTAGCTGCCGTGAAGCAGGTATTCGCGTGGTGCCGTTGCCCGGCCCTTGTGCTGCCATTGCAGCATTAAGCGCCGCAGGCCTGCCTTCCGATCGTTTCTGTTACGAAGGGTTCCTGCCGGCCAAATCTAAAGGCCGCCGCGATGCGTTGAAAGCTATCGAGCAAGAGCCACGCACCATGATTTTCTATGAATCTACCCACCGGTTACTGGATAGCCTCGAAGATATCTGCCTGGTATTGGGTGAGACGCGCTATGTGGTACTGGCCCGTGAACTGACTAAAACCTGGGAATCCATAAATGGTGCGCCGATTGGTGAGCTGCTGGCCTGGGTTAAAGAAGATGAAAATCGCCGTAAAGGTGAGATGGTGCTGATCATTGAAGGCCATAAGGCCGATGAAGAGGCCTTGCCAGCCGATGCGCTACGCACGCTGGCCCTGCTCCAGCAAGAGTTGCCGTTGAAGAAAGCGGCGGCGCTGGCGGCGGAAATTCACGGTGTGAAGAAAAACGCGCTTTATAAATATGCGTTGGATCAGCAGGTAGGTTAATCCTCCGGGAAGGGCGTGACAGGCGGGGGTAAACCCTCTATACTTCGCGCCGAAGCTGACCAGACAGTCGCCGCTGTGTCGTCGTCCCCTCGGGGAGACAGGCGCAGGGGAGGAAAGTCCGGGCTCCATAGGGCAGGGTGCCAGGTAACGCCTGGGGGGGAAACCCACGACCAGTGCAACAGAGAGCAAACCGCCGATGGCCCGCGCAAGCGGGATCAGGTAAGGGTGAAAGGGTGCGGTAAGAGCGCACCGCGCGGCTGGCAACAGTTCGTGGCACGGTAAACTCCACCCGGAGCAAGGCCAAATAGGGGTTCACATGGTACGGCCCGTACTGAACCCGGGTAGGCTGCTTGAGCCAGTGAGCGATTGCTGGCCTAGATGAATGACTGTCCACGACAGAACCCGGCTTATCGGTCAGCTTCAACTCATTCCAAAACAATACGTTGGTGTGTCTCAGGCGCTCAGAAGCAGAAATGAGATATATAATGGGATACACCAACGGTTGTACCATCCCCCATACACTCCGCCGCAACGACATTTACTATGTCTACTTTCGCTTTACTGAACGTCAGTTTTTTCGTTGTTCTTTGGGGACTGGTAGCCCTCGCCGCTGCCGGTTTATCATTTCTCGCCTTAGCCCGTACATATCGCTCTTCAGACTTGGTAGGATAGGCGCGGACAACTTCTCAAGATAATAAAAACGATGAAAAACTAACGGTGCAGGACATTGATTTGTTCGTAGCAGGTATGAACGCCGATCTTGCAGTATGTGGAAGATATTCCCGGCGAAGCACGTGCAGAACGGTTAAACAATGAAGAACCTACGCCGATAGAGTTCAGAGAAGCGTGCTCCTCCTTCTTCCCGGAACATTTTCAGGATGCACTTTTCAGCGGTGATGAGTTAGGAGCGGAAAACTACTTTAGACGGGCGCTGTCATCGGAATGTGACATCCAAGGGATGGAAAAAGAAATCGCGTCCGCCGCTGCAAATTACGCCGTGCTTTTGCATCAGTCCCAAGAAGCTCACTCTGCATTTTTACGAAAAGATCTTACTCGTTACTCACAGATTGTATCGAATATAAAACAAAATGCTCCTGTACCCAGATCCGTACACCGTCACCGATTATCTGAAGCTATGCCAGGGCTTTTTCTCTGCCTACTTGATTGGCGAAATGGATGTACGCTATGAGGAAAGATGCCGGACTGTCTGACGTGACTAATATGCAAGATATCGGCATTACGCTTCTCGGAATGCGTTAATTCATTACTGGTGGCACATAAAAAGAGCCTCGAAACCGCCTGACGAATCACGACAGTAACCAAAGCCACCACCCCGGCCTGATAT